>JBEIEK010000185.1:0-11396 GCA_040382995.1 Planctomycetaceae bacterium
CCCGGAAGTCGTGTGGGGGCATTAAGATGGCGCACAATTTTTTGGAACAACTGGTTGCCGAGTGGTACGAGTATCAGGGCTATTTTGTGCGGCGCAACGTGCTTGTTGGGCCACGCCAGACTGGCGGCTACGAATGCGAACTCGACGTGGTGGCCTACAACCCCGAATCACGAGGAATCGTGCATATCGAGCCATCCATGGATGCTCAATCGTGGTCGCAACGAGCGGTGCGGTACGACCGGAAGTTTGCCTGCGGTCGCAAGTATATCCCAGCCCTGTTCCCAGGCCTGAAAAGCCACGCAAAAATCGAACAAATCGCACTCTTCGTTTTCGCCAGCACGAAAGTCCACAAGACGATTGCCGGTGGCCGAGTCATGCTGCTCCCGGAACTTCTGCAGGACATCTTCCTGTCACTCACGGACAAAACCATCGCCCGTGCCGCTGTTCCGGAACAGTATCCTCTGATTCGGACACTGCAAATGGTTTCGGATTATCGGCATGTGGTGTTTGAGCCGAGCGATGCCAGTCCGGTGGAAGAGTGAGTCGTCTGCCACGATTCACCTCGGTTTTCGCTCTCCCACCCATTGTGAAAAGACACCGCGAAAAGGCGTGCAGTCTATGTCAATCCCCCCGGTCACGTTACGTGCCCGAGGGGGCAGCGTCGCACCAGGCGCGTTCCGGGCCCGACTGGCCGATTCACATCGATTGTTCGCCCGACAGAATGGAAAGTGGGCGTGTGAACGGAAACCGGAGCCTCCGGAACATCCGAAACACCGGCCAGTCAAGGCTATTGGTCTGGGCCCCTTCATGCCTGGCTGATGACAAACTCCGCTAGGCTTTCAGAGGTTGACTGCGGCAGCATTCTCAGCTGAGCGGAGGCGGCCCGGAAGGCGGCGGTGGTGAGCGACAGCGCGTCGTTCGTTTCACCGGCGACCGCTGTGGGCAGCGGGGCACACAACGCCAGCAGCGCGGGCAGGTCACCGTATTTCACGGCGCCCGGGAGCAGGTTTGGGTCGCGGATTTCGGTGATGGATGCAAAGCGGAAACCGCGGGTGTCCACGGCGAGGCTGGCGAGCTGTTTGCCGGCGATGGCGGCGGCTACGATCGCGTGACCTGCGGCGCCGTTGAGTCCGACCAGGTGGACCTTCCGCGGCTGACGTTCATGGAACACGGTTGAAGACAACAGCGTCAGAATGTCGTGCACACGCTGAGCGAACAGCGGATGATTGTAACCGTACGTGTAGCCTGCAAATTCGCGCGGATTGTTGACACGCGGACTTTCCTTGACAGGCTGTCCGTCTGCCGTGAATTCTCCGGTGAGCAGCAGGTCGACGGAACCGACCGCGAAACCGGCCTTCAGCAGCGAAGCCACTGCGGGAATCGGCGTTCCATCGGGACCGTTCAGAGTTGACTTGCCGTGTCCGTCGATCCAGAGCACCGCCTGCTGGTTCCAGGCATCCGGAAGCAGCCAGAGGCAGGGGAGCTCTTCAGTGTGAGCGGCCAGCTGCAGGCGACCGCTGAAACGCGTGACGCCGGCGGAATTGGACTGGTCCTGCTTTTCAAACCGCGTGCTGCCGGCGGGCGGCAGACTGCGACCAATCATGACTTCCAGTGCACCGCCGATGACGCGACGGAATTCGGCAAGGCTGGCGGCGTCCTTCGGGGCGAAGGCGCCGATTTGTTTCTGTGAGGCTGCGTCAAGCGATCTGAGCAGAGCCACTTCGGCGGCCTCGGAGCGGTCCGGGGCAGGATGCCCTTCACCAAACACCGTGGCTTCCTGCTGGGTGAGCGGAACATAGGGACGTTCCGCGATCGCGTCGATCCCCAGCTTCAGCGTGCGATTGAAAAAGTCATACATCATCAGGCGACTGGGGAGATTGTAGTTGTGCGGGAACTTCATGTATTTCGCCTGCACGTTGTCGGGGGCACCGAGCATGGCGTAGTGGCGTTTGAGTTCCGGCAGGCCTTTCGTTTCGATTTCCACCGTCCAGTCATCAGCGCCGGTCATGGCGATGGGACGCGGTGCAGCCAGAGCGGCGAATTCAATGTTGCCCGTGTTCACCCGCAGATACGACGCGTTCTCACATGTGCAGCCCCCCTGCATGGCCGTGGAGACCATCACAGCAGGAAAGGCGGCAGCGACGCGGTCATCAAGAGCTGTGAGAATAAAAGTCTGCGTGCCCCCGCCACTGGCGCCGGTGCAGCCAATCCGCGTGCGGTCACAGTCCGGACGGGAACTGATCCAGTCCAGTGCCCGAATGGAGTTCCATGTCTGCAGGCCCATCGCATTCAGACATCGCAGCTCCGACTGGGCGCTGAACAAACCCCACTGCTCCGGACGACTCAGCTCAGGGCGCTGCCTGGCGAAACCGTGTGTGAGCTGCTGTGTAAGTGAACTGCCGTCGGCGTAGCCCAGCATGTCGTACAGAAAGACCATGCAGCCCATCCGCGCCAGCTGTACGCAGCGTGCCTGCAGCGGATGGCGTCCACCAACCGGATCGGTCTCTCCGCCGGACTGCAGCTGGTTTTTGATCTCGCCGTCACCGTGATCATGGAACCGGCCGTTGGGCCAGTGACCGTGCGGGCAGAGGATTGTGGGGCGAGTTCCGTCAGGGGAGCGGGGCGGGGCCTTGGGGAGATACAAACTGCCAGTTACCAGCAGCCCGGGACTGCTCTCGAAATACACGCGATCGACCGTGTAGTCCTCGCGATCGACGCGTCCGTGAACGACGGCCTTGATCGCAGGGCGTTCGGGCATAGGCCAGAGCCCCAGAGCGACTTTGAGCTGGCGGATCACGTATTCTCGTCGCACGGACCATTCCGCGGGGCTGGCGGACGGCGTGAAGGGGAAGTAGCCGTTGAGATCCTTGAGCGCCTGCAGGCGAGCATCGGCGGGAAGGGCTGCCGGGCTGCCGGCAAGCAGCGAACTGAAGAACAGTTCGGAGGGCAGCAAAGCGGCGGCTGGGGCTGCGGCAGACAGGCGAAGGAGCGAACGGCGATTGAGCTGAGATTGGGACATTGGCGGGGCTCCGTGCGGCGGTGGAGGGCGTTTGAGATCCGTGGCCGGATCGCGGGTCGGCTGTGGACGGCGTGGGGCGAGAGTGTACAGCGGAGGCACGGGAAACTGAACTCAGCCGGGCCGGTGACGGCAGCTTGAGCGGAACTTCGCTGCGGCACTGGAATTGTCAAAATGACAACGTTCGCGTCAGTCGTCTTGCAAACGAGGCCAGGCCGAACAGTCAAAGTTCGCCCAGAATCGTAAAAAATGCAAATCGGCAAAGTTTGCCACAACGCGTAAGTTGTTCTTCTGATTGTGTTTACGAATTTTATGCCGGCGTCAACTTGAATCGAAATCCAATTGGCACGCTTCTCGCATAGATCCTTTCAACATGACAACACTCGCGGATGTTCAACGGGAACAGCCACTGCATGTGAAGTCACAGGAAGTGCTTTCAGGAGGACGGAGCCATGCTGGTACTGACACGCAAAACATCAGAAACCGTGTGGATTGGAACGGACATCGAGATCCGAGTGACGCTGATTGACGGCAATAAGGTGCGACTGGCCATCTCCGCACCGCGATCGATTCCCGTGATGCGGGGCGAGTTGCTGTCGGCCGAACAGCCACTGGCCGCTGTTGCTCAGCACTGAATGGACCGTGTGGATACAAATTCTGAAGACTCTCAAAACAGGAGAAACAATCATGAATGCCATCGAAGTGATTACAAGGAATCTGAAGACAACGCTGGCCGGCAGTTTGCTGCTGGCCGGTTCAGCCATGTCGCTGGCCGACGAGCCACGGCGAGGCATGTTCTCTGTGGACCCCGAATTGGGTGATACAGCCACCGATTTCCCGGCCTTTCCACAGCGACTCGTGCGATCCGGTGTGGGCCGCAGCGAACCGGTGGAACGCAGTCGCAGTCGAGTTGCTCCGGCAACCATTCTGCGTCCCGAACGCCGGGTGCTGCCGGTCAGCGGCCGCGAACTGCGTCTGCGTCCGCTGCTGGACAGCGACTTCCCGGAAATTCCGGACGACTTCAGCCGCACGCGACCGGATTCAGCCCCGGTTCCGGTTCGCCCCGGTCGTTCGCTGCCCGATCCCTTTGTCCCCGCGCCTGTGCCGCGAGGATTGATGGATGACGAGTCAGAGAAGATCAATGAAATGCTCACCCGTCGCTACTCCAACCCCGTGACTGTGCGTGTGATCCGATCGCTCAACCCGCAGCAGGCCGTCGAGCTGTTCGCGGAAGTGTCGAAGCGGATTGACGAACGCTCACTGGAACCCACCAGCTATGACCTGCGTGTTCGTCGTGCCCTGCGCAATCTCGGACTGGCGCTCGATAACCCCGCCTTCACCAGTGGCCTGGGGATGTCGGCCGATTCCTTTCGCACTGCGTCCTTCCGCGAACTGCTCGGCCGACTGGCTGGTCGTGGTCCCGTCAGCAACTATGAAGGGGCCCGCAAAGTCATGGTCGAAGTGATGACGGCTGCTGCCAATGTGCCTGGTCTGGGTTCCAGCGTTGCTGCCTGGGAATTCACCTGCGGCAGTGTTGATACACTGGATCAGTTTTCCGGCCTTGAGCCGTCAGATCCTGCCAGCCGCAGCGGTGCTGAACTCACCGATGTTCGCAGCGCGTCGCTGGAAGAGGAAATCACGGGGATTGGTGTGGAGGTGCGTGAACATGCAGAGGGCCTGCTGGTGATGAAGGCACTGCGAGGCGGACCGGCTGCTGAAGCTGGACTTGCAACCGGTGACGTGATCATCCGCATCGACGGCCGGTCGCTGGCAGGCATGCCGCTGGCCAAAAGCACGGACCTGATGCGAGGTGCTGCAGGCAGCCGCATGGCACTGCGAATCTTCCGCGAAGGTCGTGGCGAAAAAGACCTCACGCTCGTGCGTCGCAAAGTTCGGGTCTTGACCGTCAACGATGTGCGGATGCTGCCGGGCTCTTCCTCCGGATACATCAGTCTCAGCCGCTTTTCACAGTCGTCCACCGCGGAACTGGATCAGGCTCTCATGGAACTGCATCGCAATGGGATGAAATCGCTGGTGCTTGACCTGCGAGGCAACCCCGGTGGACTGCTCACTACCTGCGTGGAGATCAGCGACCGATTCCTTGCCTGCGGTACGATCGTCAGTACCCGTGGCCGACTGAATGGCGACAACATGACTGAAAAGGCCAAATTTGAACGCACCTGGTCGACTCCGCTGGTCGTGCTGATCGACGGCAACAGCGCTTCAGCGAGTGAAATCCTCGCGGCCGCCATTCAGGAGAACAATCGTGGCGTGATCGTGGGGGGCCGGTCCTATGGCAAAGGTTCTGTTCAGACGCACTTTCCACTGAATGCCATCGCCGGAGACCTGCGAATCACCACCGCTCTGTTCTATTCCCCCAATGGTCGCAAAATGGCCGGCGAAGGAGTGACTCCGGATGTGACAATCGAGGATGCCGATGGTCCGGTGAACGGTGACCGAGTGCTTGAAGAGGCGCTGCGAATCACCGCTGACGGTCGGCTGCGGGAGATGGCTCTGGCCTCTGCCAAATGCCGCCCCACAGCAAACCCCGCCCCTCGCAGCTCGTCCCTCGAACACTTTTCTGACCCCACCCATCTGGCCGTGGAGATTCGTTGAACATGCCAGTTAATCCCGTGAACCCCGGGAGGTTCCACCCCGGGCCCGCAGCAGCGGCTGAACAACAGCTGCCCGCGGGCCTGAGGTGGAACCTCCTGGCCGTGTTGAGGACTCCATTCCGGATGATTCCAGCACGATAAGACTTGCAGGGGAAGTCAATCTCCCGGTCACGCTGGGTGTTCACGCGGCCAATACCGCATCAGGAACGCACCGGGGCCGCACTGGCCGATTGACATTAGGCGTCTTTGAGAGGTAAGCTGGCCGTGGGGTGAATTACACAAGCGGAGCGGGGATCACTCCAGTGTTCGCGGAAGGGACGCGGCTCAGCACGAGCTTCGCCCCCCATCACACCCTGTCGCCAGAAAATCAACGCCATTGGGACAGTCTCGGCAGGACCAGGTCCGGCGGTTGAGGCGCCGTTTGGGTGTGCGGTTTTGAAGTTGAGCCCTGTATCCGGAGTCTTCAGCTTGCAACGCAATCTCGTCCTGAATTCACCGCTGTTTCTCGTCTTCGGGCTGACACTTGCCAGCATTGCAGTGCTGTTCGCCTTTGCGATGCAGACCTGGTGGCTGGCGCTGTTCGCGCTGCCGGGACTGTTGATTGCATTTCGCCTGGAACGAGATGCCCTGCGAGACAGGCTTGCTGAACTGACACAACGCGAAGGAGTTGCCATCCAGAGATCCGGGAACGAGTTTTTCGGGGTGGTTGGTGATTTCTTCCTCATCGGGCCGGCTGACGGTCAAACGCTTGACGCGGCCGATGCACTGATGCAACGGAAAGAACGCGGTGCGGCCGTTGGGTTGTCGGGTGCCACTTCAGACATTGCCGATCAGTCTTCCGGAAACTCGCCAGCGAGACTGCAGATCTGGCGGCTGAGCGACATCAGCTGCGTATTGTTTTTCCACGGCACCGGGGAGCTGAGAATCGTCTCTCAGAGCGGCGAATACACTCACACGTTTGCGAACTCCGGTGACCGTGACGTCGCCTTGAGATTGCTGGGACGTGCGGTGTCGTGGGAAACCGGGACACAAAGTCGTCGCGTTTTTGCACCGAATCCGATGTCCACCTTTCTGTGTCTGACGTTGATCTTCTGTGCTGGCGTGCTGTTGTTTGGCGGTTTCGGACTTGTAAACCCCGGACAGCTTCCGCTCATGACGTGGAAGGATTTCAGGGTTCGGAATCTCCATGGCCGAGCGAGGGGCGCGATGATGATTGCGGCCCTGATCGGTGAAGCCTGCTTATTCCTGTTTCAGAACCTGCATCCCGTCGCCCTCGTCATCCTTGGGATGACGGGCATTGGGGGCGGCTGCTGGCTGCTGCGTGAAGTGCTGTGGCGTGAGGTGGAAGACACGACCTGGACCCAGGTCGACGCTTCAGGTTGAGGCGTGAGTGCGATCCGGAACGCAACTCAACAGCAAACCTGCTCCCGAACGGATTCCGCAAAACTGACGAGGCAGCGAACGGTTACGGGGTGCCCAGGGCGTAGGCAAAAATTCGCGGCCCGGTACCGTCACCCTCCAATTTGACCTGATCCTCTTTCCACTTTGACAGATTGACACGAAGTTCGTTGATCGACTCCGATCGCTCCTTCAGGTCTGCTATCAGGATCTGCAGGCTCGCTCTGCGACACGTCTCCTCGAGGCAGGCAAGCAAATAGCGAAGTTTCGAGACCTCATCTGCCAGTACGCCCTCTTTGCATACGCCGAAGAAACCCTGCCATGTCCGGTCGCGAAATGCCTCAAACAGACTGTTCGCATCGCTGATTTCGCTATCGCCTGCCAGACCGAGGGCAGATGCAGATCGATACACGCCTGCGAGGAGTTCCAAATCAATCCCATATCCTCTGTATGATGACCGTAGAAAACGCTCCGGATCTGATTTCAAGGTTTTATCGAAACATGTTCGCGGCACGACGTGCCTCCTCCAGCGCTCTTGGGAGATTCTCGGGGCGTGTTCATCGCATGCAACCTGTACGCCATCATGGCGCCGCTCAGGGCTGTCACGCCGAGAGTTGCGATGGATAGTGTCTGAACCACCCCAAGAAGTCCCTCAGCCGCAATTTGGGCCGAGTCGATTCCGGCGATGGCGGAATGAATTCGCGTTTGTGATTCACCAGGCATTTCCAGACCGCCGATCACCTTTTGCCCTGCAGGGCCGTCCCAGACCAACACATCTCCGAATCTCCCTACAGCGCTGGACGGGTCCAACAGCATTTTGGCGAGCCCCGGGTGTTGCTCCTGCCATGCAGCGAAAAGCGTCCTTGACACATCCTGGGTCAACGTCGAGAGCAATTGCGGAACGACTTGCATTCTGAAATCTCCGGTCGCGGTCTTCTGTTACCAGCAACAATGCGACAGACATCCCATGTCAGACTGTTGGCATCCCGTGCTGCGGCAGGATCCCACGACATTCTGCGGCAGGATGCCGGCATCTGCGTGAACACGTTCCACTGAAATGCATAGTGGCGTCGAGCAGCACGAAGACTCAAAATTTGTATGCAGTTGTCAGAAAGTGCAGCTGTGTCCTCTGTGGTTCAGAAAAAAAATCCTCGTGCGCCGCCGTTTCGCCCTCCCAGCCCCCCCCCATTGGCGTTGAAGTTCTCTGGAATCCTGTGGACAGACAGGTGAAGACTCGGGAGAGCGAGGCTCCTGCCGAGCCACCGAACGCTGGTCCGCGCCGTGAGTGATTGCCAGCGTTTTTACGGAGCAGCAGGGATCGGTGCCGCGCTCGCGCCAGGGATGCGGCTCAGCAGGAGCTTCGCCCTCCCGGCACCGACTTTCGCTTCAACCCTGGGAGCGCCCCGACGCCGAGGATGCTGAGCCCCGCGTGTTTGCAATTCGAACGACCTCCTGCCGCTCCTGACTTGCCACCGGCGCAATACCCAACAATGGCAGGGCCACTGATACTGCCGAGGCGAGCGCATTACCGACACTCACCCTCGAGCACCCACTCCTGAGCTGGCCTGAGGACTGTCACCGTGCCCGGCGTCGGCCGGACCGAGAGGCCATGGGTTCGTCGGACGCTTACGCCCAACAGCGTTGTCCGCATTCCGGACACCGCAGCATGTGAATCTGATGTTCTGTGACAATCGACTTAACGAGCGGGGGGGCCGTGAACTGATGGCGTTTGGGATTGGGTGGTCACCGCTGAGCCGCGAACCACAATCGGTGCATGCCGCTGGGCGATGATGCACCGCGCGATCACACGCTTCGGTCGGAATCAGGGGGGCCAGTTCGCTTCAGGTGCCCGGACTGACCTCCGCGTTTACGTGCCGATTTGGGCCTGACGCTGCTCCCAGGCTGCTGCCCTGGCCAGTCGCTGGATGGAGGGAGCGACGAATTTCCGGAGTTCATTCCGGGTCGCCGCTCGAACTCCCTGAGCCTTTTCACCAGCATCCGAAAACAATCGCGTGCCGCAGGCCCACCCTGGTCCCACGCCTCTTGCGGAATACAGTCTGGTTTGATCAGCGTTCCTTCGCTCATACGAGAAGAATATTCGAATTCACCAATTCAGATCTGTGAACCGTTACGCTTGATCGCTGTACACAGGCTCAGTATTCTGCCAGCACAGATTGCGAGACGGCGCCTGAGTTTTGCGGCGGACATCCGCGTGGGAGGTGCCCCGCACACTCTACGGGCATGTGCTGCAAGAATCAACAGCATGGTGGTCTGCGACTGTTTTTAATTGATCACTTGCGGAGTTGTTCAACGTGCCCTGTTCGAACGTTGTTTTTGCTGGCGTCAAGGTCACCATGCTGATGATGCTGGCTGTCTGCAGCACTGTGGTTGGCGGGGAACTGAAATACCAGTTCCGGCCGGAGCAGAAATTTGCCTTTGACGTGGAGATCGTGGGTGAAGTTCCCGGAAGTGTTGAGACGTATACGGGAGTTGCGGTTTATCGTGTGCAGCAGATCTCCAGCGGGGCCGTGGACGTGGTCTACAATGGTGGGCTGAAAAAGTCTGTGCGATCGGAAGCGGCAGCCTCTGATCGTCGTCGTGGTTCGGGCGGGCCGTTTGGTCCGGGAGGCCCCGCAGGGATGTCAGGATTCCGGCCAGGTGGGCCGTTTGGTGGCAACCAGCTGCGGGGACTGGTTCAGGCGGAGAATCAGATCCGGTTGACCGTAAATGGAGACGTTGTTTCTCTGGAAAGTAATTCACAGTTACCATATCTGCTGGGCAACCTTTCGTTGCTGTTCTTTGAACCGCTGCCGGATACTCGTCAGCAGTCGTGGGTTTCGGAAAACGGAGTCACCGTACGTCAGGGGGGCGGAGATTCAGGTTTTCCATTCCCCCGAACACCCTTTGATGAACCGGAACGTCAGACGTCGGCAACTGAGCGATCGGAATACAAAGTCACCGGAACCAGCGGGGACCTGACGACCATTAACCGGAAGTACACATTTTCCATGCCCTCTGCGGATGCGGAGGAGCCTGCGATTGACGTTGTTGGCGAAGGCAACTGGGTCTTTGACACGAAAATCGGCCTCCCGAATTCGATGGAATTCAGCCAGAAGATGGTGTTGAAAACCAAGAGCACAACAGTAGAGATTCCGGTCAAAGTTCGTTACACGCGGATTCCTGAGGACAAGCTGCAGGCATTTCTTGAGAACCGTGAGAAGCAGGCGACTGAGGAGCGAAAAGCCCTTGAAGACCGAATCGCAGGGCGTCCCAAAGCCATTGCTGCCGACGAGAAGAAGAAGATTCTCGAAGATCTGAAGTCGACAGATTTTTCCCGTCTGACGGGTCAGCTGGTGAGGCTGAAGATCATGAATCCGCACCCGGACGACAAAGACATCGCACTGGCCATACAGCCGCACCTGCAGGCGACCAACCGTCCCACACGAGTGATGGCCGAGGCGGCATGGTCTCGCTGGAAAAAACTTGTGGAAGATCCCACGACTGCCGAAACGAAGCCGGAAATGAAGTTGGAGGGAGCTTCAGCGGACCCTGAGAATCCGTTCGAAGTGACTGAAGATCTGAATGTCATGAGAACCTGGACCGACAGCAGTGGCAAGTTCAGCGTCGAAGCTCAGTTTGTTTCACTGACGGACGGTGTTGTCACGTTGAAACGCAAGGACGGCAAGGAGGTTCGTATGATGCTGGACAAGCTCAGTAAAGACGACGTCGAAATTGTGAAAAAGCTGGGTGCAGCGAAGTAATTGTTTGATATGGCAAGATCGCGACTACTTTTTGCAGACACTCGGGCGCAGCGCGAAACGCGTGGCGACACAGTTGCTTAATCTGGCGGTGAGGCGATGGAGAATGTTGGCAAGGCTCCATGGAAGTTCCGCACCAAACCTGAGTTGGCTGCAGGCCTTGTGGAATGGTGCGTTTGCCCGTTCCAGAACTGGACCACGCAAGGATGACAAAGAGATCTCACTGGCTCGCTGAGGATCGCACCGGCAGGGATGGACAACCACACGAATGATTCTGTACGGCAAGCAGCAGGAGGTCCGATACAAAACATTCCTCGCGACCTACCCACCGGTCGGTGGTGTCATTCGAGTCGTCATCGTCAAACGATCAGCAGATTTGTTCGCGGACCACTCAGGTAGAGCGAGGCTCCCACCGAGCCAACGCACGCTGGTCCGCGCTGTGAGCGATTGCCAGCGTTTCTACGGAGCACCAGGGATCGGTGCAGCGCTCGCGGCAGGGATGCGGCTCAGCAGGAGCTTCGCCCTGGGATGGTAAAACGGCGATAAAACGGGCAAAATGGGATGTTTCAGTCCCCCCGCTATCATTACGCCGCACTGCCCGAACGGATA
>JBEIEK010000186.1:0-11331 GCA_040382995.1 Planctomycetaceae bacterium
CGCAGGAACTGCCGACGGATCGGTAAAAACCAGTGTCTCTGAGGAAGTTACCGGTCCCGCAAATTCGACAATTACACGACCAACCGGGCATCTGACGGGCAGCAGCGGACTCCGGAACGGTAAGATTTGGCAGCGCAACCAGCAAATACTCCGCACACAGCAAATCCATTTTTCCGGCAGTGCTCTATGTCAGATTTCCAGACAGTGGCTCGTGTAGGCGACATTCCGGAGGGACAGGGACGGTCTTTTCCGGTGGGCGGCACCATGGTTGGTGTGTTCCTGTCCCAGGGACGCTACCTGGCGATCAACGATTTTTGTCCTCACATGGGAGCATCGCTGGCTGACGGTCATGTGGAGCAGGACGCCGTGATGTGTCCGTGGCACGCATGGCGGTTCAGTCTGACCGACGGCACATGGCTTGATAATTCCCGCAGCGGGATCCGCACGGCCTGTTACGAGGTGCGGGTCGAAGGCGACGAAATTCAGGTTCGCGTATCGGCTCCCACCGCCACGGCAGGCTCCGCTTCCACCACCTGATCCCTGTTCGGAGAATTCGTCCTCTTGTCCGCTGACACCCAGCATTCCATGTCCGCATGGCCCCCGCATGACGGCAGCATCGGTGAAGCCTTTCTGCGTCTGCTCCAGGACGGCAGCTGGGCCACCTACAGCGGTCGCCACTGCAAGGCTCTGCAGCAGTCCCTGCAGCAAATGCACAGTGCCGCTCACTGTTTTCTCTGCAGCAGTGGCACAGCGGCGATGGAGCTGGCCCTGCGCGGCTGCCGGGTCGGCGCGGATTCCACCGACGAGGTGGTCCTGGCGGCCTACGACTTCAAAGCCAACTTCATCAATGTGCTGCTGCTGGGGGCCAAACCCGTCCTGATCGATACGTTGCCCGGTGTTCCCGTGCCGGATCCCGCGCGGGTGCAGGGGGCTTTGACTGACCGCACGCGTGCCATCATCGTGTCCCATCTGCATGGACTCAGCTGCAACGTCGAAGACATTCTGTCGATTGCTTCCGAGCGTGGTATTCCGGTGATCGAGGATGCCTGTCAGGCGATCGGTGGTGTTTATGGCGGTCGCCGTGCCGGTGCGACCGGCGATGTTTCCATCTTCAGTTTCGGTGGCAGCAAACTGATTACGGCAGGTCGTGGCGGAGCCCTGCTCACGTCCAGCCCCGCAATCGCTCAACGCGTCCAGCTCTGGCAGCAGCGCGGCAATGAGGCATACCCACTGTCTGAAATGCAGGCCGCGATTCTGCTCCCCCAGCTGCAGATGCTGGAGCCCCGCACGGTTCTGCGGATGGCCGGTGCCGATCGTCTGCAGCATCAGCTGACGAACGATCCGCTGCTTGAACCTGTGGTTCCCGAAGAGCTGCGTCTGGTGCCTGAACAGCGTCCGGCCGGCTTCCTGCCCGCATTCTACAAGCTCGCCTTTCGACTCCGACCAGGCGTTCCACCGCAGCTGCGGACTGCGATTTCCGCGCAGTGTCAGGACGAGGGTGTACTGCTCTTTCCAGCCTTTTCGGCCCTGCACATGATCCACGCAAAGTCTCGCTGGAAGGCCGCCGGAGAACTCCGCAATGCCGAAGATCTCGGAGAACGCCTGCTGACTCTGCATCATCCGCTGCTGCTGCAGCCCCCGGACGGAATCGACCGTGTCGCGGCCTGCATTCAGCGTGTGACCGCCGATCTGGCAGGACAGGGTGTCAATGAATAGCGAGGTTGAAATCAAAGGGAGCGGACTTGTCAGCATTTCCTGAATTCTCTTCCCTGCCCATGTCTGCAGGGCAACTGTCCCTGCAGCTTACACATCTGGGCTTCACTGCGCCCGCTGATGCTGCGGCTGCGCTGCTGCGACTTGTCGAGACGTGGAGGAAGCGGCCGGAGCATTCCGCGGGGACGGACGACGCTGAGCCGCGCTGGTTTGCGGCGCTTGTCCGCGTCCTCCGCGAAGCGCCGCTCCGCGATGCCGTGCTTGCAGCCGTCGATGAATTCGTGGTGCGATCGCTGAATGAATTCGATCCATACGCGCTGTTCAACCAGTCCCCAAGATCCCTCGAGGTTCTTGCAAGGCTGGCCTGTGGCAGTCCCTTTCTGACGCAGACGCTGCTTTCTGACCCGCAGTACCTGAGTGGTCTGAGTCTGCACGGAAGAACGGCTGAGACGAAGGATCGGGAGCAGTTTGTGCAGGAAGCCGCTGACGCGATGTCTCGCGGTCGAACCCGGTCAGAGCAGCTGCGGGAACTGCGACGCTATCAGCGGCGGCAGCTGCTGCGAATTGGTATGTGTGACGCCTTTGGTCTGATGGATCTGCGGTTCATCACGCTGCAGTTGTCGCTGCTGGCGGATGCGATGGTCCAAAGTTCGTGGTCACTGGCAGCCCGCGAATGCGGCGTGGGGACCGACGACATGAGCATCATTGCACTCGGCAAACTCGGCGGTGAAGAGCTCAACTACAGTTCCGACGTCGATTTGGTACTGATTGCCGAACGCAGCAGTCCTCAGCTTTCCCGCGCCGCTCGTATGACCGTTGACGGACTGACGGACAGTCAGCCACCGGGGTTCCTGTATCGCGTGGATTTGCGGCTGCGCCCGTGGGGTGAGGCGGGAGATCTTGTAAGCACGGCGCAGGCCTACCGGGAGTATCTGCTGCACGACGCCGAGCTGTGGGAAAAACAGGCGATGCTCAAGGCCCGGGTGATCGCCGGATCGGCCGAGAACGGCTGCCGCTTTCTTGCTGACATTCGTCCACTGCTGTTCACCGCTCCGGCCTCTGAGGTGCGGCGGAGCGTGCAGGCGATGAAAGAAAAGATTGAACAGCGTTTAAGACTTCGCGGCAAGCTGTATTCGGAAGTCAAGCTTGGCGCCGGTTCGATTCGGGATGTGGAGTTTCTGGTTCAGAGTCTGCAGCTGATTCACGGTGCGACGGAACCGCGGATTGTCTCCAGCAACACCCTTGATTCTCTTGTGCGACTTGCCGAGTTTGGCCTGATTTCCGCCACGTGGTATCGGCAGCTGCGATCTGGCTACGTGTTCCTCCGCGCCGTGGAACATTCTCTGCAGCTGCATCGCAACCAGCAGACGCACGAACTTCCTCAGCACCCTCAGCAGCTGGAATGGCTGGCCCATCGGCTGGATTATCCGGATGCTGCCACACTGCTCCAGCGATACTCCGAACATCGTTCCGCAGTGCGGGCGATTTTTGAGCAGTGTCTGGCTGGTGTGCCGACCGTGACGCACGCTGCAGGCGACGTGGCGGTGCCAGGCAGCGAGCCCTCCGCAGCCTCCAGCTTTGACGATCTGCTCCAGCGCTACTCCACGCAGACTCAGGACCTGGGGCGACTGGTGGAAGCACATTCCGGTTGCGCGGTTGCTGTCGCGCGTGTCTGCCCGGATCTGGCCACCGCCGACCTGCTGCTGACGGGGCTTGATTTCTCCGGCTGGCTGGGGGTGATCTGCGGGCTGCTCTCGATCGACCGGCTGGACATTCGCAGCGGCGATGCAGCCACAGGTGAAGGACTGCTGCTGCTGGGACCGCAGCGACCGGCGGGGCGGTTTGTGGCCTGCTTTTGTGTGGCTCCGGCTGCAGGCCGGTTCGCAGATCGTCAGGTGATCGAACAGTTCGCTGCGAGGCTTGAATCCGAAATCGTGCGTCTCGGGGATCTCTCGCGGGCAGGTCGGATCGAGGAAGTCCGCGCGGAACTGCTCACCCGCTTCTGCTCAGCTGTCTTCGGTCGCGAACCCGGTGAACGGCGCTGGGACGATGAAGAGCTGTCGGTGGACCTGCAGCCGCTCCCGAATTCCGTGCTCACTGAAGTCCGCATCCAGGGCACTGATTCCCCCGGCTTTCTTTACGAACTCACGAGCGCCCTGTCGCTCAGCCGCTTCCGAGTGCTCCGCGCCGTGATTCGTTCTGACGGTGCGCGGGTCCGCGATGTGCTTTACGTCCGCGAACGGAACGGGTTGCCAATCGCCAGCGAAGAGCGGCGGCAGGAGCTGCGGCTGGCTGCCACCCTCATCAAACAATTCACCCACTGGCTCCCATCAGCCGGAGATCCGCACCATGCGCTCCTGCGGTTCCGCGAGCTGGTCGCGCGACTCCAGCCGGCCTCCGCGTGGGCAGACAACATGCGTTCGCTGCAGCGGCCGGGTGTGCTGCACGCCATTGCCCGTGTGCTTGGGATCAGCCAGTACCTCTGGGAGACATTTCTGCGATCGCGGCACGATGAACTGTTTCCACTGCTGGCTCAGGCAGAGCGTCTTTCCGAGCGGCTGCATGCAGACCAGCTGCGTACCGAACTGCAGGCCGTGCTGGCAGGCTTGCCTGAGCATTCATCCGGCAACACGGCGTGGATTCTGCTCAATGATTTCAAGGACCGACATCTGTTTCGCATTGATATGCGACACGTGCTGGGTTACTGCCGCCCCTTCGGCGCCTTCTCGCAGGAGCTTACGGAACTGGCTGAACTGGTCGTCAGCGCCGCCTGCAGTCTGGCGTTCAGCGAACTTGAAAAGCTCCACGGGCGCCCATTGACTGCTCTCAGCAGGGATTGTCGCTGGATGGCCGGCGGCCTTGGGAAATTTGGTGGCATTGAACTGGGCTTTGCCTCCGATATCGAACTGCTGCTGGTCTACGAAACCGAAGGCTCTACCTCCGGCCCACACGTGCTGAGCAATGCAGAATTCTTTGAACGCATGGTGCGCGCAGTGGCAGGGGGAATTCAGGCACCGCAGGACGGAATCTTTCATGTGGACCTGCGGATGCGGCCCTACGGCCAGGCCGGTCCCGCGGCTGTGCGGTTCTCTGACTTTGTCGAGTACTATCGGGCTGGCGGGCCAGCGTGGCCTTATGAGCGACAGTCACTGGTGCGACTGCGAGCGGTTGCCGGAGACCCAGGTTTTGGCCACACTGTCTGCTCCGCCGCCCGCGAAGCCATCTACGCACCGCGCCGCTTTGATTTCGCCGCCATGCAGGCCATGCGCGAACGACAGATTCGACAGCTGGTCAGAGCCGGCACCACGCATGTGAAACTGAGTGATGGCGGACTGGTGGACTGCGAATACGCTGTGCAGTCTCTGCAGCTGATGCACGGGCACAAGTTTCCAGCCCTGCAGCAAACCAGCACCCTTTCCGGACTGCGGGCCGCTGTCAATGCCGGGTTGATCGCTGCCGAACAGGCGCAGTCTGTGGAAGATGCCTACGTGTTCCTGAGGGAACTGGCGGACTGTCTGCGGATGGTCCGCGGCAACGCGAGAGACCTGACGTTGCCCGAACCCGGAAGCCGCGACTGGCAGCAGCTGGATCGTCGCATGACCAGCATTCATGATTCAGAGATTCCGCTGGCGGCAGTGGACCAGCAGATGGCTGTTGTGAGGGAATTTGCCAGAAAGTGTGCAGCCGGGAATTGAAGCCCGGTTGCAGTGAGTTTCCGGCAAAGGCGCGGGCCGCCTTCGGCTTACTTCCACTGCTTCACCAGCGTCAGGCCAATCACGCACCACGACGCGAGGCAAACTCCCAGAGCGTAGGGGATGCCGCGTTTGTAGCGGATACCATTCTTCATGATCACTCGCTTTGGCTCTTCACCCTTATTGACCTTGGTGAGGTCAATGCGAGTATTGACGCCAAGCTTCCGCAGAAGTTTCACGCAGCCGAGCAGAAACAGAGAAGTGACGAGGCTGAGCAGCATCACCAGCAGAACGCGGTCGAATCCCAGCCAGACGCCAAGGCCCATCATCAGTTTCACGTCACCCGCACCTGTGCCCCCGAGGGCCCACATGGTTCCCAGGATGCCCATGGCCACGCCCAGGCCCAGCACAGGCGACCAGACAGAGGCGCCCATCGCCGCACAGGCCCAGATCTGATAAAGGATGCCACAGAAGAAAAACGGAAATGTCAGCACGTTTGGAATTCGCCGCTCACGAACGTCCGTGACGGCAGTGACCAGAGTGAACAGGAGCACGCAGAACAGCGCGAAGTTTTCGAAAGTGAGCATGGATATATCCTGGCCGCAGGTTGGGCCGGTGATTGGCACTGCTGATTCGGGAAATGGGACGCGACAGTAAGCCTGTCAGCATTATTTGTTTCTCCTGCCTTCTCCAGCAGAATCCCGCGAAACCCGCAGTTTTCCAGGCAAATCGAACCCGCAGATTCCGCAAAGGCCGGAAGTTCGGATGCGTGTCGGGGGCAACTCTTCGTTCGCGCAGCGGTTGGGAGGCCGGTTGACGGCCCTGATGGACTCTGGAGTCCGTTGCAGATTGCAGTGGCAGGGTCGGCGGGCGGCTGTCAACAGGCTGAGTGAGCCCCGAGGGACGGGCGAGCTGCGACCGCCGGAGAGTGGTACAAAAACCCATAATCCACAGCGCGCTCCCCCAAAAGGTGCATGGCACCTGAACGCAGAAAGTGTTTCCCTTTCGGGACTTGCGATGAATAGCTCGTCCGGCTCCCTCACGGTCACGGCTCGATTTTCATGCGATCGACCGGGACGGCCGTGGTGTTTCGCCGTCCCGGTATTTGAAGCTCAGACGCCTCAGAGCCGGTTGACGCATTTTTCCTGCGGGATAGCGGGCTCGCGCACACGGTTTCGGGTATGATCGAGAAATCAGGCGTCGAATGACACCAGCAACCCCGGCGACTTTACGCCAGCTTTTGCATTTCCTTCACAGGCCCGCGCTCCCCCCTTCGATGAACTCTGCTCTTTCGCTTCCGCTTCAAGGTTTCCTCCTGCTCTCTGCCTGGTTGTGTACCGCGCCGTTCGTGGTGGCACAACCGGTTCAGCGGCCGGTTCAGTTGTTGTCTGAAAAGATCGATGGGATCCTGAACGCCAGCTACCTGGGACCTGTGGTGCCTCTGACAAGTGATGCTGAATTTCATCGCCGAATTTACCTCGACCTTGCGGGACGTGGGCCAACGGTGGAAGAAAGTGAGTCGTTCTTTCGGCGAATCGAGGCTGACCCTGCGGCGCGCGTGGGCATTCGAGAGGCGGTGATTGATGACCTGCTGAATCGCAGCGAGTTCTCCCGGTACTACGCAAAGGTTCTGGAGGTGATGTTTACAGAGCGCCGCGAGAACATCGGGACGCTGGAGTTTCGGGAAGTCATTCGCCGCTGGCTGGCGGAGCGGCGACCTCTGAATGAACTCTGCATGGAGATCCTTGGGGCGGACGGGACCGACGCCGAATTTCGTGCGGCTGCTGGTTTTATTGTGAACCGTCAGGCGGATCCCAACCTGGTCACACGCGACATCGGTCGAATTTTCTTTGGGCGGGACGTGCAGTGTGCCCAGTGCCACGACCATCCTCTGGTCGCCGACTATGCGCAGGCGGAATACTTTGGGATTTTGTCGTTTGTCAATCGCACCTACTTATATACGGACGAAAAACGAGGCAATAAGCCGTTCCTTGGCGAGAAAAGTGATGGGCCACTTGAATATGCCTCGGTGTTTCGTCCTGACGCTCCCCGTTCCACGGCCCATCCCACGCTTCCACTGGCTATGGCCATGGACACGGAACCTGAATTTCTGAACGCGGAGGATGCTTACGTCGTGGTTCCTGCAAAGGACAAACGCGGAGTGCCGCATTACAGCAGACGGCAGCAACTGGCCGTCCTGGCGACTCACCCTGAAAACCACGCCTTCAATCGAAACCTCGCGAATCGACTCTGGGCAGGTATGATGGGGCAGGGGGTGGTCCATCCGGTGGACATGCATCATTCTGACAACCCGCCCGTGTCTGCCGCACTCCTGCGACTGCTGTCTGAGGAACTGGTGGCGGGCGACTACGACCTGAGAAGTTTTCTGCGCGAGATTGCTCGTTCGCAGGCATGGCAGAGATCGGTGGTTGTCCCTGACCTGCAGGCCTGGCCCGGGCCCGCCGGTGGCCTGCCGGCGCTCGCACAGAACCTGCAGTCGATCGCCGCGGAACGGGCATCGCTTCAGCCAGCGATGGCCCAGCTTGACGTGGAACTGACCGCTGCCACTGCGCGGCTGCAGAAAGCTCAGGCCACCGTCGGCCGCCAGCAGCAGCTGCTGAATGAAGCCCGCAAACGCCTGCAGGAACTCACGGAACAACGTGACAAAGACACAGCAAAGCTCGCAGAACTGCGTGCCAGTCCGGAGAGTCCGGCAGATCAGGTGGACGAGCTGCAGGATGGTCTCGAACAGCTGGAGGAGCGGATTGAAGGCCAGCGCAGCCGCATTCTGGCGCTTGCCAATCGCAAATTGGCACTCGGGGAATTTGTCGTCGAGGCCCGCGGGGGCGAGCGAGCAGTGCGAACGCGGATCCAGACGCTGCTGGATGCTCAGGCCGATCTCGACCAGCACCAATCCCGCATCGAAATCCTGATGCGCTGGCTGGAACAGCGGGCAGCACTGCAGCAGTCGGGCTCCGCAGAAACTGCCGTCGTGGGTGAGCGTACTGTGGAGCTGGATCTGCGGGAAGCGGAGCTGGTGGAGTCGTGGCGGCGGAGCTTTGCGGTCCGTCGCCTGAGACCGCTCAATCCCGAACAACTGGCCGGCGCCACCTATTTCGGGCTGGAAATGCACCGTGCGGTGGCAAGGAAGGCGACAGAAGAGTGGCAGGCCAGGCACAGTGATAACCCTCAGGAGCGGGACGACGCGGGCAAGCTGCAGGACTTCGTCACGACGGCTTTGGCGGTGAACCAGTGGGACACGGTGGAGGACCTGGTGGTGACTCCCTTCGCCGCTCCTCCCGGAGCTCCGCAGGACGCCTTTTTTGCCACGGTCGATCAGGCGCTGATGATTCAGAATGATGCCACATTTCAGGGATGGCTGAAGGTGAGTGATGGGAATCTGCTGCAGCGACTGGAGTCGATTGCCGAGCCGGAGCTGCTGGCCGGGCAGCTCTATCTGAGTGTTCTGGGGAGGCTGCCGGTGCCTGAGGAGACGGCGATGGTGCGGGAGCTGCTGGAACGTGCGGGGGCGGAACGTTCGGCGGTAACAGCTGAACTGGTCTGGGGATTGCTGGCGTCTTCGGAATTTCGTTTTTCGATGTGAATGACTCTGGAATGCGTCAATGACTGGAATTGCATACAGGCCCTGTGGAACCAGCGATCACTGTCGTGGTCGGCGACAGTTCATGGGCGAGTTTCTGACAGGTGGGGCATCGGTTGCCGGCAGCAGCCTGTTCTCGCACCCGCTCGGAGCCGGCGAGATCACCAGACACGGCCGTTCCGTGGTGGTTGTGTACCTCAATGGCGGCATCAGCCAGTTTGAATCGTGGGACCCCAAAACAGACTCCGAGACCGGTGGTCCGTTCCGTTCGATAGCCACTTCCGTCCCGGGAATTCGGATTTCTGAGCTGCTTCCCAGGACTGCTCAGCAGATGCATCACATGGCCCTGATCCGCAGCATCAGCACGGACCTTGACGATCATGGGCTGGCCAACAATCTTGTTCGCAGTGGCCGCACGACGCGTTCGGCAACGGAGTATCCGGAACTGGGCGCCGTGGTGGCAAAGGGGCTTGAGCAACCCGATTTTCCGCTCCCGGGCCATATCACCACGATGGTTGGGGGTGTGGGGCGGCGAGCCAACAATGCGGCTTACCTGGGGCCGGGTTACGCCAGTGTTGCCGTGGGGGCCGAGAAAGGCGGCATTGTCAACGCGCAACTGCCTGAGGGCCTGACGGTGGCAGTGGACAGTCGGCGTCATGACTGGCGACGATTTGTCAACAGTCGCCATCGCAGCCGGGTGCAGTCTGCGGAAATGGACGCGTACACTCAGAACTACGAGCAGGCGCTGAGGCTGATGGAGCGTCGGGAGTTATTTGACATTTCGCTGGAGGCGGAATCCGTGCAGCTGGCGTACGGCAAGTCTGAATTCGGTCGGCAACTGCTGCTGGCTCGACGATTGGTGGAGCAACAGGTCCCCTTCATAGAGATCCAGCATGCGGGATGGGACTTTCATCACAACAACTTCGAGTTTCATCTGCACTATGTGGCGGACTTTGACGGTCCGTTCGCCCATTTTCTGACAGATCTGGAGCAGCGTGGTCTGCTCGGTCGCACGCTGGTGATTGTGATGACGGAATTTGGCCGAACTCCCAATATCAATGCCGGATACGGGCGGGATCATTATCCCAAAGCGTGGTCGATTGCGGCAGCCGGCTGTGGCATACAGCACGGTGCTGTGATCGGCAGCACCGATGCGAAGGGTGTGGAGGTGACCGAACGCAAAGTCGATCATCGGCATCTGTTTCACACGTGGCTGCGAGCCGTCGGGATTGATTCGTCCGGCCAGTTTGACATCGGTGGCCGCATGTACCCGATTGCGGATCCGGCATATGGCCCGATCGAGGAGTTGCTGGCATGACGGGAGCTTCAGAGAATTTTGATCCGCGAGTCGCACGCAGTCTTTGCGACTGGAGCGGGACAGCAAAGCTGCTTTGCTGCCGCGTCGATCCGCTCGGCAGATTTGTGGTTGCCGGGGGCATTGATCACGCGATTCAGCGATGGGAACTGGCGACGGGCAACCGCACAACTTTAGCGGGACATGACAACTGGGTACGCACACTGAGCTTTGCGGCCGACGGCGGTACGCTCCACTCCGGTGCCTGTGACGGGCGCTGGATCGCCTGGGAGATTGCAGCGGAAGCACCTCAGCCCAGACACTCCGTGCAGGCTCACACCGGCTGGCTGCGGAGCCTTGCTGTCAGTCACGACGGGCAGCGGGTGGTGACCTGCGGCAATGATCGACTGGTGAAAGTCTGGTCCACCAGCGATGGCGGGCTGATCAGCACCTTTTCCGGCCATCCGCACATTCCGTACTGCGTGCAGTTCGTGCCGGGGACGTATGAGGTGGTGAGTGGTGATATCGTCGGGAATCTCTTTCACTGGATTGATGAATCCGGCGTACCCGCGCGGAAATTTGATGTTTCTGAAATCTATTCCCACGTTGGTGATCTGGCTCCTTTTGGGGGCATCATCAATCTGTCATTCAGCCCCTGCGGAAAGAAAGTCACGGTCTGCGGTCTGCACAAGGTGTCCAATGCACCAGCCGGAAATCGCCGAGCTGTGGCGGTTTCATTCGACTGGGCCACTGGCGAAAAGCTGCTGAAGCAGGAGTGTCTGCGGAAGGATCTGGATGCCACGATGTGGCGCGCCCTGTATCATGCAAAGGGAACGCTGATCGGAGTTCTGGAGAAGGAAATTGGATTCTGGAATCCCGCAGAAGCCGACGTTTTTCACCTTCTGGAGACGCCCAGCCCAATTTTCGACTGTGACCTGCATCCCAATCAGATCGACCTCTACACCGCGCATTTTGATGGGCATGTGCGAGGACACAGACTGGCCTGATCGCATTCAGAAGATGCCTGCTGA
>JBEIEK010000187.1:0-11322 GCA_040382995.1 Planctomycetaceae bacterium
CGTCACCAAGCACACTGGAGGTGGGCACCAGCAACTGCAGCGGATGCTGGCCGGCATGGCTGATCGCCGCCTGCAGTCCAATCCGAACGGACCGCTGCATGTGGTTCAGAGTGAACAAGCCGCGACTTCCCGGAAGTACAATCAAAGACCTTGCATTCAGTTCGATCGCAGTTTCCACGGCCCTTGCCGTGTCCTGCATCGCCTCTTCGAACGACAGATTGAGCGAGCCGGTATAGCCACCGCAATAGCCCACACTGCTGACTGAAATGCCGGCATCGGTCAGGATCTGCAGCAGTCGTCCGGGCTGAAGTTGCAATGCCTGCTGTCGGCGGATTGCAACATAGCGAACGCCCTGTGCCTGCAGTTGATCGATCTCTGCCAGCAGATCTTCTTCAGACATTGCCGAGAGGCTGGCAGAGACGGCAATTCGGGAGACCAGCGGACGGTCCTCCCATTCACGGGCAGATTCCAGAAAGACGTCCATCTTATGTGCTGCGGTACCTGAGAAAGGGAGGGAGCGGTGTGCCGCTGACAGGCAATGAGGCAGCGGATCGAGGATCTGTCTGCCGGGCCGGAGTTTGTGGCATTTGCGAGCTGAAGTAAACAGCAGCAGGGGCAGAAAATCAAAGACGACTAAGGAATCGGAAAAGGCGAATTTCAACCGCTGAATTACGCTTGACGCACAGGCAGACCAGAGCTAGTGAGCGTACAATGAGCAGAAGATTCCCATTGTGCCGCTGTGAAATTCACGGTAAAAAATCCACTGGAGGTTGCCGAATCCGGCGCGATGGACTGGCAATTTTTTCGGGGAAGTTGAATTGTCACACAGTGCTTTTCTGCCAGGCGATCTGGTCATCTACACGGTCTCCAAACAAGGATTGCGCCCAGGTCCCGGCGCGCGTGACATTCAGCCGGTTCCAAACGGAGAAGACTACACCTACGTCGTTGACAAGTACTGGATGGTGCAGGGTTTCTCCGATTCTGGTGGCATCATCATCGTGACCCGCCGCGGCAAGACGCGTGAAGTCACAACTGGCGACCCGCTGCTCCGCAAGGCCACCTGGTGGCAGCGTCTGCGCTACCGCGACCGCTTTCCCTCCCCGGAAGTGCTGACCGAGAGTCCCTCGCGATAACCTTCGCGGCTTCGCCAGAACCCGCAGATTCCGCCGAACAGGGATTACTGATTCTGACGGATGGTGCAATTTTTCAAGATCGAGCGATCGCAGGGGTTATTCGGTCAAATTGTGTTTTGCAGTTGATCGATACTGTTACGAGACGGGCCGATCTGCGTCGTGTCTGCGGTGGTTCTGTGGAATTTTCAGGCCAGCTACTGGCAGAGAAGATCATGAAATTTGAATTCCTCCCGGGAAGTCGTCGCCAGCGTCGCCACAATCAACCAGTGCCTGCTCCGGCTGTGCTCGAATCGCTCGAGTCCCGGATGTTGCTGTCGGGCGCGCCTGTGGTGACCTTTCCGGGAATTGCAGTCGGCTCCAGTCGGCTTCCGGAGACTTCCAACCCGACGCCAAAAATTGCCTTCACCGAAGTCGCCGGGGCCAGCGGTTACGAGATCTGGATCAGTGATGTGGAAACGCGGCAGCGGATCATTCTCGATACCACGATCCCCGCCACGGCCCGCGAGTACACCCCGCAGATTCCTCTGCAACTGGGTGTCAACCGCGTGTGGATGCGGGCACTCTTCACCGGCAGTGCTCCCGGGCCCTACAGCGCCCCCTCCGAAGTCCTCCTGAAGACTGTTCCCACGATCACCGGTCCTGTGGCCAGCGCTGCCGGCCCGATACGGAAAATTGACGGCAACACATTTCCAATCACATGGTCGGATGTTCGCGGGGCTCGGACCTACGAAATCATTCTGAGCAATCAGACGACGCAGACGTCCACCCTTCACCGAGTTGCCGCTCGCACCGAAATGCGCGATGCGCTCGGACGTGCCATTCCCGACGGCAAAGGCGGAGTGCTGCTGCAGGATATTCGCGAGTTTTACACCAGCGGAGCAGTCACACTCGGCCCCAGCACTCCCCGTCCCATTTCGGGAGCATCCAACACCAGCGACATTGAGATCATGCTCAATAACCACGGCCTGACGACCGGTGAGCAGGTGCGGATTGCCGGTGTCCAGGGAAACAACGCGGCCAATGGAACATTTACCGTGACCGTCACCGGTCCGAACACATTCCAGCTGAAGGGTGTCAGCGGTTCAGGCAACTGGACGGGCGGCGGCACTATGGTCCAGGTGACGCAGTTGCGCAGTGAACTGCCCATGGGCCAGTACAAATTGTTCATGCGAAGCGTTGACGATTCTGTCCCCGGACGCTTCTCCGCCTGGTCACCCGCCTACGAATTCGAGGTGGCTCCGACGGTCAAGGTCCTGCGTCCCTCCGGCCCCTCTTTTGATACTCCGATTACGGTCGAATGGGAGCCCATCGCCGACGCCACGCACTATGAGCTGATCGTCAAGAGTCGTGGTGCGTCCGACGCTGACGCGCTCGTGAACATCCCTTTCCTGCAGCAAACCTCCTTCGATCTGCCGACCAGCCAGGTCTCCACAATCGCATTTAACGGCAGTCCGACCGGGGGCACATTCAGATTGTCGTTCCGCTATCCCGGCACTACTCGAGTCGACAGCACAGCGGCACTCCCGTTCAACGCGACGGCAGCTGACATCCGCGCCGCAGTGCTCGCCCTGGGCTTCAAGGATGTCTCAGTTCGCACGACCACTGCGGGTGCCAATCCGGTTCATGAGATCACACTGCGACGCGTGCCCGATCTGCTGGGTGTGACCACCATCTCGAATCTGACCACCGGCTCAGTCAACGCATCCACTCGCGAAATCTCCACCAATTACGGAGATATGGAATTCCGCGTTCGTGCGCGAAGACTGACCCAGGTCTCTGACGTCAGTATTACCGGCACGCCCATTTCGGGTTCGTACCGGCTGAGCTTCACAACGGCCGGTACGAATGGTCGTACGCTGACCACTGCGCCACTGTCGTTCAATGCGACTGCCAGTGAAGTACAGACCGCGGTCAGGCTGCTTGAAGGCTATTCGAAGACCATTGTGACCAGTCGCGGTACTGCTCCGAATCTGACGTTCAGTCTCGCGATGCCGCAACTGAATGGCAGGATTACTGTCGCTGCACTGAGCGAATTGTCACCCGGAACAATCACCAATACGTCCAATATTCTCCCCCGATTCACCCAGACAACGGACGTCGCCGTCTCGGGAACTCCCACGGCGGGCACGTTTACATTAAGCCTCACAAGGTCCGGCCCGACCGGCAGAACCGACACCACCCTTGCGATACCGTTCAACGCGACCGCTGCGGAGGTTCAGGCGGCCATTCGTGAATTTCCTGCCTACTCCAGGGCGATTGTCACCAGTCGCGGCACAGTGCCAAATCTTACCTACAGCATCACCCTGACAGAACTGGGTGATCAGGTTGGAGTGACGGCCACCAGCGCCGTGACGCCGGGAACGGTGAGAGTTGCGGGTACGGAGTTGACTGAAGGAGTATTGGGTCTTGCCGCCCCTCCGACACAATTCTCCACAGCCATTCGCCCAGTCATCAACCAACTGCCCTCGGCCCAGATCTACACGTCCGAGAAACCCACGATCACGTGGAACAAGATCGATCGCGCCGCCGTGTACCGCGTGTGGGTGGACCGAAACGTGGCCACATCGGTGTTTCTCAAGTCCGAATCTCCGACAAACAGCTTTACGTTCCCCGACAAAATCCCCGCCGGTGGCTACTTTTTCTGGGTGCAGGCCGTCAGTACCACCGGAGAACTCAGCCCCTGGAGCGAACCCTATCAGTTCACGGCCACCGGCGGTGCACCAGTTCTGCTGACACCCGCCAACGGTTCGTCCACCATCAATCCGCTTCCTCTGTTTTCCTGGCAGTCCGTCGCGGAAGCCGCATCCTACGAGATTCAGGTGGCCTATATCGGTGTGAAGTTTGACTTCATCACTCAGTCCGGAATCACCACCACCAGCTTCACCCCCAGCAACCCGCTCAACCCTGGCACCTACCGCTACTGGATCCGCGCTGTCCTCGCTGACGGCACGAAACTTCCCTGGAGCGTTCCGTCGACGTTTAACGTCGTCTGAGACGGATCAGCCGACGGGCAGTTTGCTCTCGGCGCCGGCCGTCTCCCGGACGTACTTCGGTACTGCATAACCTGGCAATCTTCTGCGGAGTTCAGCTTCAAGCTGAACTCCGTTCGTTTCCGGGACCTCAAAATGTGCCGCCCCGGCCACCCGATCCAGTTGGTGCAGGTAGTACGGCAGCACTCCGAGATTGACGAGCTTCAGGCAGAGCTGTTCGAGCACCTCGGGCGAGTCGTTAATCCCGCGCAGCAGCACTGTCTGATTCAGTACGGGCAGACCGGTGCGGACCAGTTTTCGCAGAGCGTCGGCACAGTCCCCCGCGATCTCCTGCGGATGATTGGCGTGGACCACGAACACTGGCTGACAGCGCAGTTGCTGCAGAGTGGACAACAGCCCGGATGTGACTCGCGATGGAATCACAATCGGCCACCGCGAATGGATGCGGATGCGTTCCAGATGTGAAATGGCATCGAGTCTCTGAAAGAGTTCGGCAAGTCGGCGGTCACTGAGGCTGAGAGGGTCTCCGCCGCTGAGAATGATCTCACTGATGGAGCTGTCCTCTGCGATCAGCTGCAGCGCTGGATTCCAGTCTTCGGGGCGACGTGGCTCGTCGGCGTAGGGGTAGGTGCGGCGAAAACAGTAGCGACAGTGAATGGCGCAGGCCGAGGTCGTGATCAGCAGCGCACGGCCGTGATATTTATGCAGCAGTCCGGGCCCGCGACGAGCCGCCTGATCGCCCACCGGATCTACGCCAAACCCAGACGGTGATTGCAGTTCCGCCGACTGCGGAAGCACCTGCAGAAGCAGCGGGTCGCGTGGATTACCTCGCTGCATCCGCTGCAGAAAGCTGTTGGGCACCAGCACCGGGAAGTCTGTGTCAGCTGTCACAGAAAGTCCCGGGTGCCCGGTCAACTCAAGTAGCCGCAGCAGTTCGTCTGCGGAGCGGATAGCCTGAGCGAGTTCCTGCTGCCAGGTTATGGCTGCCGGGATCGGAGTGCTTGCCACCGCGGGCCCGGCGTTTGATTCTGAACGGAGCATGTGTTTGCAGACGGGCTGAATGCTATTTGGGCTGCGGCGGGTCAGTTACGTTCTGCATGTCGAGTTCGCGCACCAGAAAGGCCAGTTCGTCCGCCGACTCCTCGATGATTTTCGCCGTTGGCTTCCCCGCACCGTGTCCGGCGGACGTTTCAATGCGAATGAGTGCAGGTGCGGATCCGGTCTGACACGCCTGGAGACGGGCTGCGAACTTGAAGCTGTGTCCGGGGACGACGCGGTCGTCGGTGTCTGCTGTGGTCACCATGCAGGCCGGATATTTGGTACCTGGTTTGAGATTATGGTAAGGCGAGTAGCGATAGAGGGCTGCGAACTCGTCTGGTTGATCCGCACAGCCATAATCGTCCGTCCAGAATCGTCCGGCGGTGAATTTGTGGAATCGCAGCATGTCCATCACGCCGACTCCGGGCAGGCAGGCAGCGAACAGATCGGGGCGTTGCGCCATACAGGCGCCGACAAGCAGTCCACCGTTGCTGCGTCCCTGAATGGCCAGTTTGCGGTTACTGGTCCAGCGATTGGCAATCAGCCATTCTGCGGCGGCGATGAAGTCGTCGAACACGTTTTGCTTCTGAAGTTTGGTGCCGGCCTTGTGCCATGCTTCTCCGTATTCACCGCCACCACGCAGATTGGCCACTGCGAGCACTCCGCCCATTTCCATCCACGTCAGTCGGCTGACGCTGAAGGACGGTGTGATGGAAATGTTGAACCCACCGTAGCCGTAGAGCAGCGTTGGGTTGCTGCCGTCGAGCCTGAGTCCCTTTTTGTGGGTCAGAAACATCGGGAATTTTGTGCCGTCGCGGCTGGTGCAAAAGACCTGAGTGGTTTCGTAGTCTTCCGGCGTGAACTTCACGTTGGCGCGGCGAAATTCGCGGCTTTCACCAGTGAGCAGGTTGTAGCGGTAAATTGTGGGCGGCAGGGCAAAGCTGCTGAAGGAGTAGAAAGTTTCTGTATCACCGCGGCGACCATCGAACCCCGCTGCCGCTCCGATCCCGGGAAACTGCACATCGCGGATCGGCGTCCCATCCAGGGCATACAGTCGGACCTGAGTTCGGGCATCCTGCAGGTAGCTGCAGACAAACATGTTCCCGACCAGTCCGACCGATTCCAGGGTGTTTTTGGCTTCGGGAATGACCTCCTTCCAGTGCTCACGCTGAGGGTGTCTGAGATCAATTGCGATGACCCGACGATTGGGGGCGTCCAGATTGGTCTGGAAGTAAAGCACTCGACCATCGCTCTCAATAAACGAGTACTCGTGTTCGAAGTTGTCGATCAGTTCAAAGGGGAGCCCGTAGCTTTCGGTCAGGTCCTTCACAACAATGCGATAACGATCGTCTGTGCCGACCCACACGGTGATGATCAGATAGTGGCCATCCTCGGTGACGGAGAGCTGAAATCCCCAATCCGGGTGATCGGGCCGTTCGTAGACCAGCACGTCTGCTGACTGCGGGGTGCCGACGCGATGGTAATAGACCTTCATGTTGGTGTTCAGGGATTGAAAAGCCGCGCCAGCCTCGGGTTCGGGGTAGCGAGCATAGAAGAAACCGCGGCTGTCGGGTGTCCATTCAGCACCGCTGAATTTGACCCAGCGGATTTCATCTTCAAGAACGCGACGAGTCTCGATCTCCATGATCTTCCAGGTATTCCAGTCTGAACCGGCTTCCTGGACGGCGTAGGCCACCCAGCGACCATCGTCACTGAAGGCGGTACCGGAGAGTGCTGTCGTGCCATCCTTTGACCACGCGTTGGGATCAAGCAGCACTGAGGGCTGGCTGTCGAGCGATTCCTGCATCCAGAGCACGTTCTGGTTCTGAAGTCCGTCGTTTCTGGAAAAATAGTACCGCCCGCCTCGCCGGAAGGGGGCGCTGATTTTTTCGTAGTTCCAGAGCTCTGTCATGCGATTCACGATTGACTGACGCTGCGGAATCGCACCGAGATAGCCGAACGTCAGTTGATTCTGAGCCTTGACCCATGCTGCCACGTCCGCCGACGTTCGCACGTCATCCTCCAGCCAGCGGTACGGGTCGGCGACCGAAGTGCCATGGAAATCATCGGTTTGATCGACGGTACGCGTCTGGGGATACACGAGGGATTTCTCCTGAGCCACCAGCGGGGTTGCTGTCGACAGGCAGATGACAAACATGCACACCGACCGAAAGGAAGCTGTCATGGGTGCGTCTTTCAGAGAAGGAAGCTGCGGGAGGCTGAGACCCCGGCAAGGGACTCCCGGAAAACCGCACAGTGTGCACAACGCCGGGATAAAAGAAAAGTCACGACGCGATATGGACGGCATGGACGCATGGACTTCTCTGAGCTGATCAGCCGTTGACGGAACCGGGATGCTCTGTGTTCCGCGTGTACGCCTGAAGCGCGGCGGCAAGGTCGCGAATAATTGCGTCCACAAGCTCTTCCGGTTCCAGCACTTTTGCCAGCGGACCAAAGCTCTGCACCCAGGTTTTCACCTCTTCGAGGTTGCGAAGCTTCAGCTCCAGTGTCAGGCTGCCGTCGGGATGCTTCTCAATTTCCTGACTGCGATGCCAGCGCGACTCTGCCACCGTGGCAGCCACCTGTGCTGCAAAGTGAATCCGCACCCGGCAGGTGCGCCCGGACGGGCTGAAGATGCCAAATCCCTGCTCAAGATACTCTTCCGGATCAAAATTGGCAGCCGGTTCGAAACGCCGTTCAAGGAGTTCCGCAGAGTGCACGCGGTCAAGCTTGAAATGTCGCATCGCAGCGGCAGCTTCGCTGAATGCAATCAGATACAACGCCCCGTGATGATGCACGAGACTGTAGGGGTGCAGCAGGTAGGCGGACGGGTGTGGCGCCGCGTTCTTCTGATAAAGCAGGCGCAGTACAATGCGGTTTCTCACCGCTTCAAGCACCGTCGTAATCAGCTGACCACGGTCGGAATAGTCGCTGATGCCGATCTTCGTCTGATGAAAACCGTCAGAAAGCTCCTGCAGCACCGAACGGGATTCACGGAACAGGCGGTGCTCCAGCTTCTGGAACAGCGAGTGAATGCCTTCGAACAGTGGTGTGCCCGCGAAGGGTTCCAGCAGACGGCGTCCCAGATACAGCGACAGCAGCTCGTCATACTCGAATGTCAGCTCCGTCAGCGGAGCGGAGATTCTGAGCAAACGCATGCCACGATCTCCCAGGGTCTCCTCAATCGGGATGCCTTCCTCCTGCAGCATCCGCATGTCACGGCGGATGGTTTTGACGCTGAGTTCTTCAGAGCGGGCAAGGTCATAGATGGACACCCCCTGCCGATGTCTGCAGAGTTCGCGAATCAACCGCAGTGCCCGGCGCAGCCGGGCGGACCGTGATGCTGCCGACATACGGGGGATCACCTTGGCGCTGAGAAATCAGGCCCCGAACACAGCTCGATCACATGATGGTCCGGGTCTGTCAGAAACACCTGCACGGCCCCATCCGGTCGCAGTTTGGCATCGTCAAGAAGCTCGATGCCCCGAGCCTTCAAACTGGCCGCGGCTGCCCTCGCGTCGTCCACGGCGAAGGCCACATGATGGTTGCGGGACGATCGTTTGAGCACTTCGACGGGGAAACCGGCCGGGCCACTCTGCGGATGCTCTTCAATCAGATGCACAAGTGTTGCGCCGGCCTGAAACCAGGCACCACCGAACGAAAATGCCGGGCGGGCAACTTCCGTCATGCCCAGCACGCCGACGTAGAACCGCCGACTGGCAGCAACGTCCCGCACGACAAATGTCACATGATCCAACTGTTTGACCTGTACCGGGGATTGCACGATCACAAGCTCCTGATCAGTAGTTGACGGGCTGAGTGGCACGCAGGTAGGCGAACAGGTCGCGGAGCTGCTGTTCATTCAGGCCCCTGAGTGTTCCTTCCGGCATGACCGACTGCGGCACAACCCGGAGTTCCTCAATTTCATCCTGTTTCACAATCACATTCTGACCGTCAACGCCTCTGAGAATCACAACCTGACCGTCGCGTTCCACGAGGAAGCCATTCAGAATGCGGCCGTCGGCAGTGACCAGCAGATGATTCTCGAAGCCCTCACGGATTTCAAGGCTGGGGTTGATCACGCTGGCCAGCATGCGTTCCAGGTTGTCGCGGTTGAAGGGGGTCAGGTCAGGACCAATGCGACCACCTTCGTCAAAGAGCAGATGGCAGCGCCCGCAATTCTGCAGGAACAGTTGCTTGCCGGCGCGAGGGTTGCCGGATCCGGCCGCAAGGGCCGTCATCACGGCAGCCGTCTCGGCCTGCACCTGAGCTGCGGAAAGTCCGGCCACTGCCAGCGACAGTCGCTCCAGTGCGCTGCGAATCGCAGGGCTGTCGTGGAGCTGCATGCGACGAACGGCAGCCGCTGACAGCTGACCGGCCTGCAACTGACCAGATTCCACTGCCGTCAGCAACTGTTCCGTCCAGGCTGCACGACTGGCAAGGAGTGATTCAGCGGCGAGTGCGGCGTCTCCTTCAAGCTTTGGCAGGCGGGCGAGCACACTCTGGGCAATTTCGGGGTTGTCATAATTCTGCATGGCCGTCATCACGGCGGCCAGCACCGCCGAGTCGGTCTCCGCGGCGGAAAGTTTCAGCAGCGTGTCCAGCAATAGTGGTTGCCGCAGCTGACCGCAGATTTCGATGAGTGCAATGCGATTGGCTGCGGGGGTGGACCGATCGGCGACAAGCCGCAGGGCTTCCGTGACAGCTTCCGGCTGTGCCTGACGGAAGCGCAGTGCCAGCGAACCGCCACCACTTGCGGCGAGTGCCTGGGCCAGTTCATCAGGAATGCCGGCCAGACTGCGACCCTGAAAGGCCTCTTCAAAGCCCTTGAGCAGACTGTCGGCGGTACTGCGATCCGGCGCGGACCTGAGCAGCTGAGCGGCCGCTGCGAGGTCGGCTCGAGTCCCGGCCAGCGCGTAACGCTTCATGATTCGCTCAGAAAGATGCTGCACAACCAGCGGTCGCTGCCAGATTTGCGGGGAATCAAACACGGCCTGCAGAATCGACTGCACCGGAGTCCGCCCCATCTGTGTCTCAAGCGCCCACCACAACAGCAGTGGCTGGTGGAGATCAGCGGCGTCCTCGTCGTACTGCAGCAATGCTTTCAGGATGGGCAGAGCCAGCTGCGGCGGAAGTCTGCGAGCGGAACTGGCCATCTGCTTGCGAACTTCGATATACGATTCCCGAGCTGCGGCGGCTGCAATGCCCTGGGCGACATTGTTCCGGATCTCTGCCGGATCACACACCATTCGCACGGTCCATGCCCGCACCTGCGGTTCGGGGTGCTGCAGCAGTTCGAGTGCCACCTCGTCAGTCAGCCCCCCGGATGCGTGCAGAGCCCAGAGCAGTTCCAGTGCTGTCTGCCCAGTACTGGCGGCAAGTTCGTGGCGCAGTTCGGGAATGAGCGCGGCTTCGCGGCGGTCACCAAGAAGTCGCAGGGCTGCCTGACGTCGAGTCTTCGAGGGCTCCCGCAGCACCGCCAGAAGCTGCTGAGTTGTGGCTTTGTCAAGAGCTGCAGGTGCCGCAGACCTCGCTGCATCCTTCCCGGTAATTCGATAAATCCGCCCACTGGATTTGTGCACGCGGCCCGCATAGTGACTGCTGTGGTCAATCCGCTGCTCATACAGGTCAGCCACGTACACGGCGCCGTCGGGCCCTGTGCGAATGTCGACCGGGCGAAACCATGGATCATCCGTCTTCAGCACACGCTCAATGTCCTCGGTTTCAAACGAAGACTGCCACGGGCGAAGATCACTCAGCACCACCTGCCCCTGAAGCGGCTCCACTCCGAACAGCCGACCGCGGAAGCGTTCCGGGAGCAGTTGATCTTCGTAGATGACAAATGTGTGAGTGAATCGCGGGACGCTGTGGTGCCGAATGTGCTCGAAAAAGCCGAACGCATAAGGATTCGAGAGCGGACCGTGCTTTCCAAAGCCCTTTCGGTAATAGCCACCCTGCACGTAGTGAAAGCCGCGAGTATCACCGCCGTTGTGCCCGGAAAAGATCCGGCCCTTCGCGTCCAGCTCACAACCAAACGTGTTTCCGCCCCCTTCAGCGAAGACCTCGTAGATCTTCGATTCCGGACGATACCGCCAGATCACCTGTCCCAGCGATCGCACGGGCGGCTGCGTACTTCCGGGGATCTTCACTGTTGCGGAAAC
>JBEIEK010000188.1:0-11266 GCA_040382995.1 Planctomycetaceae bacterium
CGCCGGACGGCAGTCCGCGGGCAAACGGCCCTGCAAACGCGACCGCAAACGGCCCTCGGCAGCGCGCGCACCTTCGTTGCGAAATCGCAGCCGGGGGCTTCCGCCCTTCCGCTCGCAACATAATCAGCCGCCGGACGGCAGTCCGCGGGCAAACGGCCCTGCCACCGCGCCCGCAAACGCCCCTGGCAGCGCGCGCACCTCCGGTGCGAAATCGCAGCCCGGGTGCTTCCGCCCATCCGCTCAATACGTTTGTTAATCAGGCTCTGGAAAGTGGCTCCGCACGTCGCTTCTGCATGGCCCGTCGCTGATCGGCAAAAACCTGGCCTGCCATAAGGGTGCTTTCCATTGCAAGGTCATCAATTCGCCTGCGAAAAAACGCCAGAGCTCCGATACTGGGGATGGCCACTGCCAATCCCTGCAGGGTGGTGACGAGTGCCTTGTAGATTCCCGGCGCCAGTTCTGAGATTTGTGGATTTGCCTTTTGTTCAAATTCCATGAAGGCCAGAATCATCCCCCAAACTGTCCCCATAAGTCCCAGCATTGGAGCGAGGGTGCTGATCACTGAGAGGTATTCCACTCGCCGCGAAATCTTTGCAGTTTGTTCAGCAGCAGTGTCTTCCATCGCCTTTTCCACCGGCGCCCACTGACCCGCCGACAGTTCTTCAACGCCGGCCAGAAGCACAGTGCTGAGAAAGCTTGGGTGAGCACGGCAGACCGTTCGTAATTCCTGCCCTTTGTGTTCGGCAAGGCACCTGTGCACTTCTTCGGCGAGTCCTGGGGGCATGAACAGTTTGCGTCTGAGCCCGGTGGCGGCGTCAATGATGATCGCCGTCATCAGGATGCTGCAGAAAACGATCACGTAGCCAATGGCACCGCCTGCAGCAAAGAATTCCCGAACGCTGAGAATGGAAGATTGGCCGGGCTGTGTCGCGGCAGCAGTGGCCGGGACAGCCTGGGGATTCACACTGGGAGGTGCGGCGTCCTGAGTCGCTGCGGCTGGCGATGACAAAAGCAGCCAGACGGCGGGCCACAGCAACAGTTTGGAGAAAGACCCCATTCCACGTTCCTTCGCGACAACCCTGCAGCATTCACACGTGGGCCTGAATATAGCAGTTTCGGCGAGCGGGCACAGTCTCAGCATGGAGATCCCCGGAGCGTTCGGGGGGCAAGGACTTCTCGACCTCTGAAACTGTGCCGGAGACTTTGCCCCGGGGGCCCTGTTCAGATTATCCTTCACCTGTTGACGTCTTTTCAGTTTCCCTTGCCACCAGACCAGCCGCACTATGTCAGTCCTGATTCAGTTGACAGATGCCGTGAAAAGTTACGGCGACCAGATGCTTCTTGACAGCACCAGCGTGACGCTTTACGAAAACGTCAAGGTGGGTTTTGTGGGCCGTAACGGCGCTGGGAAATCCACCCTGCTGCGTGTGCTGCTGGGGGACGACGAACTGGACAGTGGCATGGTTTCGCGGTCACCGCATCTGCGGGTGGGCTATCTGCGCCAGCACGACCCATTCCTGCCCACAGAATCGGCCATGGATTTTCTGATGCGGGACAGTGGCCAGCCGGACTGGAAGTGCGGTGAAGTGGCAGCAGAATTCGAGCTCAAGGGCGACTATCTCAACGGCCCCGTCAAGCGACTCTCCGGGGGGTGGCAGACGCGCGTCAAGCTGGCATCGCTGTTGCTGCACGATCCCAACCTGCTGATGCTTGACGAGCCCACCAACTTCCTCGACCTCCGCACCCAGATTCTGCTCGAGCACTTCCTGCGTCATTTTCCCGCAGCGTGTCTGGTCGTGTCGCACGACCGCGAGTTTCTGACCAGTACGTGTACTCACACACTGGAGCTCAATCGTGGGCGTCTCACCATGTTCAGTGGCAAAATCAACGCCTACCTCGAACACCTTGAGACTGAAAAAATCCGTGCCGAACGGACCAATGCTGCGGTGCTCGCCAAACAGAAACAGCTGCAGCGATTCATCGACAAAAATCGGGCAAAGCCAACCGGCGCCAGCCAGGCGCGGTCCAAACAAAAACAGCTGGATCGGCTGTCCCTGGAAGAAATTGAAGCCGACCTGCCAACCGCCCACATTCGACCTCCGCAGGTGGAGCCGCGACAGGGGCCCTGCGTTCGCTGCCTGGACCTGTCCATCGGCTACGACGGCCGCGCAGTGGCGACGGGGATCGATCTGGAAATCGACCACCAGCAGCGTGCTGCAATTGTCGGTGACAACGGGCAGGGCAAAACCACGCTCCTGCGAACACTTGTCGATTCCATCAAGCCCGTGGATGGTAAGATCAAATGGGGCTATGGATGCGAAATTGGTGTCTATGCACAGCACGTCTACACGACGCTTCCCGATGACAAAACGGTCCTCGAATATCTTGAATACAAAGCCCGCCCCGGCACCACCACTCAGGAATGTCTCGCTGTAGCAGGCTCACTGCTCTTTCGGGACGGCCACACGAAAAAGCCGATCCGGGTGCTCTCCGGGGGCGAACGAGCCCGACTTTGCATGGCCGGTCTCCTGCTGGGCACATACAACATCCTCGTGCTTGACGAACCTGGTAACCACCTTGATGTGGAAACCGTCGAATCCCTCGCCGACGCACTGCTCACCTACAAAGGCACAGTGCTCTTCACCAGCCACGATCGACACTTCGTCCGCCGCATTGCCACCACGATTGTCGAAGTCCGCGACGGCCGAGTTCGCAACTACTCCGGTTCCTATGATGACTACATCTACTACGTCAACAAGGAGATCGAGGACGGAGAACGCGAACGTGCGTCCGGTCGCATGGCAACACCGCCGGCCGGACGTGGCGGTCCCGCGAAAGCCGACAAAGCCGCGCCAGCAAAAGACGTGCACCAGCAGCGAAAAACTCTGCGCAACCTTGAAAAGACCATCTCACGTCTTGACGAACAGAAGAAATCGCTCGCTGCCCAGCTGCTGCAGACGTCTGACGCCAAACTGGCCATGGATCTGCACGTGCAGCTGGAAGCCGTCACCAAAGAACTCACGGAAGCCGAAGAACGTTGGTGCGCCCTCCAGGAAGAACTTGGTGAATGGTAGTCTTATTCTGGTAGTCGCCGATGCGAGAGGCTGAAAACCGTCACGGAACGAGGAGCCGAAAACCACACATCACCAACGCACAACTCCACTCCTGGCTGCACGTTTTCAAACGTGTCCAGCAGTGGGCTCCAGCAGTCGTCAAGACGATGCCGCGGCATCCGAAATGACACGCGATCAGCCGTTGGGTTCATCAGCACCAGCAGAGTGTCTCCGGTGATTGGACGGCCCAGTTCGTCCAGATCGTCAAGCGTTTCACCGTTCAGTCGCATTCCCAGCACCCGCAGGGAATCCGACTGCCAGAGTTCATCCGTGATCTCTTCGCCGTCGAAATGCAGCCACGCAATGTCCTTAACGGATGATCCCAGCGGCCGTCTGCCGAGAAAAAAACGGCGGCGATGCAGCACGGGCTGAGACTTCCAGAGAGCTGTCAGCTGTTGACAGAATTCCAGAAACGCCTGTTGCTCAGCATCAAGGTCCCACTGCAGCCACGAAACCTCATTGTCCTGACAATAGGGGTTGTTGTTGCCGAGCTGTGTTTTACCTAGCTCGTCACCACTCCGCAGCATGGGCACCCCCTGAGACAGGAGCAGCGTGGCCAGCAGATTGCGTCGCTGGCGGGCCCGCAGCGCCTGAATTTCCGGATCCCTCGTTTCGCCCTCCACGCCACAATTCCAATTATTGTTATGACTTTCGCCGTCGCGGTTGCCCTCCAGATTGGCGTGATTGAGCTTGTGCTCCCATGTGACGAGGTCTCGCAGAGTGAACCCGTCGTGGGCCGTGACGAAGTTGATGCTGGACCAGGGGCGCTTTCCGCCATGCTGATACAGGTCACTGCTTCCGCTCAGACGCGTCGCCACCTCCGACACCAGTCGCGTGTCGCCGCGCCAGAAACGCCGAATGGAATCCCGATATCGGCCGTTCCATTCAGACCAGAGATGTGGAAAGTTTCCGACCTGATAACCGCCACTCCCCAAATCCCATGGCTCCGCAATCAGCTTCACCTGTGAAAGCACCGGGTCCTGCAGGATAATGTCAAAAAAAGCGCTCAGACGATCCACGTCGTGCAGCTCACGCGCCAGTGCACTCGCCAGATCGAAACGAAAGCCGTCCACGTGCATTTCCAGCACCCAGTATCTCAGGCTGTCCATGATCAGCTGCAACACCCGCGGGCACTGCATATTCAGCGTATTGCCGCAGCCCGTGAAGTCCTGGTAGTAGCGACGATTGTTGGGCATGAGTCGGTAGTAGGAGGCATTGTCGATTCCACGGAGTGAGAGCGATGGCCCTTTTTCATTGCCCTCGCCCGTGTGGTTGTAAACCACATCGAGGATCACTTCGATTCCGGCCTGATGCAGTCTGCGCACCATGCTGCGAAACTCGTTAATCACATCCGCAGCCCGCGTAGCGGTTGAATAGCGAGGTTCCGGAGCAAAGAAGGACAGGGTGTTGTAGCCCCAGTAGTTGCAGAGCCCGTGAGTGACGAGGTGGCGATCGTCGACCCGAGCATGCACCGGCATCAGTTCCACTGCAGTGACTCCAAGTCGCTGCAAATGCTCAATCGATGCCTGGGATGCCAGCCCCGCGTACGTCCCGCGAATCGGCAGCGGCACGCCAGGATGCAGCTGCGTCTGCCCCTTCACGTGCAGCTCGTAAATCAGCGTTTGGTGCCAGGGTGTTCGCAGAGGGCGATCGTCACCCCAGTCAAACTGGGTGTGAATGACTTCCCCAAGCGGTGCGCACCACGCATTGTCCCGGTTATCAAAGGTTGTGTCGTCCTCACCGTACCGATAAGCGAACATGGCATCCGACCAGCCGATGTTTCGTCCAATTCCTCGGGCGCAGGGATCCAGCAGCACTTTGTGAGGATTGAAGCGATGCCCTGATAAGGGATCCCACGCTCCTGAAACGCGGTAGCCGTAGAGCTGACCGGGGCGTACGTCGGGAAGATACCCATGCCAGACTCCATCGGTCTGCTCCGCCAGGGCCACTCGGGCTGATTCCCGACGGTCCTGGGGGGAATCAAACAGACACAACTCCACCTGACGCGCATGTTCAGAGAAGATCGCGAAATTCACACCACCACCGTCCCAGACTGCGCCGAGCGGGTGCGGCTTACCGGGCCAGATGCGAACAGTCATACAATACCTCCGGCTGCGCGGATTCTGCGGATTTTTCGGATTGTCAGTTATTCCGGATGTAGTGTCTGCAACGCCCGGCGACTCAAAGTGGCGTCTGATTTCGTCTGACACAGTATCGGTTCAGGAGAACTGTCCCGGACAGAATCCGATACCAAAACCACGAGCGGTCGCCGTGCGCTCGCTGTTGAATATGGCTGCAAAATCGGGCTGCCAGGCATCCCTTGTGCAGTTTGCCTGGATTTCCACCTGGCTCGCCACAATCTGTTTGACAGATCGGCTCCCGCAGTTTCTGATATCGCATTCAGAAAGTCCGGGAAGAAGGGGAAGACAGGGAAGGATTCCAGGATTTTGGGGAATAAAGATGCTGAACGCCTTCAAAGTACTGGCTGTCTTCACCTCAATCGTGGCCGTGACCATGATGGCGGTGGCTCTTTCCACGTGGGTGGTTGCTCCTGATCTGCGTTCCGAAATGAACACTCCGGCAATGCTCAACTACACGTTCGACGTGTCAGCCGGTGAAAACCCGCAATGGACTGTGACACGGCGATTCTCGATTAATCCCCAGGATCCCAACGAACGTGGCACCGTCGGCACCTTTCCCACAGGTTACGATGCTCTGATCAAAGCCCATCAGGACTACCGCACACAGCTGAACAGCCGTGCCTCCGCGATGTCCGCAGAGACCACAACTTTGTCTGCACAGGCAGATGCCTTTCGGGCCAAACAGAACCAGGATCTGTTGGCCATGGATGCCAAAATCACGGAGCTCAATGCTGAACTGGCTGATTTGTCCGTGCGGCTCCGAGCAAAGTCTGATCAGCTCCAGGGACTGTCTGTGCAGGGACGAGAAATCCGCGAAGAAACGGCCCAGCGCCGTACCGACGTTGTGCGGCTTCAGCACGAGCTGGAAGAAGTCCGCACTGACCTGTATCGACTCACTGCCATCCGACGCGACCTGATGGATCGCTTACTGCGAACGGAAATTGAAAATCAGGAACTCTCTGACCGCACGGCACAGATGCATGCTGCCCCCTGAAGGAGACTGCCGGCTCAATTCCGGCATCCGGCATCGTCAGCACTCTTCTTCTGCGACAGCCTGGTTTTCTTAATTTCGCTTCACCCGAACTCAGCTTTCTTCTCGACATCCTCATTGCAATTTTCTGGACTCCCGGCGGCCCCGGAGCACATCAATGAATAACGTTGTTGCTAAAACTCTGATCGTCCTGCAGCTGGTCTTCAGCCTATGCTTCATGTGCTTTGCAGGTGCCGTCTACACCTTCCAGAAGGGCTGGCGCGACAAGGCGGAAGCGTCAGCACGGCAGGTCAGCGACCTGCAGAAATCTCTTTCCGACCAGCAGTCAGCGCGGGCTGATGAGAAAACGAAGCTGGAGGCCGACAAGAAGAAACTTGAGGACGACGCCGGCACCAAAACGGCCCAGATTAATCAGCTCACCAACGATCTTGGCCAGGCCCGTGCCGGCCTTGCTGCCGCGGAGCAGGAACGTGACAAACACCTGGCTGATCTGCTGGTGGCCCAGCAGGAAGCCCAGGCGCGGATTACCGAAACCACAGTTGCGCGAAGCGAGATCAATTCCCTTCGCGAACAAATCAATTCCGGCATCGCGCAGCGACGAGCCCTTGAAGATCAGAACCTGGATCGGCAGGGCAAGATTGACGAAGCGTCCGAACGCGAACAGCAGATGCTGAGCGAAATCGGACGCCTCAGAGATCTGTGCCGAGTGAACCGCGTCGATCCGAACGATGTGGTCGTCGGACCGGTGCCCGCAGCCATCGTCAGAGTGGACGGGGTTGTTCGCCAGTCTCGGAAAAATGCGTCGCGGAGTGCTGAGCTTGTGGAGATCTCGATTGGCAGCGACGACGGGATCGGCCCGAAAATGAAGCTGATCGTCTTCCGCGGCAGTCGCTACATCTGCGAAATCGAGATCACAGACGTCTACCCGGACATGGCCGTAGGCCGCGTCATCGAAGAAACCCGTAACGGATCCATCGAACGAGGCGACAATGTCACAACAAAGCTCTGACCCCACAATCTATGATGCCCTGATGTTCGTGTCTCTGGGCGCCGTCATTATCGGTATTGTGTTCTGGGTGCTGACGCTGAATTCCTACGGATGGACGTCAGGCTGACCCGGTCATTCCCGATTGACGCTCACTCCCAGCATCTGACCTTCAAACATGAGTTCCCCGGCGACCCAGCCCTGAAAGTCAAACTGAGCCAGCCTTTTGGCCATGACGCGAGTCACTTTGGCGATCAGATCAAGTCGATTGCCGGGGAAGACGGGTTTGCGGAATCGGACTTCGTTCATTCCGCCAAAGCCGAGGTAGTCCCCACCGATCAGATTGTATTTGCGGGCGTAGAACCCGCCCAACTGGGCTGCGGCCTCGCATTGAACAACCCCGGGCATCAATGCGTATCCCGGCATGTGGCCTCGCACCCAGAATTCATTGTCCGTCAACTGCCTGTAGCCGGCAATCAGGTGCTGCGACTGGTCCACGTGCACAATTGCCGTCAGCTGTTCCATCTCGTAACGCTGTGGATTCACGCCGCGGATCGCTTCCAGATCGAAAAGCGGCTGCGGTGAGTGGAAAACAGATAAATCGCAGAGCGGTGCAGAAGGCATTGAAGCAGTTCTCCCGGGCCAGGAAATACCGGCGGATGATAGTCGGAAAAAGCGATCTGGAAAAGCGTTCCGCCGGGCCTTGCAAATGGCGGGGATTTTCAACGTCCCGCCTGCTGATACTCACGTAAAATCGCCTCCTGGAGTGCCCGTCTTTCTGTCGCTGCCCCGGCGATGGCCTCCTGCTGAATCTCGATCGCCTCGCGGATGCTGCGACGACGAAAATGCACTCGTGCCAGAGTCTCCAGGGTTTCGGGCCGCCGACCGCTGAGCATCACCGCTTTACTGGCTGCCTGAAGTGCGGTCTGGAGTGGCACACGCGGGCTTTCGGACGCGGCCACAATCATCCATGCAAGCCGATTCAGCGCGTCCACGTTGTTGCCACAAATCTCAAGGGCTCGCGCCGCCACTTCTTCCAGTTCGCCATATTTCTCTTCCGCCAGCAGCAAATCGAGGAGGATCATGGCCACCTCAGGATCCTCTGGAGTTTCCTGCAGCAGTTGTCTGGCTTTCGAAGGAACGCCTCGTGTGGTGTTTTGAAGAATCCTCCACTCAAGCTCTTTCAACGCATTTGTGGCCACGGCCGCGGATTCAAGGTTCCATGTGCCCTCCAGCACCGCGCGCAGCGGACGCTCGATTCGCAGCCCCGGTCCAGACCACTGCAGGATTCCCTCGGCATTCGCGAGGTACACGGTTGGGAGTGCCACAGTGGACTTAGGCAATTTCCACGCCAGCGCAAGCCGCCGATCCGGATCCGTCGCAAATGTGCCAGCCACGGAGTCTCGATGGGAGCGTCCCAGAGGTGGAGTTCGCTCGTCGAGGAATTCGGTGACGGTCTGAGCATCCCCGGCGGTAACGTGCAGCACCCGGATTTGTTGTGGAAATTCCCGCTGCAAGCGACTGAGAAGAAACACGGACTGGCGACTCAACACATTCCACGGCTCCCAGAAATGCACCAGCAGCAGACTTCCCGGCACCGCGTTCGCCGGGTTCTCGCCCACCACGACCTGCAGACCCTCCAGTGAAGGGACCAGCGAACCGATGTGAAGAGTTGCATTGTCAGAGTTCGCCTCAGGCGAGAGGGCGGTTATCGACAAAGTCCCAATGGAAGCCGGGCCACGAGCATCCGTTGTCAATTCTGGCCGGCCGGAGTCTTTGTCATCCGCGAAATAACGACTACCGTCTTCGATGGGAGCTGGTGGATTCTTGGGGCGGTGTCGCCGATCCTCCGGCGACGAAACTCCCGCTGACCTTGCCCCCGTTTCGTCCCCTGAACGGTCACACCCCAGCATTTGGAGCAATAAGAATCCGAGGAGCAGCAGCCGCAGATTTTCTGAATGCGTTCGTAGCAGAAACCGCATCGTCAAGCCGTTCCGAATCAGCAGAGATGATCTTTCCCGTCCCGGCACTCGCCGCGAACTTTCGAAAGTGTATGATAACCGTCCCCAAAAGTCCTCCAGGCGTTTCCCAAATTGCCATGGCAGGTGGCAGGGTTTGCGATTGATCAGATTTCCCACCTTTGCACGGCAGGCTCAGATGGCTTTGATTCTGGATTCCGAACGGCCGTTCATCGAGGCCGTCGCGAAGCTGAACTACACAAATCCCTTCACTCCGGAACGGCTGGCCCTTGAACAGCAGGCGCTGGGGGCGGACTTTACCGCCGAACCCGACACCTTCTGGAGCCTGACTCCGGATCAAACGACCCAAAGACGCCCCAACCTGATCGTGCTTCTGGAGCGGGCTCGATCTGCCGCGGATGAAATCCGCAGACGATTACTGCAACGCCGGGCAGCTGATGATCACGAACTGCAGCTGTACGACGACCTGAGCCTGTACGTCCTGTTCTACGAATTACTGGAAAGCTGGGGGCATCGTCTGTCGCCAGGGGCCAGCCGCGCCGACGTGGATCGAGCGGCCTGGGAGCGTTTCTCGAACGAATTTGACCGCCGTCTCAAGCTTCCGGGACTGCAACTTCCTTCCGTCGCCAGTCGTGTCGCCGTGTTCGAACTTTTTCACCAGATCTACCGAGCCTTTTTCAGCATCTTTGAGTGTGTCATCGGACGGTCTCGCCCTGCGGCGGCTTTACGTGCCCGGATCTGGCAGTCGATCTTCACACACGACTTTCGACGCTATCGTCGCAGCCTTCGGAAAACGCTGGCCCAGGTGACCACGCTGATCATTGGTCCCAGCGGCAGCGGCAAGGAACTGGTGGCTCAGGCGATCGGAATGTCCCGGTGGATACCCTTCAATGAACGTGAACGCCAGTTTGTTGTCCAGCCCGGCGACAGCTATGCCCCGATCAATATTTCAGCGTTCGCCCGAAACCTTGTTGAATCAGAACTCTTCGGCCACGCCAAGGGAGCCTTCACCGATGCCGCGACTGCTCGCGTGGGGTGGCTGGAGGCATGCGGCGAGCATGGCACTGTGCTGCTGGATGAAATTGGCGAACTGGATCCGGCAACCCAGGTGAAGTTGTTGCGTGTGCTGCAAAATCGCCAGTTCCAACGTCTGGGTGAGACCAAAGTTCGGGACTTTCACGGCAAAGTCATCGCCGCGACCAATCGGGATCTGAGAAAGGAGATCGAAGCGGGCCGATTTCGCGAAGATTTGTATTATCGCCTTTGCGGCGATGTGATTGAAACACCGCCGCTTGCTGCCCAGACCCAGGATAACCCGGAAATGCTTGAAGATCTGGTCACCCAGATTGTCGAACGCATTATACCGGAGGAGAAACAATCGCTGACCGCCGAAGTTTTGAAGAGCATCGCAGAAAGCATGCCCGCAAATTACCACTGGCCGGGTAATATTCGCGAACTGGAACAGTGCGTCCGCAATATCATGATTTGCGGACGATGTTATCCAGCGACCAAGACCTCAGCGAAGAATTCAACCGACGCTACGGTCGAACTGCCCTCAGAACTTTTTCACCTTGCTTGCCGCATGCAGACTGTTGATGTTACCGCAGACGAAGTCCTGCAGCATTACTGTTACTGGGCCTGGCGACAAACGGGCAGTTTTGATCAGGCTGCCCGAAGGCTGTTGCTGGATAGACGAACAGTTCGGTCGAAGGCAGACATGGTCAGGCCGGAATGACAAATTCCGCAAAGCTGAGGACCGCGTTCCATTTTGTGACACTTCGCGTCGTCAAAGGGATCACGTCTCACCGCCCAAGGTGGGATCGACGGTCGGATCAATCAGGTTAAGAGTCGTTGTGGCCAAACTTTCAGCAGGGTCGAGCGAGTCTTCCAACAGACCGCCCCCGGTCGAGGGACCGCCGTTGAGCGGATCTCCATCAGAAACGCCGGTGTACGTGTAAGACTGATTCAGCTTCCCGATCACCGCACCAATTTCCTGCAGCTCATACAGTACGCTGTTTCGGATATTAGAGATGCCGACCAAAAGACCGAGCACGGTC
>JBEIEK010000189.1:0-11236 GCA_040382995.1 Planctomycetaceae bacterium
ACCAGCGCGGACAGAGTGATCACAGGTGACAACCCGGGCAGCAGCAGCAGCCCCAGCCCTACCGACACAATGCCAATTTCCGCCACTTTGCAGCCGACAATCACCGTGCGTTTGGAGCAGCGGTCGCTGAGAAATCCGCCGACACCCGAAAAGAGCACAAACGGCAGCGCAAAGGCCGCCATGGCGATTTCTTTCCAGGGGATGGTGCTGGCTGTTGCCGCCGAGGAGGCAGAGGTTGGCACAGTTGCAGTTGCAGGCGTATTTGCGGTGGCGTTCGTCGCGGTCACCGAGGCAGCAACACAGACCAATAATACAAGCTGCTTGAAGTAGTTGTCGTTGAAGGCGCCCAGGAACTGAGCGATGAGGAAGCTGAAAAAGGCCCTGCCACCAACACCATGCCTGGGAGGAACCGACGACGCCATGGAAAGACCCTTGCGGTGTGGCGAAACCACCGATACACGCAGGCGTTTGAAAGCCGCCGACTGGATTTGAACCAGCGACCTACGCTTTACGAAAGCGTCGCTCTACCAGCTGAGCTACGGCGGCGTACTTCAAAATGCTAGCATGAATTTTCTGCCGGGACAAGCGGAGAATCGGTTTTGCGGGCGACATGGGAGAGAACGGATGTGAACGTCCAGAAGAGGCGTCCGTCGGTGGTGCAGGTGAGTTTTGCTGCCGCAAAACGGGAACATCCGTGGAATTGGATCTGCAGCAGGAGTTGCTCAGCCGGGCTTGCGGTGGGGGCTGAGTGTGGGGCGGTCTGGCAGGCGTTGTCGGTCGCCATTTCCTGCCATTCTCCGCCGTCCAGTCTCTGCACAGAGCCTCGGCCGCCGCTGACCGGGCCTTCATAGTCGAGATACAGGAGGCGATGATCGGGCAGAGCCAGTGCGGCGATGGGTTCGTTGACGCAGGGGGTGCGCAGGAGTCGCCAGGTGGTGGCGGCGGGGGCGTTGGGGCGGGCGAGCAGAAAATCCCAGTGGAGCCATGGGAAATCATGCCGGAGCAGGGCCCAGCGGTGCGGAGATTTTGCAGTGGCCGGGTGGGCAGGCGACACGCTCATGGAAGGGGGGCAGCGGCGGACGGATTGGCGGGGGCTGCTTTGGTGAAAATGGTTCGCCGGCCGGAGACCAGAACTTCACCCCGGGCCAGACGCCGCAGGGCTTCCGGGTAGGCCTCGCATTCCTGCTGAAACACAAGGGCGGCCAGCTGTTCCGGAGTGCACAGATCGGGGACTTCAACCATCCGCTGCAGAATGATGGCCCCATGGTCGTATTCGTTATCGGCAAAATGCACCGTGCAGCCGCTCACCTTGACTCCCCGCGCGATGGCCGCCTCGTGCACATGATGGCCATACATGCCCTGGCCACAGAACGCGGGAATCAGGGAGGGATGAATGTTGAGGACGCGGAAGAGGAAGTCTTCGGGAATGTGCAGCAGACTGAGAAATCCGGCGAGGGCCACGAGGTCGCAGCGGGATTTTCTGAGCTGCTGGAAAACGGCAGTGCTGAAGGACTGCACATCGCTGAAGTCTTTGGGTCGGATGACCGTGACGGGCAATCCGGCTGCCGTGGCTCGTTCCACGCCCCGGCAGCTGCGCTGACTGGCGATGACGTGAACGATTTCAGCGTGCAGGCGCCCCTGGCGGATGTGTTCGAGGAAGTTGAGCAGTGTGGTGCCGCCACCGCTGATGAGCACGGCCAGTCGGAGTGGTCGGTCGGAGATGGGAGGAAACGGCTGCTGCGCTGGAGTACCGTCCGGTTCAGCAGTGGGCATGTGGCTGGGCCTTCGATGGAGTGGTCAGTTGGGGTCTGCGGAGAGGGCTGGATTGTGCGTGAAGTCGGGCGATTGTTCCACCAGCTTCCGCAATCGTTCCCGCCGTCGGCGATCCCGCTGGACTCGACCAAACACCGCCATGGCGATCACGACTGCGAGTACGCAGAAGGCAAGGACGACAGTATCACTGAACCGCCGCGGGTCGTTTGCGCGAGCCATTGCGACAATCGGAGCATCCGAGGGGATTTTGCCTTCACGGACGAGATTGAGTACGTGTTGCGGAGTGGGCTGCCACTGGATGCGTCCGGCGAGCACGAGAGGGGCCTGGCGGGTTTCGGACTGGCCGCGGTAGACGTACATGCGGTAGAAGCAGCCCGTGACTGTGATGGAATCGATGAGATCTGCGCCGACGGGAAAATCGGGAGGCAGGGTCGGGGTCACGACGACGGTGGGAATGTGCTGGCTGTCGCGGGTGTACAACCAGAGTTCGTGCAGGGGCTGGCCGTTGAACAGGGTGGGATCGGCGGGGTGTGTGAGCACTCGGCGGACGTAACCTTTGAGCGTGACAAGTTCGCCCTGCCAGACATCCGGATTCTGGAACAGATCAACGAAGAGCGGGAAGGCATCGGGGTCTCGGCGAGTGGCAGTGTAGCGGGCTTCGCGGAGGGCGAGCTGGCGATTGAGTCATCGCAGCTGGGAGTCATAGCCGGGGCCGGCTTTGGTGTCGGAGCGCTGGAGTGTTCCCTGTTTGAGTTCTGCGTCCAGGCGGGCGCGTTCGGAAACGGTCTTCAGTCGCACATCCGCCAGCAGCTGTTCGACGCGGCGCTGCTGGACACTGGTCGCGATCTGCTGTTGCAGGGCGCCGCTGGTGAGCTGGAGCTGACGAAGTGTTTCGTAGTAGAGCCAGCTTTCGTCGGCTGCTACGCGGCGACGGTTGGCAACATGTTCGCGGATCCAGCCGGTCCACGGCTGTGGCGAAAGCACTCGCATGGTCTCTGTGAAAACCAAAGGCTGACGTCCCCAGAGCTTGACGAACCAGCCCTTGATCATCACCGGCATTTGTACGCCGGGTTCGACGGGCCAGGCGGCTGAAGGTTTTGACTGTCCACCTGGCTCAAGAAACTGCAGCGCGTCAACAATGGCGAGCGGTTCGCGACCGGTGAGGGTTTTGAGTGTGCCGCGCTGCAGGCGGAACTGGCTGTCTTCGTCTTCAAGCCCGCCGACGGCGGTGACATTGACTGGGCCGGAGGGGCTGAAGATGCCATAGAGCACCACAGGCCGGCCCACGAAGTCAGCCGGGTGCACCCGCATGTCCTGCTGGAGACTGTACACGATGGGCGCGGCCGCGGCGGGCGTTCCTCCGGGGGGACCGGGGCCCTCAAAAACGCCACCGGCTGAGATGGGGTCGGGAGTACCGGGCCCGCCAAGATCAAGTCGCAGCACGCCGGCACCAAAGGCCTGACGACGGACGCCCTCGAACCTGTAGAAGGCGGTTTCCCATGCGGTGGTTGGGTTGATGCCTTCCGGCAGTGAGGCGGGGATGAGGTTTCGACGGTTGACCGCAGCGCGAATGAATTCGCCGTAGCTTCCCAATTCAGCTGCGGACATGCTGGGCTGGCCGTGTGCGAAGTCCCATGCCTGAACGGTTCCGATATCGGCTGCGGAAATCCGCTGCACCTGCCAGTCGATGCCGAAGTCATTCAGTCCCGGGAGCGGCCCATCGTCCGGAGTTTGTCCGGGGAGGTCCTGGAGCGGGGACCGCACGCGGTCGTCGAGCGTTGGCTGGTCCATTTCGTCCGCCGGAGGGAGCGGATCCCCGGGAGAGGCCGGGGGCCGTCGGACGGGTGATTTGCCGGGGAGGCGGTCGGAGAAGGGTTGTTCATCGAGAGATGGGAAGTCGCGGGCTGTCTGCGCGAGAGCAGTTGCGTGGGCTGCGAGGACTGCGAGACAGGCGACGGCGAGCCAGCGACGCGATCCACGCTTCGCCGGGCACCAGAGCTTCAGGCCGGATGTTACTGTTTTAATGCAGTGTGTTACGATCAGCACCCAATCCTCCGTTCCCGCAAACTGCGTGTGTTTCGCAGTTTAGGGATCCTGCGTGCGCACGCAACCCCAGGATTTGAGCCCCGGGGCAGTCGCCGGACTGGGAAGTGGGAATTGTGTGAGCCCTTTGCCGCGGGCGTTGACCGTGGGGGGCTGCCTGTGCTGTTTGACCGGCTGGACACCGCAACGCGCGAGCGCGGTTCAGGCGCTGACCGCGACGTCCTTGAGACGTGGGAGGAGGTAGGCGACGGTGCCTGCCATTGTGTTGAGGTTGGGGTAGTCTTCCTCGGGGATCTGGATGCGATACATTTTTCGCAGTTCCATGACGATGTCGAGGAAGTCCATGCTGTCCAGTTCCATCTGTTCGCGAAACGGACGCGCATCTTCAAGTCCGGTCAGATCCTCGTCCGGAGCGATACGCTCCAGAATGTCCAGAATCACCTGCCGGATCTGATCAGCCGTCATCAATCTGCCCTCTCAACTATTGGAGGCGGTTTCCTGAAACTTTTTGACGATAACCACGGAATTGATTCCGAGCATCCCGAAGGAGTTATTGAGGATGCAGTTGACCTGTGGGAGTTGCCGTGGCTGGTTGATAACCAGGTTAGGCAGGCTGCAGCGCGGGTCGAGTTCGGAAATGTTGATTGTAGCGTGCACGATCCGATCGTCAAACGAGGGCAGGTTGCCGAGCAATTCGAGTGCTCCGGCGGCCCCCATGGCGTGTCCGATGAAGCTTTTGGTGTTATTGATCCAGGTGTTTGGGGACTCTGCAAAGACCCGTCGGAGTGCCGCAGCTTCTTCGATGTCGCCCTGTTCAGTGGCTGTTGCGTGACTGCTGACGATATCGATATCGGTGGCGGTGAGCCCTGCGCGTCGCAGTGCGAGCTGGATGCATTCGGCCTGGCGACTGGAGTCGGGCAGGACGAAGTCCTTGGCGTCGGAGTTCATGGCGTAGCCGACGATTTCACCGTAGATCTTTGCACCGCGGCGTTTCGCGTCATCCAGCCGTTCGAGGGTACAGATGCCGCCACCTTCGGCGACAACAATCCCATTGCGGTGCAGGTCAAACGGGCGACAGGCGAGTGTGGGATCCTGGTGGCTGGCGAGGGCTCCCTGGGCAGCGAAGCTGGCAAAAATTCCAAAGGTGTGAATGCTTTCGGACACGCCACCGGCAATCGCGAGGTCCACTTCGCGAAGCCGCAGCATCTGCACAGCCTGGATGAAGCCGGCATTTCCGGCGGCGCAGGCAGCCCCCAGCGTGAGGTGGGGACCGGTGATGCCGAGGTTCAGAGTGACTTCGCCTGCCGCGTTGTTGGCGACGGTGCGAGGGTTGTGGTGATGTGACCAGACTTTGGTGTCGTACTGGAACTTAGAGATTTCGTAGACTTCGTTTTCGGTTTCGACGTTGCCGTGTTCGGTAATCCCGAGGTACACGCCGGTGCGGTCCCTGGCGACGGATGTCCAGTCAAGTCCGGAGTCGCGAATGGCTTCGTTGGCACAGTAGATCGAGATTGAGCCAGCCCGGGTGCCGCGTCGGAGGTCTTTTTTCTTCTGGTATCGCAGTTCATCGAAGCGGCAGACGCCGGCGAGTACCGGTCCCATGTAGCGGGTTTCGTAGTTGACCACGCCGGATTGCCCCGCCAGCAGCGCAGCACGGAATTCGCCCAGGTTGTTCCCATTGGGAGCCGCCAGGCCTACCCCGGTGATGACGACACGTTCAGAATCCATCACTTCAGAAACCTCTGCACTCGCTGCGTTCCAGCCTGAAAAAGCAATCCCCGGTCTGCTGGGGACTGCCGGAGGTTACAGTGCAGCCGGAAACCTGACAAGCAGGGGCACCGCGCTTCCCATGGATCCGGCTGAAGCTCAGGCGAAGCTGCGAACGAATTGGCCGATTTGAGCCTGCGTACCGGCTGTCAGATCGATTCCCCCGCCTGCAGTCGCTGTTTTCGCTGCTGGATGATCGCCTGAGCATCGGCTGGAAAAATCTCCGGGTTCACCCATTTCTGCAGATCCCGCAGCGCAATCACCGTGTACTTCTCTGCGTGCAGGTACTTCATGCACGCAGTAAAGGTCTCCCGGGTGCTGCTGACCCACGCATGGGCGGTATCCGGAACACCGTGATACTGCAGGATGGCTGGTCGCCCCGGCTGCGCCTGCTGCACGGCCTGCACGAAGTTTCCCAATGTCCAGGTGGGGCGGGCGTCGCCCGCTGAAGGAAGCAGGAGCGGATGGTCGGCACCCGGCTGTACTGCCACGCCACGCCCTTCCTCGTAGGGAAATTCCGGAGCCCCACCCCGCCTGGCAAAGACAATGCCGTGCTCCCTTAGGATCGGGAAAGCCCTCGCAGTCCAGGCGTTGCCGGGCCACGCAAAGGTCACGGGGCGAGGAATTCCGAAGGTCTCACATCGCTGAGCAATCCCACCGAGCTGCTCCGGAAGCTGATTCACGGTGCCCTCGGTGATTCCGAGGTGATCGCGGGTGTGGTTGCCGATTTCGAATCCATCCTCGTGCAGCTGCCGAATTTCGTCCCAGGTCATGTAATCCTTGTGGTTTTCACGAAAGTCAAAGCCCTCCGTGATAAAGAAAGTGGCCCCGAACCCGTAGTCGCTGAGAATTGATCGGGCGATGGTGAAGTGTGATTTGGCGGAATCATCAAAGGTCAGCACGACCAGGCGGGCGGGTGGTGCTGGCGGGGTCTTTTGAGAGGCCGCAGATTCATCAGGCCTGCCGGATGCTGGTTTAAAGACGGACATCGCCCCAGCGAGTGAGGCCGCATTCGTCAGCAGGGATCGACGGGAAATCTGCATGGTTGAAGCCCTTGAACGAACCAGCGCGCAGCTCAGTACCTCAGGGGCTTCCGTTCGAGCCGAATCAACGCTTCCCTGCAGAAAAAATGCCTGCAGACTCCTCAGGCGGAAGATTCGCTCTCAACAAACCCGCCCCATTTACCCATTCTCAGGACGAACTTCGGTTGCGTTCGGTGCGAACAGTCCGCAGAATCTGCAGTCGGGCCGCCTGTCCTTCCGAACACGTGGCCAACTGGCCCCGCGATGTCCCTGCTGCCTGTGGCTGCGATTCCGTGCAGCCCCAATGGAAGACGGCGGGGACTGGCTTGTCTTCTTCCCGCCTCCAAACTTCCCTCCGGGCCTTCCCCAAAGCCATGCTCAACCTCTTCGGTTCCTCTCACCGTTTCTGTGACGGCATTTCCCGGCGATCCTTCGTGCAGGCCGGCGGACTGGCGGTCGGTGGTTTGTCACTGGCTGATCTGTTGGCGGCTGAATCCTCGGCCCCTGCCACGACTTCCCGTCACAAATCCGTGATCATGGTTTATCTGTCCGGAGGGCTGCCACACCAGGACACATTCGATCTCAAGCCCAATGCTCCATCAGAAATTCGCGGCGAATTTCAGCCGATTCAGACATCCGTTCCTGGCGTCCATTTCTGTGAACTGCTGCCAAAACTGGCGATGACGGCTGATCGCTGTTCCATCGTTCGCTCCATCGTCGGTCAGCGGGACGAGCATTCCAGCTTTCAGAACCTGACCGGCTACACGATGGGAGAAGTTCAGCGGGACGGGATCCCGAATTTCGGTTCCGTGGTGGCCAAAATGCAGGGCCCCGTCAACGACGTGACTCCCCCGTTTGTGGATCTGTTCCCCACAATGCAGCACCGGCCGTACAACAGTACGGGGGCCGGCTACCTGGGCAGTGCATTCAACCAGGTGCGGGCCGATGGTGAAGACCTTTCCGCGATGCGTCTGCGGTACATTGAAAACCAGCAGTTCTCCGGACGTCGCAGCCTGCTTGATCAGCTTGACAGTTTCCGCCGCAGTGTTGACGCGCGACCGATGCAGAATCTTTCCGAAAGCTATCGCCGGGCCTTCGATGTGCTCACATCCTCCCGGCTTGTCGACGCCATGAACGTCGAAAATGAAGATCCTGCTGTGCTGGCACTCTACGGCCGTGGCTCATCCAAACACCTGGGCGACGGCGCCCCGCTCTGGAATGACCAGTTGCTGGTTGCTCGTCGACTGGTTGAGGCCGGGGTTCGCGTCGTGACTGTGGCCTATGGATTCTGGGATACGCACGGCAATAACTTCGGGCACTGCCGGGCTCATCTGCCGACTTTCGACACCGGCATCGCGGCCCTGATTCAGGACCTTGCTCAGCGAGGTCTGGACAAAGATGTCACCCTTGTTGTGTGGGGCGAATTCGGACGCACACCCAAGATCAACGACAAGGCAGGCCGGGATCACTGGGCCCCTGTCCAGTCAGCCCTGTTCGCCGGTGGTGGCATGCCCAGCGGTCAAGTAATCGGTTCCACCGATAAGATCGGAGCATACGCCGCGGAACGACCTATCCACTACCGCGATGTGCTGGCCACCGTCTATCACAATCTGGGAATCGACAGCACTGGGTACATACGAGATCAGGCCGAGCGACCTGTTCGGATCCTTCCGGAAGAATGTCGCCCAATCCGCGAGTTGGCTGCTGACAGTTAACTTCCAGTTCGAGCCAGTTGTCGTTCCTGCCGAGATCGGTTGCCCTGTCGCCTGACTGAAGGCTCTGACATTACTGGCGGTGCCGATGCTTCAAACAGACGCCGAATTTCCTCCATCCGTTTCCGATTGACGCCGAGGTCGGAATGACCGACACGGGAAGCAGACCGGAAGTGGATCCGGCCCTGTGATGCATCGTGGAAGAATTCCACATCATCGCAGAAGCGGAAAATCAAACTCCGAAATTCTGCTCGCAAATAACTGTCCGACTGCTGGACAACAGTGGCTCCGCTCAAGCTTTTGACAATGCCGGCGATTCTGGCAATCGGCTGTTGCTCACCGCCTGGAGGAGTCAGTGGGGCGATCCAGTGCTGCTGCGTTTCCGCCTGCGTGGAGACGCAGTTTGGCGATGCAGGGCAGGCCGCGAGACGACCGTTTTTGACCCCCAGCCCCTCCGGAGCCTTCGCAAAGAAGCTCAGCAGAGCGAGGCCAGCGCAAGGGAAGCCTACGCAGCAGAGTGCCGAAACGAGCCAAATCATCGCTGGGCGCCGTCCCTTGGAAAGAACCATGGAAACCCTCGTCTGAAAATGTCGAGCGACCACCAGCGGTTGCTCGACCACTGGTCGGAAAACCGTAAGAATCTCTCTCAATTAACGTGCCGCGGTTGCTTTACCCCAGCTCCGGCTGGCTTTAGGATGTCTGGGGGGGCGGTCCGGAATCCGCCTGTGCCCGGTTTTCAGTGATTGCAGTCAAAGGAGTTTTCCCGCCATGGTGATTTCTCGTCGATTCTGTTTGTTCACTCTCATGTTGCTGACTCTTCTGCAGGGCTCCGCTGCGGCAGCCCCGGCAGATGAATACGTGTACGATGCGATTCACTCATCCGTCAGCTTCAAGGCGAGGCACCTGGACATCAGCTGGATTCACGGTCGCTTCAACGAGGTGGACGGGCGTTTTTCCATTGATCGCCAGGATGCGAGCAAATCTTCCTTTCAGTTGACGATCAAGGCGGACAGTGTGGACACCGCCAACGCCGCCCGTGATGAACACCTGCGACAGCCTGACTATTTCGATACCAAACAGTTCCCCACAATCGAATTTCGCAGCAAAAAAGTCAAGGCCATTGATGGGGGCTACGAAGTGACCGGTGACTTCACGATGCACGGCGTGACGCGTGAAATCACGATTCGGCTGATGGGTGGTAAGGAAATCGAATCCCGTGGTGTTCGCCGCGTTGGATTTTCAACCGAACTGCGGCTGAAGCGCAGCGACTACAAGTTCGACCCCAGTGCCATCGGTGCGATCGGTGACGAGGCGATTGTGATCATTGACTGTGAAGGTATGAGCAAGTAACCGATGCCGGATTTGTGGCTGCTGATGGCTTCGTTTGTGGCTTCTGCGGTCTGCGCCGCAGGAGCCTGTTTTGTCATGCTGTGCTCTGGTAGCCGGTTGAGCGGCCCAGCAAAAGTCTCCGAGTCTTCGCGGGCTGTCTGTGGATTTGCCTCGGGAGTGCTGGCGGGGCTGGCGGTTCAGGGCCTCCGCCCTGCATTTCCCCCCACGACCGCGCTGGATCGCTGGCTGCTGATTGCCCTGCCAGTGCTGCTGCTGGCAGACGTAGTCGCCTCGAATGGCCCGCCGATCAGGCGGAGCGGTTTGATGGCGCGGGGGCTTGCGGCGGCTGCGGCTGTCCCCATCATTCTTTTTGGCAGCGTGCATCTGCAGGCTGCTCCTGAGTGGTCACTCCTGCCGGGGCTCACGTCAGGCGGCCTGCTGATTACCGTGTGTGCATGTGCCTTGACGGCCCTCGTGGCAACACTGGCCTGTATTCCCAGCGAAATTTCTGCTGTTCCGCGGGCGACGCTGTGTGTGTTGACACTCCAGGTGGCGGGTTTGACGGTGATGCTGGGGGGCTGGGTTCGTGGTGGTGCAATGGCATTGCCATTCGCAGGCAGTTGTGCCGGGATGTTGCTTACAGGAGTCGCCATGTCGCAGGTGACCGTTGTTGCGGCAACGATTCGCTGGACGTGCCTGAGCCTGTGTGGGGTGGTGCTGCTGGGACATTTCTTCGGGCGGCTGACGTGGCTTCAGGCGGTGCTGCTGCTGTTTGCTGCGGTGATTCCGCCACTGCCGGGCCTGTGTTCATCGCGAGGACGCGGCATCTTCTGTTCCCTGCTGACGCTGTTGATTCTTGCAGCGGTGCTTGTACCAGCCCTTACCGCGTTTGCTGAGCGAATGCGGCCACTGATGTCCGGGATGGTGCTGGACCAGATGCCCGAAGTGATTCAGCCTGGCTGATCGACGACGAGGCTGGGCAGCATAGCGACGGGAGGGCGGGAGCCAGTCTGCTTGCGCTGCAGGTGAGCCACCACGGCGCGGAAGTCCGCCTCGAAGGGCTCCAGACCTCTTCCCATTTGCACAAGCCAGTCAGAGAAGTTACCGGAGGCACCGCCTTCGAGTCGGATGTGGCCGACGCGAAGGCCCTCCACTACGAGCGGAATCTCAGTTTTCCAGACTTCGTGAGCGTCGGTGGAGGACTTGGTCCGCCATGTGGCGTGATAGGCTTCGCCGGCGCTGGGCATGTTCACATTCAGTTCCACACTGTCGAGCCGGTTGTTCTCGGCGAAGGCAGTGAGTACATCCCAGAGGCTGACCCATTCGTGGTGGCCCTGGAGCCGCACCTGTTCGTGATGCAGGATCGGTCGCTGTCCTTCGCGGCCGCGCACCAGCGAGACCAGCACGCGACGCACGCGGTTTCCCAGCAGCGTCATTTCGGCGTAGCCAAAGGAACGTGACACAACAAGCAGTGAGAGTGCTGTGGAGACCGCCACAATTGCGATCAGTTCGTTGCTGTAAAAGGCACTGCCAACGGCGCCCAGACCGGTGATGGCACAAAGCGTTCCGACCACCGCCAGCAGTCGTGCT
>JBEIEK010000190.1:0-11199 GCA_040382995.1 Planctomycetaceae bacterium
CAATTGCGTCGCTTCCCAATCGACCTGACTTTCGCTTCAACCCCGGTGCGCCCGCACGCCGAGGAGGCCGAGCCTGGGATGGTGAAACGGTGCTAAAATGGACAAAATGGGATATCCCAATCCCCTCGCTCTCGTCAGGCCCCACTGCGAGACGAAGGGGAAGCGGCAGAATCTGCGCCCGCAGCGGCAGATTCTGCAGGTGCGTGATGGTCACCCCTAAATTGTCACTGCGGCCGTGCGGAATCGGGCCAATTTGATTCAAAGGAGACTGGTCTGCCCGAGGGGCGTCCGGCTAGGCTTTCCGGCAGACAACCCTGTTCCTACCGTCAGGATGACCCAGATGAAACGCAGGCTGTGTGGATCTGCTGTGGTACCAGCTTTACTGCTGGTACTGACGGCCAGCGGCTGCTGCCATAAACGTGCGGGCGATGAGCTGACCAATGCGCAGCTTCGAGCCCGCGACCTGTACGCCGAAAATCAGAGGCTCCAGCAGGCGCTGGCCGCCGCTCAGGGGCTCAGTGCGGAAAATCAGGCTCTTCACAATCAGCTGGCTGAAACCCAGGGCCAGATGTCCACGCTCAACGATCGGCTGAATAATCTGGCCCAGGAACGCGAAGGTCTGGCTCGCAGGATGGCCGAAAACCCCGCAGGTGGTCTCAGCGACGGAGCTGGCATGAATCCCGGCCTTGCCGGTGAAGGCTTTGACTATGACCCGGCAACTGGGTTAAGCCGTTTTCGGACAGATGTTTTGTTTGACCTCGGCAGTGACGCCATCCGCCCGGAAGCCGAACCTGTCCTGAAGGAATTTGCCTCCAGCGCCACCCCCGGCGCGGCCCGGGGACTGAAGATCCTGATCGTCGTCCACACCGATGATCAGAACATCGTCCGCCCTGACACCGCCGTAAAGCACCCCACCAATTGGCACCTGTCCACCGACCGCGCCGATGCGGTGATTCTCAAGCTGTTGCAGCTCGGTGTGGAGCCGGAACGCATCGCCGCGATGGGTTACAGTGAATTTCATCCGCTGGAAAGAGGCGCCTCAGAACCAGCTCGCCAGCGAAATCGCCGCGTGGAACTGTATGTCGTTCCCAACGACCCGGCGGCCGCCATGTGGGACCCCGTTGGCCCGGTGCGACGGTAGGTGAACATGAATTCCGACAACTCGCTGCCTGAACCTTTGGATGTCATCGCCGTCGGAGCCCACCCGGACGATGTCGAGATCGGCTGCGGTGGGACACTGGCACGGATGGTTCAGCAGGGATACCGGGTGGGGATCGTGGACCTCACCGATGGCGAACCCACTCCGCTGAGCCCTGGTCCTGAAGTGCGACTGCAGGAAGCTCAGGCAGCCGCCGCAGCACTCGGTGTGCAGTTTCGGATTACGCTGGACCTGCCCAATCGCCGGCTGTTTGACGGTTTTGAAAGTCGCGTGGCACTGGCCAGCGTCTTTCGTCGCTGGAGACCGAAGCTGGTCATCGGCATTGCCGATAAAACCCCGATGGCGTCTCCCGATCACTGGCAGGCCATGCAGATCACCGACGCCGCTGTGTTCTACTCCCGGCTTTCCAAGTGGGACGAGTACTTCCCGGATCTGCCCGTGCACCGCATTCAGCGACAATTGTGGTATCCGCTCGGCCTGCAGACCCTGAAGTTGCCCGAGGGTGGCGGGAGTTTCGTGTCGGATATCTCCGCCACGCTGCAGACAAAACTGGAGGCGATTCGCTGCTATCGCACGCAGTTTCCACCGGGCAAGGAGCGCGTCTTTCGGCTGGTGGAGGGGCAGGGACGCATGCTGGGGGCGTCAGCCGGATTCGAAGCCGGTGAACTGCTTATTCCCGCCACCACACTGGGACTGACCAACGTTTTTCAGACGCTGTGCGGCACCGACCAGAGCCCGCTTTAGAGTGACCACAGTCAGCCGCCCCCCGATTTCTCGACAAATCCCCCGGTTTCCTCAGAATTCGGACCGGAAATCCCGGAATTCTGTGCTAGGAAGGGACTGATTTTGCGGATTTATCTCCGGACAGCCCGGCGGCTTCCACCCGGCCAGTCAGGCGTCGGAATTCGTATCCTTCTTACACAAAAGCCCCCCATCGTTCTGCGGAACTCACAGGCCCCGCCATGGTGTTAATCAGGTCAGGTCAGCTCAGCGTGACCGGGAACGTCCGCGAAAACAACGAAGACAACTGCTACGTCGACCCGCAGCAGAAAGTGTTCATTGTCGCCGATGGACTGGGTGGGCAAAGTGCTGGCGAACGTGCCAGCGCGATGGCCGTGGACATTATCCCCAGACGACTGGCGACCGCCCTCGACTTCAGCCAGAGCGGTTCCAGAATTGTTGCCGCAGCGATCGACAAAGCGCTCGTCAATGCGAACACGGAAATCATGGCCGTGAGCGAAATGGAACCGGGCCTGAAGAATATGGGCACCACCGCGGTACTGCTGATTGTCTCCGGTGGCCTGATCTACACAGCCAACGTGGGTGACAGCCGCGCCTACGAATTCCGCAAAGGTCGCCTCAGGCAACTCACCACAGACCACTCCATCACCCAGGCACTGCTTGAGTCCGGCACCATCACCCCTGAAGAAGCCAAAACGCACCGGTACCGCAATGTGCTCTACCGATACCTCGGCTGCAGAGACGGGTCCGCGCCTGTGCAGGTCACGGAAATCAACCCGCAGACAGGCGATCGCTTCTTACTCTGCAGCGACGGTCTGAATGACGGCATTCCCGACAGTCGCATCGCTGAATTGCTCGCCAGCGTCCCCGATCCCCGGAAGGCCGCCGAAACGCTCGTTCAGGCCGCACTGGATGGCGGATCTCGAGACAATATCACCTGCGTGGTGGTGGATGTGCAATGAGCAGCGAAGGCTGCCGGAGCACAGTTATTGGTAACGATGTCGCCCGGGCCGCTGAACTCCTGCAGGCCGGGAGGCTGGTGGCCATTCCGACCGAGACAGTCTACGGACTTGCCGCTGATGCCTTCAACCCCGCCGCGGTTGCTGAAGTTTTCGAGGCCAAGCAGAGACCGGCATTCGATCCGCTGATTGTGCACGTGCCTGAACGCTCCGCTGCGGCGTCGCTGGTGCTGGATTTCCCTCCGCTTGCAGAACGCCTCGCCGACGCTTTCTGGCCGGGCCCGCTCACTCTTGTGCTGCCACGCCGCAGCTGCATTCCTGATCTGGTGACATCCGGACTGCCTGGCGTGGGCATTCGAGTCCCCGCACATCCACTCGCCCTGCAGCTGCTCCGGCAGGTCCAGCGGCCCCTTGCCGCCCCCAGCGCCAACCCCTTCGGCGGCATCAGTCCCACAACTCCTCAACATGTTCTCGATGGTCTTAAAGGACGCGTTGACTACATTCTCGACGGCGGTCCCTGTGCGGTGGGTGTGGAATCGACCGTGGTTTCGCTGATGCAGGAGCAACCGCAGCTGCTGCGGCCCGGCGGCATTTCGCTCGAAGAACTCGAACGCGTCGCAGGTCCGCTGACCCCGCCCCCACAACCGGCCGAGGACAACCACGCAGCTCAGCCAGCCCCCGGGATGCTCTCGCGACACTACGCCCCGCAAACCCTGCTCCTGCTGCTTGACGAACAGTCCGTCGCAATCCCGGTTCGCGGCCGGCGCTGTGGCCTGCTGACGTGGGGGGAGTTTCCTGAAGAGGGGGGCTTTGACCGAATTGCCTGGCTGGGGCCTGGTTCGGATCTGAGGATTTGCGCCGCGAATTTCTTTGCTGGCCTTCGTGATCTCGACTCTTTCGGTCTGGATGTTATCATCGCCAGACGGTTTCCCGAACGTGGTCTGGGCCGAGCGTTGAATGATCGACTGCGGCGTGCCGCCGTGGTTGCCCCCTGAAAGTTTGTCGTGCAATGAAATCCAACCCGAATCTGCTGTTGTTTCTCGCCGCCACTGCCGCTGTGCTGCTGCGATTTGCTCCCCTGCCACTGCAGAACTTTTCTGCCATGGGGGCATTGGCAGTGCTTTCGGGAACCTGCGCCCGCTCCTCCTGGCTGGCGTTGTCACTGCCGCTCGGTGCCAGACTGGTCTCCGATGTCATCCTCGAATTGCAAAGCGGATACGGCTTTTACAGCACGATGCCGTTTGACTATGCAGCCTACGGCCTGATTGTGCTGACCGGGCGATTCCTGCGCCCCCAGGGGCTCCTGCAGAGCGCGGCCAGCGGGCTGCTGGCTGCTGCGACCTTCTTTCTGATCAGCAACTTCGGGGTCTGGTGTGTGCCCTTCAACGGAGTCTACCTGTACCCGCAAACACTCGCTGGACTTCTCGATTGTTACGTTCGGGCGCTGCCCTTCGCTCGCGGAACCCTGCTCAGTGACCTGTTGCTGACTCCCGTATTCGTAATGGCTGCATCCGCACTGCTCACAAATCGGTCCCAGTCCGCGGTGGCCATCACGGAAACGCTGGAATCATCCCGCTGATCACCAACCGCCCAGCTTCAGGCCCCCGCGAAAGCTCCCTCCGCTATGCTCCGACATGATCAGCGTTCGCCCGATCAGCTGCGCACCCTGCAGATTACCCGTGGCTTTGTTCGCAACGCCTGGGCCAGCACGCTGATTCAGGCTGGCAATACGTGGGTGCTGTGCACCGCCAGTGTGGACCGCGGAGTGCCCGGATGGCGCAAGCCCAAAGACCCGGCCGCGCCCGTGAAGGGCTGGGTCACGGCCGAATACAGCATGCTTCCCGGCAGCACATCCCCGCGCAAGCCCCGCGAACGACAGCAGCCTGATGGACGCACCACCGAAATCCAGCGACTCATCGGCCGCTCACTTCGCGCCGTCGTCAACTTCGAAGCCCTCGGGGATCACACCATTACCGTCGACTGCGACGTGCTCCAGGCTGACGGCGGAACTCGCACCGCAGGCATCACTGGTGGCTACATCGCTCTGGCGGATGCTGTGCTGAGGATGCAGCAGGAAGGCATGCTTCACCCCGGGACCAAAGTCCTGGAGGATTCCGTTGCTGCCGTCAGCGTCGCAGTAATCGACGGCACGCCCGTTCTCGATCCCGACTACCGCGAAGACAGCCGCGCCGAAGTCGACCTGAATGTTGTCATGACCGGATCCGGACACTTCATCGAAGTTCAGGGAACGGCCGAAGGTCGCCCCTTCGACCAGCAAATGCTCGATCGCATTCTGCTGCTTGCCCGAAACGGCATCGCCAGACTGACGGAACTCCAGCGACCATCGGCCGGCGGTGCTGCAGATCCGTGATGTTATCAATGCCACAGGATCTCATACTGTCGCCTCCAGTACTCAATCGCATTCTGTGTCAGCACGGCCCATGTGAGCGCCCACGCAAAGCTCATAAAAGTCCCGATAATAATGTACTCCGCCAGTTTCCGATCCCGTGACTCGCGGATTTCACCGAACCGCAGCAGCGATTTCGCGGTGATCAGAAAGCCGATGCCGGAAGGCTGATCGATCAGCAGCAGCAGGAGCGTCAGGAAGCGTTCCAGCCAGCCGATGTACCGACCACCGTTCTGCAGACCGTCAATCAGCGGCTGACCAGAACTCCCGGTGCCGGCTGCCGCAATCCCATCGCGCCCAAAAATTGCAACCTTCTCAGCCTCCTCACGAATCGGCTCGGTCAGCTTCCCGATCACGACACCACCAGCGGGAACCACCACGATGATGCCACTCAGCAGGCACAGCCCAATATGAAACCATGGCAGCAACTGCGGTACAGATTCTGGCCACCAGCCGTTCGCAGACGCCTGCGGGAAAAATCCTGCCAGCAGCACTGCGAAGCCCAGATGCCCCAGTTGGTCCGTCAGGAACAGAGCAAACGTTTCCCTGCGGAATCGAGTCTTGATCCAGTCCAGCAGCAGGTGGCTTGTGAAAATCACCGCAAGAATGGTGCGATCAAAGCCTCGCAGGGTCAGGGCAGTCAGCGCGGTCACAATCAGAACGTGAATCAGCAGCACCGGTAACTGCCGCTTGTGATCCACCATGCGACGAGTTTGAAAAACGAAATCGCCAAGCAGATGCGCGGTGATCAGGGCCAGCAGAGTTTCCGCCATGTGTGAAGTCCGGGAACGGCAGTCCAGGCACCTGAGCCGCCACAGAGATAAGGGGATGACATTTGCTGCGGAGGGACCGAGACTGGAGGTTGTACTGAGCAAACCTGTGCAGGGCAAGCCGAGCGGGATATCACACAATGTCTGCTGTACAGTGCCTGCAGATGTTCACACGGCTGTGGAAAGGCACAGCCACCTGCGTGCGTAGCTTACAGTGAACCCGATACGCAAAACGAGTGCATTACTCATTGCAACCAAAAACGGTTGCATTTCAAAATGCAACCAAAAACGGTTGCATTTCAATATGCAACCAAAAACGGTTGCATTTCAATATGCAACCAAAACAATGCATCTCACGATGCGCCCCAAAGGTGTCTCCAGCAAAATGCAGACCGCCCCAACCCGGCCCGCCGTCAGCGTCAGACCACCTCGTCCCAGCTGGTGGCTTCAAACACGCCAATCGCAGCCCTCAGGGCATCCCAGTTCGCACTGTCGAGCGTCTTCGTGACGGACTGACGACTCACGGCTGGCCGCAGTAACGCGGCAATTTCGTCCTGAGTCAGCTCCTGCGGGTGCAGGCTGAAGGCCACGACGGAAGCCTGTCGTCGTGTCCAGCCACGAACCAGGGAATCACAGAGCTGCCCCGTCACCGCAAGCCACGCTGTGAGTGGCCCGGCGGACTGTGGACATTCAATGGCTATCCCTGTGTCCACTGACATTCGATCCAGCCCCCGCCCCGACAACGTGAACGCCTCACCCGTCGACAGTGACACCCGCCGCCGGGATAACGCATCCACACGCCCAATTCCAATCGACAGACGCGTGTCAGCAATTCCTGTGCTGATGAGCTGGCTGCGGATGTACAGGGCAACTCGCAACGCACGTCCCGGGTCGCTCAACAGAATCTGCCACGCATCGCCCCGGAAAAAGTCGGGCCGCCCCCGCAGGATCCGTTTTCCCCAGCCCCTGACATCCATAAAGGCACTTAAAAGCTGGGCGCGAACCTGCTCCAGATCGTTGCCCGACAGCGAACTGGATCTGACGATGTCGCCAGTGATCACGGCCCATGTTTTCTGCGGTTGCAGCGTCACGCTTTCTCCTGGACTCAACAGGTTCTAAGCGAATTACGGTGTGTAGCCAAGATTGGGGGCCAGCCAGCGCTCCGTTTCAGAAACACTTTGCCCCATTCGGGCTGCGTAACGCTCCAGCTGATCCTTTGTGATCCGATCGACACTGAAATACCGCGACTGCGGCAGGCTGAAATACAGCCCGCTCACCGAAGCCGCCGGCCACATGGCAAAGCTGGAGGTTAAAGTCATTCCCGCGTGCTGCTCAGCCTGCAGCAACTCCCACAGTGCTCCCTTGGGCACGTGGTCGGGACATGACCCGTAGCCGAAAGCTGGGCGGATTCCCTGGTATTCTTCGTCAATCAGCTGTTCGTTGGTAAAGGATTCACCAGAGCCGTAGCCCCAGTCGTGACGGGCCTGCTGATGCAGGCGTTCGGCAAATGCCTCCGCAAACCGATCAGCCAGTGCCTTAATCATGATCGCCCGATAGTCATCACCCTCTGCCTCCAGCTCCCGCGCGATCTCATCACAACCGTGTCCGGCCGTGAGTGCAAACGCGCCCAGATAGTCGGCGACTCCGGAGTCAGCAGGGGCGATGTAGTCAGCAAGCGAGCGGAAATCCCGCTGCCCGACTCGCTCCCACTGCTGCCGCAGCATCGGGAACCGCATGAGCTGCTGTGAGCGACTTTCGTCGGTCCAGAGCACAATGTCATCGCCGTCGGCGTTGGCAGGCCAGAAACCGTAAACGGCGCGTGCCCGCAGCCGCCCGGAGGAGAGAAGACCAGCGAGTTCGCGCTGGGCGTCGTCGAAGAGCTTGCGAGCTTCCTCGCCCACGACCGCGTCGTTGAGTATTTTGGGATACTTGCCGATGAGCTGCCAGGAGCTGAAGAAGGGGGACCAGTCGATGTAGGGCACCAGCTGCTGCAGCGGCATGTCTTCCACCACTCGCAGCCCCGTAAATGCCGGCCGGGGCGGGGTGTAATTGGTCCAGTCGATGCTGAATCGCCGGGCAAATGCCTGCTCCCATGGCACCAGCGTCTGCTGCTGACGCAGGTCGAAGGCGGCCCGATCACGTGCCTGTGAAGCGAGGTTGGCGGTGGTGAAGGCGGGACGCCGTTCCGAATCAAGGAGTGCTTCAACGACTCCGACCGAGAGCGATGCATCGCCCACGTGAACGACCGGCTGCGAATATACCGGGGCAATCTTCACGGCCGTGTGTCGAGCGCTGGTTGTGGCGCCGCCAATGAGCAGCGGAGTGGTGAAGCCCTGCTCCTGCATGGAGCGAGCCACCGTGATCATTTCCTCCAGCGAAGGCGTAATCAACCCGCTCAGACCAATAATGTCCGCTCCGTGTTTCTTCGCTTCCTCAAGGATCCGCTCGCAGGGGCACCATCACGCCCAGGTCGATGACTTTGAAATTGTTGCAGCGGAGCACCACAGCGACGATATTCTTGCCGATGTCGTGCACGTCACCCTTGACCGTGGCGATCAGGAATGTCCCGCGGTGACTGGCGGCAGCCGTTTGCCCGGCCGTCTGCACCGCAGCCGCCAGGCTGATGGCCTCGTCCCGCGTCCCTGTGAACAAACCGCTGGGTGTGAAGGAGTGCGTTTGGCCGAGCGATTTTGCGGCTTTCTCGGCTTCCATGAACGGTTCCAGCCAGGCGACCGACTTTTTCATCACGCGAGCGGATTTCACGACCTGGGGCAGGAACATTTTGCCGGCCCCGAAGAGCTCGCCGATGACGTTCATACCGTCCATCAGCGGTCCCTGAATGATGTCCAGGGGACGGCCGTATTTGAGCCGCGCTTCTTCAGTGTCCTGATCGATGAAATCGGTGAGGCCCTTCAACAGCGCGTGCTTCAGACGATCCTCGACACTGCCTGAACGCCATTCATCAGCGCGGCGACGGCCACTGTCGGCGCGATTCTTCACCGTTTCAGCATACTCAATCAGCCGTTCTGTGGCATCGGGCCGGCGATTGAGCAGCACGTCCTCGATGTACTGCAGCAGTTCACGATCAATTTCTTCGTAAACTTCCAATTGGGCGGGGTTGACAATCCCCATGTCCAGCCCGGCCTGAATCGCATGGTACAGGAATGCGGCGTTCATGGCTTCCCGGACAACTTCGTTGCCACGGAACGCGAATGAGACGTTGCTGACACCGCCGGATGTCCGGGCGCCCGGGCAGAGCTGCTTGATCTGCCGCACAGCCTCGATGAATTCCACCGCGTAGTTCGCGTGCTCTTCCATGCCTGTGCCAACGGTCAGAATGTTGGCGTCAAAAATGACGTCTTCAGGAGGAAATCCGGCCTGTTCCGTCAGCAGTTGAAAGGCACGACGGCAGATGCGGACTTTTTCCTCACAGGTCACTGCCTGACCCGTTTCGTCAAACGCCATCACAATCACTGCTGCACCATAGCGCCGAATCAGACGCGCCTGTTGCAGGAATTTCTCTTCGCCTTCCTTCAGCGAAATGCTGTTTACGATGCCTTTCCCCTGGCAGCATTTCAGTCCGGCCTCAATGACAGCCCAGTCGGAGCTGTCGATCATGATCGGAACCTTGATGTTTTCGTCATGCAGCAGCCACAGGAACCGTTCCATGCACCGAGGGCCATCCAGCAGACCTTCGTCCATGTTGACGTCGATCACATTCGCCCCACCCTCGACCTGCTCACGGGCAACGCTGATCGCTTCGTCGTACTTCTCCTCGCGAATCAGCCGCGCAAACTTGCGGGAACCTGTCACGTTGGTGCGTTCGCCAACGTTCATAAAACGCGATTCCGGTCGCAGTGCGACATAGTCGAAGCCGGAATAGGTCGACAATGCGGGGCGAGGCGGAAGTGCCCGGGGACGCAGTCCACGCACCGCCTCGGCCACCTGCCGAATGTATTCCGGTGTCGTACCGCAGCAGCCGCCGACGATGTTGAGCAGCCCGGCCTTCGCACAGTTGTGCAGCACCGCGGCAAATTCGGCAGCCGAACTGTCAAAGCCCCCCATGCCATCCGGCATCCCTGCGTTGGGATAACAGCAGATATGCGTCGGGCACATCGCAGAAAGCGTTTCAAGGTAGGGCCGAATCTGCTTTGGTCCCAGAGCACAGTTGAAGCCCACGCTGAGTGCCGGGAAATGTTCAACCGAAGTGTAAAATGCCTCTACGGACTGCCCCAGCAGCGTCACGCCACCGGTAAAAACCGTTCCCGAAATCATCACCGGGATTTCACGGCCAAGCTGCGAAAAAACATGCTGGATGGCAAACAGACACGCCTTCATGTTGAGCGTGTCGAAGCTGGTTTCCGGAAGCAGCAGGTCACAGCCACCATCCATCAGCCCACGAATCTGCTCAGCGTAGGAAGCCACCATCTGGTCAAATGTAAATGGTCGCGTTCCCGGACGGTCAGCGTTCATGGAAAGCTGAACCTTGGTCGGACCAATGCTGCCAGCCACATATCGCGGCCGCCGCGGATCCCGGGTTGTGAACCGATCCGCGGCCGCACGAGCCAGCTCGGCGCCGGTCCTGTTGATTTCGTACGTCAGATGCGCCAGCTGGAATTCCTCCAGCGACACAATGTTCGCATTGAACGTGTCCGTCTCGATGATGTCGGCACCAGCCTCGAGGTATTGCTCGTGAATCCCGGAAATCATCTGAGGCTGTGTCAGCACCAGCAGGTCGGTGGCGTTTTTGACGTCAATCGGGTGGTCCTTCAGCCGTTCCCCACGATAAAACGCCTCGTCAGGAGACGCCGACATGATCAGCGCACCCATGGAACCGTCAATGATCAGGATACGCTGGCTGAGCAGCTCGCGGATGTCAGGACGCTGGATGTTCATGCAAAATGTCGGCTGGCAGGCGGTAATAGCGGGAAAGACAAGTCAACCAGCTAGTTTAGGACATGCCTCCCTGACTGTCACTCGGAACACGACATATTCTTGTGCGATCGGCAGCCAGCCAGATTTCCGCCATCATCTCCCGCACGGCTCCAGCGGCTGGGCGGAAGCCCAAGGGCGTTGAAGTTCTCAACATCACCGCAAAAAAGTGGGCAAGGCGAGCGGGGGATGTCAATCCCCCGGTAACAGTACGTGCCCGCCCGGCCAGCG
>JBEIEK010000191.1:0-11197 GCA_040382995.1 Planctomycetaceae bacterium
ACAGCGTGATCGTCATGGGCGCCACCAATCGCCCTGAAACGCTTGACCCGGCTCTGATGCGACCAGGCCGTTTTGACCGGCACGTGCTGGTGGATCGGCCGGATATTCGCGGACGTGAGCGGATCCTTGAGGTGCATGCGCGGCGAGTGAAGCTGGCGGACGATGTGGATCTGAAACGATTGGCGCGGCTCACCCCGGGCTTCGTTGGGGCGGACCTTGCAAATCTCGTCAATGAAGCTGCACTCCTGTCGGCTCGTCGCGACCACAAGCGGGTGACGATGAAGTCGTTTGAGGATGGCATTGAGCGAGTGATGGCGGGGCTGGAAAAGTCATCGCGAATCATCGTTGAGGACGTCAAGCGACGCGTGGCATGTCACGAATCGGGACACGCTCTGGTCGCGGCCAGTCTTCCGCACACCGATCCTGTGCACAAGATTTCCATCATCCCCCGCGGCATGGGTGCGCTCGGCTACATGCTGCAGCTCCCGGAAGACGACCGTGAACTGCTCACGCAAAGCGAACTCCAGTCGCGTCTGGCGGTGCTGCTGGGTGGCGTTGCTGCCGAGCAGATCGTGTTCAACGAAACCTCCACGGGAGCACAGAACGACCTGCAGCGGGCCTCCGATATCGCCCGGCGAATGGTGACGGAGTTTGGCATGAGTCCGCGTCTGGGGCGGATGTATTACAGCGAAGCCCAGCGGTCTCCGTTTCTTGCGGGATCCGGTGGCTTTGTCGCTCAGTCCGTGCACTCTGAGGCCACGCTGAGAGAGATCGACCTTGAAGTGCGAAGACTGGTGGACGAAGCGTGCCGCACAGCCCTTGAAACGCTCACATCCCAACGTGAAACGCTCGACAAGCTTTCTGCTGATCTGGTGGAGCTGGAGACGATGTCCGCGGAGCACATGCATCGGGTGATTGAGCAGACGCGGAGGGCTCCGCGACTGATGGTCGTGCCAGCGTCGACTGCCACCCCGGAAGTTGTGGAAACTCGCGGTCATGCCGAAGCGGTCACAGCGGTGGCTGGAGAAGTTGCCGAAGGGACCTGCGGGTGACGCCTCCCATGAATCCGCTCGAAATTGCAACTGCAGAACTGGTACGTCTGGAGCAGGAGGAAGCTCGTGCAGACGGCTCCAACTGGAAGCGCTGGGGCACCTACCTTTCCGAACGTCAGTGGGGTACGGTGCGTGAGGACTATTCGCACGACGGCACTCCCTGGACGTCCTTTCCCCACGACCACGCGCGGGCCCGCGCCTATCGCTGGGGGGAAGACGGCCTGCTGGGGTTCTGTGACCGGCAGTGTCGCCTGTGTTTCTCTGTGGCGCTCTGGAACGGTCGTGATCCGATTCTGAAGGAGCGCTTGTTCGGAGTGAATGGCCACGAAGGCAATCATGGCGAGGACGTGAAGGAGGAGTACTATTATCTCGACGCGACACCCACCAACTCGTATGCCAGGGCTCTTTACAAGTACCCGCAGCTGGAGTATCCGTATTCGCGGCTGGTGAACGAGAACCAGCATCGCAGTCGTCAGCTGCCGGAGCTGGAGCTTGCGGACACGGGGATCTTCGACCGCAACCGCTGCTTCGATGTGTTCGTTGAGTATGCCAAGGCGTCTCCGGATGACATCCTGATCCGGCTGCGAATTGTCAATCTGGGGCCGGTATTGTCGCAGCTGCATGTTTTGCCGACGCTCTGGTTTCGCAACACGTGGACATGGGGCTGCACGCACGAAGGCTGCTGGCCGAAACCGAGGCTGTATCTGGAGGAAGGGCGTCAGGTCATCGCGGAGCATATGACGCTGGGGCGTTACGAATTCATGGCTGATGCCGGGCCTGACGGGCGTCAGCCTCTGTGGCTGTTCACGGAAAACGAGTCGCACCCGAAATATCTGCACAACCCGGAGCTGGCGGGACGCTGGTACAAGGACGCATTCCACGAGTATCTGATTGGTCGGCGGATGGACGTGGTGAATCCGCAGCAGTACGGTACCAAGGCAGCGGCCGTGTATCGACTGTCGCTGCGTTCCGGGGAATCCGCGGTGCTGCAGCTGCGTTTGCGAGCCGCGGACGAAGGCACTTCGGTGGAACCGTTTGGTCCCGGCTTTTCACAGATTTTTGAAAAACGCATCGCCGAGGCCGACGCGTTTTACTCCCGCAAAATCCCCGAGTCGCTCCCCGCTGAAGTCAAGCCGATCCTGCGGCAGGCCTACGCAGGCCTGCTGTGGACGCGGCAGTTTTATCATTATGTTGTCGAGGACTGGCTGGACGGAGATCCGAATCTGCCGCCGGTAGCTCAGTCGCGGCGTCAGATTCGCAATGCCGACTGGCCACACCTGTTTAACCGTGACATCATCTCGATGCCGGACAAATGGGAATACCCATGGTATGCGGCGTGGGATCTGGCCTTTCACATGCTGCCGATGGCCGATGTTGACAGCCGTTTTGCGCGGGATCAGATGCTGCTGTTCCTGCGTGAATGGTACATGCATCCCAACGGTCAGATTCCGGCCTATGAATGGAACTTCAGCGATGTGAATCCGCCGGTTCATGCGTGGGCGTGCTGGCGCGTTTACAAGAACACCGGAGTGCCCGGGCGTCGCGATCGCCTCTTCCTGGCGCGCAGCTTCCAGAAACTGCTCCTGAATTTCACGTGGTGGGTCAATCGCAAGGACCTGCTTGGCAAGCACATCTTCAGCGGCGGATTTCTGGGACTGGACAACATCGGTGTTTTCGATCGTTCGCGACCATTGCCGACCGGCGGTCATCTGCATCAGGCGGATGCCACGGCGTGGATGGGTTTCTACTGTGCGCGAATGCTGACGATGGCGCTTGAGCTGGCGAGCGAGAATCCGGCGTACGCGGATATGGCATCGAAGTTTTTCGAGCACTACATCGAAATTGCCGACGCCATGAATTCGCTCAGCGAAATCGGCTTATGGGACGAGCGGGACGGCTTTTATTACGATCATCTGTACAACAACGGCCAGCACATTCCGCTGCGGGTGCGTTCGATGGTTGGAATCATTCCGCTGTTCACCTCGATCATCCTCAGCGATGTCGTGCTGAACAAGCTGCCCGGTTTTCGCAGACGGATGGAATGGTTCCTTGAACATCGATCGGATCGCGTGCGAAACATGACCTTCATGCAGGTGTCGCGGGACGCCGATGAAACGCGCCCGGCCCGGGCCATTCGACTGCTGGCCATCCCCACGCGCGAACGCATGGAACGAATGCTCAGGTACATCCTTGATGAAAACGAGTTTCTTTCGCCCTGGGGAATTCGTTCGCTGTCTCGCGTGCATCTGCAGCACCCGTTTGTGTTTCACGTGAACGGACAGGAGCACCGTGTGGGGTATGTTCCGGGCGACTCAGATTCCGCCATGTTCGGGGGCAACAGCAACTGGCGCGGGCCGGTCTGGTTTCCGATGAACTACCTGCTGATCGAGGCGCTGGAACGTTACGACGAGTTCTACGGGCAGGACTTTCAGGTGGAGTGCCCGACAGGTTCAGGGAATTTCATGACGCTGGGACAAGTCGCTGAAGAACTCATGCGACGGCAGCTGCGAATCTTCCTTCCGGGGCCCGATGGACATCGGCCCTGTCACGGTCAGGATGCGCGGTATCGCGATGATCCGGCGTGGAGCGAGCTGCTGTTGTTTCACGAGTACTTTCATGGAGAGACGGGACGGGGGTTGGGGGCCAGTCATCAGACTGGCTGGACAGCGCTCATCTGCAAGCTCGTGCAGAAACTCCATCGCCGTGAGACGGGAGTTCTGTAGTGTCAGGGGACGAGCTGACCGGGGGGCCAATGTTTGTCTGTCCGGGCCAGCTGCAGCCGGTGACGCCTGCAGTGCACCGCGCACGGCTCAGTGCCGGCTGGGATATCTGCGACGCGTGTGAATGGAGGCTGCACACGGAGGGCTTGTCGGACCGCGCAACTGCTCAGGTTGAATTCATGCGGGGGCAGCGTGCGGCGGGAATCGAGCGCACGGAATTCGGAGTCCGCGGGATGTGGCTCAACGCGCTGACTCCTGCTGCAGTGGCACTCCTCGCCCGGATCCTCAGTCTGAGCCTCGCTGATCGCTGGGAGGAGCGTCGGCTGTCACGTTGCTCGCTCAGCTCGCAGGTTCTGCGGGGCTCTGTCACTTCAACTTCGGAGCTGACCGCTGAACGCGCACCACTCCCGGAACTGCTCATGGGGTTCGACGGTCGCGGATTTTCGGCTGAAGTCTTTGCCGGTGCGGTGACCGCCGTCCGGGAGCTTGGCGTGGATATTGTCGACGTCGGCCGAAGCACTGCGGCGCTGCTGCAGGAGGTGCTGCGGTGCCATCCACGACTGGCGGGCGCCCTGTTTGTGACCGGGGCGGGGGCTCCTGCCGGCTGGAGCGGCCTGGATGCCACGGATGTGGCCGGGGATGGAGTGCAGGTCGTGTGGCGGGAATTCGGGGTGGGATTGAGATCCACGGTGGCTGCCGGGCAGTCTGATGGTTTGCAGGAACCACAGTCAGGTCTGCGGCTCAGTCTGCAGCTGCCTGAAGCCGTTCGTGGAGGAAGGACGCTGCGCCGGCTGTCGCGAACTGCTGGCCACTATGCGGCGCTTGACTTTGAGGATCGATATCGGGACTGGCTGAAGGGCTGGCACGGCGGCGTGTCTTCCGCGCGACTGCTGGTGGGCACGGACGATGGTCTGGTACGGCAGCGGGTGCAGTGGCTGGCGGAGCATTGCGGCTGGTCGCTGGCGGTTTGTTCTGCGGCAGAGTCGCGTCGGGCGGAGTCTGGTGCTGCGATCGAGGTGCTGGAGGACGATCGCTGGTTTGTGCTGCGGCGAGCGGGAGGGGAGCGGGTCGCGGCTGAGCATCTGGCGCAGAGGCTCAATTCCGGGGCTGCCGCCGGTTCACGCACGTCTCAGCTCACAGCCCACGCAGATTCCGTCACTGGAAGACTCTGGTTCAGCGATGCGGCGCGTCCGGGAAATGCAGGGATGACGGAACGGATCGAGGATGCGCTGGCCGTGGCCGGTGTGCTGCTGGGAACCGCGGGGCTTCTCAGTGAGCTGCAGCCGGGCAATTTGCCGGGCAATCGGAGTTCCCCGCCTCGTGCAGCCTGCTAGAATGCGGGGATCCATCAGCACCGTTCCCACGCGATCGTGTCCACTTCGACGTTCCCCTTCAATACTCCCGGAATCACTGGCCATGCCACGACATGTTCAAGCGACTGTCATCGCAGGCGGGATCTGCATCTGGCTGGTGCTGGCCTGTCTGCCGGTCTTCGCGGATCCGCCCGGTATGGACTGGCCGAACGTGCAGGTGCAGCGGGTGGCCACCAGTTTTGAATTGCTTCCGCCTGAGCCCGGTTCGACGCAGGCGATGACATCCCTGCGTCTGAAGCTGACTGTGGCACTGACGAACCAGACAACTCAGGCCATTCCCGTAAAGCCCGAGAACTTCAGGCTGAAGTCAGCCGAAGAAACATCGATTGTTGCCCAGCATCGGCCCGGCAATGTGGAACTGGCCGCGGGGGCTGCTGGTGAAATCCAGCTTGAATGGAGCCTCCTGCCGTTCCCGCGGGCTGAAGAGCCACTGCAGCTGCACTGGGGGAAGTTCAGGGAACCCGGCGGGGCTCTGGCCGAAAATCCAGCCGTTGAGCCTCCTGATGGGGCCCCCCCGAAAGCTCAGGAGAACCAGTTTCAGCCGATTGGCTCGCTGCCGCTCAATGCGGAGCTGCGTCGACTTCAGGGACTTTCCGTCGAGCGGGTGGGGCCCATGGGGGCTCTGGCGATGATCTCCAGCCGCCGGGAACTTGACCCCATCTCCCTTTGGCAGCTCGAATCCACACTGCAGCAATTGAGTGCTGCGGGGGTGGAACGTGTGTTGTTTGTGGGGAGTGAGTCGGGACGTCTGGTGGTCTCCGTGGAAGTCAATCACTGGATTTCACTGCTTAAGCCCGTCCAGTCAAACATACTGCAGCGGCAGACGCTGCCTTTCCGAAACCCACCGGCGAATTTTCGATTTGCGGCATTGGCGATGGCCGAAATTCAAACTGACAGCAGTCCATTTCGGCAGCGATCGTCGGTCAGAATCTATCCGAATCGCGAGGACGCCGTCGCCGAAGCGCTCGCAGGTGTCTACCGGATTGCAGCAATCGACCAGGCGCTCAGGGACCTTGAAAACCCTGATGCCGGGATTCGCCGCGCGGCGCTTGAAGGATGCGTGGATCGCCTGACTGAACAGCAGGCTCGGGGTATCCTCCGCAGAGCCACCGTGGGGACGCCGGCACAGCAGAAGGAATATGCACGGCTGCTCAACCAGCTGCCTGGTTCAGAGGCCGTTGAAACGCTGCAGGAACTGGCCATCTCAGGTGACTCCGAAGTCGCTGCAGCGGCACTCACCGGCATCGCCACCAGTCAGGATGAGACAGCTCTGAAAGCAATGTCGGCTGTCTGGGAAGCGGGCGAATCCCGTCCGGCTCTGCAGACTCAGGCTGTGACTGCGATGGTGGCTTCTGACGACCGCCGCTGGACTCCGCTGATTGCTGCATGGCTGCAAAAGTCTGTCCTGCTCACGACGCAGGGGCAGACAGCCGGGTTCGGCCGCGACCAGCTTGAAGCAGCCACACGGTGTCTGCTGCAGCGGAGACACAGTGCGACCTGTTTGTTCCTGCAGACCAGTCTCTCCCGTGTGGTGCTGACGGAGTTCCAGGACACGCTGATTCGACAGCTGATCCAGACGCGGAACGCTGAGGACACGGCTGCGGTGCGCCCGGTGGTGACCAGCAGGCTTGAAGCGGGCACGATTTCCCAGGAAGTGCTGGAGGCTGCTGCATATATTCGTTCTCCTGAGTGGGGTGCGGCACTGCTGGAAGCATTCTGGAGAACTCAGGACAACCGCCGCAGTGGCACTCAGGTTCGCCTCCCGGTGCTCCTTGCCTGCGCGGGGCCGCCGCAGATCGAGGCACTCGTTCAGGCCTGGGAAAAACTGGACACGGAAAATCAGGGTGAACTGCTGGGGCATCTGGCACAGCAGGATCATGCGGAATGGCGGCGTCTGGCGGCTGCCAGTCTGGCCGGCCTTCCGCAGATCTCCCGTTCAGGCAAGGCCTTTCAGGTGACCCGCGCAGTGATTCCGCTGCTTGTTGAGGACGCATCTGACGAATCCCTGCAGATTCTGATTTCCACAGCCCGCAGCTGGGTAGCTGGACTGAAGGCTGATGCTGGCAATTCGGCCGAAATGCAGAATCTCGTCCAGCAGCTGCTCGCCCCCCTTGCCATCTTCTCACATCCCGATTGCCGCAGACTGCTCAATCAGCTGGCCCGCAGTGAGATCACCTGGCTGCGCACTCAGGCCGACCAGCTGCGGCAAAGTGCTCGCAGCCGGTCGCCAGCGTGGCCACTGGTCTTCCAGAGTTTTCAGCAGCGGAAGGCGGGCGATGAAAAGGCAGCCCTTGAAACTTTGGAACTTGCAGTGCGTTCCGACCCGTTTCTTCCGGACGCGATTGTGCGTCGGGCTTCTGCCCGCATGCACAAGGGCCTGTTCGACGATTCCATGGTCGATCTCCGTCGTGCTTTGGAACTTACGCCGGAACACGAGGAAGTGCAGAGTCTCATCGCTCTGGTGCTGGTGCGACAGGGAAAAGTCGACGAAGGACTTGCTGCCGCAGAAGAACTCATTCGCCAGACTCCAAACGATCTCTATTCTTTGTACAATGGCGCCTGCACGTACGCGCGGGCTGCAGAACGTGCGGACACGCCTGCCGACCGCCGCACCGCACTGCTCACCCGCGCCATCGAACTGCTCAGACTGAATAACGCAGCCGGACATGACGAACACGAGCACATGAGCACGGACCCGGATCTCAACATTCTTCACGACCACCCCGCCTGGCAGGAACTCATCGACCAGGCGCGGCAGAACGCATTCAAGCCACCCAACGGCGACAACTAAGCCCCTTTTGATTCGCTCCGCGGATACTGGAACTTTATGACAGAAGCAATTCTGGAGCTGCGTCATCACGACGAAGCGCGGGCATTGTTCGGGGCTCGGGATGAACATCTGCGATTGCTGTGCGACCAAACCGGCGCCAGGATCGTGCTCCGCGGCAGTCAGGTACGAATTCTCGGCGACGACGATCAGGTTCGTCGCTGCGAAGAAGTGCTCAAACGCTGGCAGGCAATTGTGCGCAACAACCAGGAACTCACACCCGTTGATCTGGGACTCAGCAGCGGCGAAAGCCAGCCGCAAAAGCTCAAGGTCGAACCCCAGGAAGTGCTGGCCACGCCTCCGGCCTCCGCGTTTTCTCCGGGAGCGTGGTCGGTCCGCGGGGTACCCGAGCTGCGAACAGGGCGGGATCGGGTCGGGCAGATTCGCCCCAAGACAGACGGTCAGAAGATTTACATGGACGCCATCCGGAGGCACGAACTGGTGCTCTGCGATGGCCCCGCAGGTTCAGGAAAAACCTACCTCGCCGTTGCCCTCGCACTGGAAGCGCTGCGGGCCGAATATGTGCGAAAGATTGTGCTGGTCCGTCCCGCAGTCGAGGCCGGTGAGAAACTTGGTTTTCTTCCGGGGGATATGTTCGCCAAGGTCAACCCCTTTATCCGCCCGCTGCTGGACGCCATCCACGACATGGTCGACTTCGATCAGGTGCGGCGTTATTTGTCGAATGATGTCATCGAGATTCTGCCGCTGGCCTTCATGCGCGGCCGAACGCTCAACGACACCTTCATGATTCTCGATGAAGGTCAGAACACAACGATTACGCAGATGAAGATGTTCCTGACGCGCATGGGTCAGAACTCAAGAATTGTCGTAACGGGTGATTCCACCCAAACAGATCTGGAAAAAGGCGTTTCATCCGGCTTTCGGGATGCAATTCGTCGGCTTTCGGCCATTTCCGGAGTTGCGGTGGTGCAGCTGACTGGCCAGGATATTGTCAGACACAGGTTGGTACGGGAGATTGTTTCGGCGTACGAAACGGAACAGTCGCGGTCCTGAACGGGCAGCGGCTTTCAGACACTTCCGCACTCACCAGCGCGACGGACGCTCATCCGTCGGCAACCAGTCCGATGTCCTTTTTTGGAACACGGCGTCCGCGGCAGACCCGCATCTACCGGCCTTCGCCCACCCTGCGCGATCGACTGCTCTCCGGCTTTCGCGATTATCGAATTCTGACGCTGTCAGCCATCGGCGTGATGGCTGTTCTGGGCATCCTGGCAGCTGGAATTGCCGGCAACCCCGGCGTTGCCTGGCGTTCCGGCCAGGTGTCTGCTGCGGGCATCCAGGCTCGAGTGGCGTTCAGTGTTGAAAACGAGGAAGAGACGCGGCGAGCGCTGAACGAGGCCCTCCGTCGCGCCCCTGTCGTGCTTCGACAGGACACCAGCGTCATTGACCGTTTGCCTTCGCTGCTCCGCAGTCAGCTCAGCGAAATCGCAAACACTGAATCCGTAACTGCGGTCGCTCCAGAAACCGTGCGCGCCTTCGGAATTGATCCCACTGCCGGCGACGTTGCCTCAACCGCCTACAGCGTGCTCCGAAATCAGCTCCGCGACCCCGATGACACACAGGGCAATCGCATTGATGAACTCATCAACAGCTTCACGCTGCTCACTGCAGACGCCCGCATTCCAGGGCTCCTTGATCTCTCTGAAGTCGACGCCGTTCTGCGGCCTGCGGATGCCGGTGAAAGCCCCGATTTGTCGCGCCCGATCGAGGTTCAGGACGAATTCGGGCAGGTGATCAAACCCGGGCTGCTTTCTGAAGTGCTCCTTCAGGAACAGCTGCGGGAAACCGGTCGCATCGGCAAAAACTGGGCCGCTGCCGGGCGTCTGGCCGTGCTCAAGCCCCAGATCGAAGCCTGGCTTCAGGCGTCCGTTCGCGGGCAGCTCCGCCGCGACGAATCACTCACTGAAGACCGACTCGAAGCCGCTCGCCGCAATGCTCCCCGCAAAATGGACTCTTATGCACTGGGCGAAATTCTGATTCCCGCCGGCACACGGCTCAACGATTCCCACCGCAACCTGCTGCAGCTGGAATACGCTGCATTCGAGGACAGTCTGAACAGCCGCCAGCGTGGCCTGCGACTGCTCGGACGGATCCTCCTGATCACACTCATTGTTGTGCTCTTCGGAGTGTTTCTGCGACGTGTCTCGCTGCCGATGCTCCGCGATACCCCGCGGCTCGTTGTCTTTCTCGGCATGTGCTGCACCACTGTGTTCCTTGCCTGTTTATTCAGCCGTGATCCGCTGCGTGCCGAAATCATTCCACTCCTGGCAGCCGTGATGATTTGTGCCATTGTTTATGGCCAAACCATCGCCTGTGTTACCGCCTTTGGACTTTCACTGGTGATCTCGCTGTCAACGCTCGCGGATCTCGCCCACTGCTTCACGCTGATCTCGATCTGCGTCGCCGGAGTGCTCCCGCTGCGCAGGATCAAATCCCGGCTTGTCATCATCCGCGCAGGCTTTCTTGTGTCTGTCGTCGCCTTCGCCACCGTCTGGTCTCTCGGTCTGCTGCAGCAGTCCGGCGATCCGGACGCCTGGAAAAGCCCGGGACTGCTCGTCCCCGCACTCAAATTCGCCGGCTGGGCACTCGTCTGTTCCTACTTCGTTGCCGGAAGTCTGCCTTTTATCGAGCAGGCATTTGGCATCGTCACCGACATCAGCCTGCTCGAACTCACCGGAGTTTCCCATCCCCTCCTGCAGGAACTCGCCCGCCGCGCGCCCGGTACCTACAACCACTCCATCATGGTCGCTTCCATGGCCGAAGCTGCTGCCGAATCCATCGGTGCCAACGGACTCCTCGCTCGAGTCGGCGCGTACTTTCATGATATTGGTAAAATGATGAAGCCGGAATACTTCATCGAGAACATGACCGACCCCAGCCAAAGCCCCCATCAGTCGCTGGCGCCCGCCATGAGCACCCTGATCATCATCGGACACGTCAAGGATGGACTCGAACTGGCAGAAGAAAACAACCTTCCCGAACCACTGCATCCCTTCATCACACAGCACCACGGTACAACTCTGGTCGAATTCTTTTACCGCGAAGCCGCTCGCAAAGCAGACGTCGACCACCGCACCGATGCCAGCGAATCCAGCTTCCGCTATCCAGGCCCCAAGCCCCAAACCCGCGAAACAGCCGTGCTGATGGTGGCTGATGCCGTCGAAAGCGCCAGCCGAACCCTGAAAGACCCCACTCCCAAACGCA
>JBEIEK010000192.1:0-11105 GCA_040382995.1 Planctomycetaceae bacterium
CGCGGAGCCCTGGGTTGACGAAACGGCGTACAAAGGGGGCAAACCGGGGTGTTTTCAGAACTGCCTCCCTGATTCTCACCCGTGGCCCGAATGCAACGCAAAGACGCACTTTGGGGGTACGAGCGACCTCAATCGGCCGGTGCGGGCCTCGTACGCTCCGGGTGCAAAGCAGGCCGTGCCCGCACGCGTTACCGGTGGATTAACATCCCCCGCACGCCGTTCCCGTTTTTTGCGATGATGGAGAGAACTTCAACGCCGCAGGCCTGACTCCTGCCACGATGCTCTCCCTTATTCTGTTGTCTGCACGACGGCGGGCAGTCTGGCGTCGGCATTCACCGCATGGAACATCGAGGCAGCGGAATCTCGACCGAATCGCTTCTGGCAGAGGCGCACCAGCGGGTAGCCCAGCCGAGTCAGGATGTGGTTCGGTTTGGAGAATGCGAGGATGTCGTAGGCGACCTGATCCGTGTTGCGATTCCATTCGATCAGAAATCGCTCTTCCCCGCTCTCGACATGTCCCGGCAGCGTTCCGAAGGCGAAGCCAAACCTGTTCGTGTCCCCGAACTCTTCCACCGTGTACACGATTCGACAGGAATTGAGCCACCAGAAGCCTGCGGCCCAACCGAGGATCGCTACGGTCTGACCGACTTCGAGTGGAGTTTCCGGCGACCATGCCTGGACCCAGCCGAGCCGAAACTGCTGCCAGCGTCGCAGGGCAGCCTTCGCAGCCTCAAAGACCGACTCGCCTGCACCGAGTGTTATACGTGTGCGGTCGACAATGAAGCCCACAGGTGGCGTTTCTGCGGTCGCACCGACTGCCGGGTAAGTGAAATCGAGCGCGGACTGTTCAGCCACAAATTGGCCGAGAATGTCTGAGCCGGGTTGTCGCAGCCACAAGGTTCGCATTTCGGACTCGCAAGGTCGCCGAGCCTGTCTCTCGACTCATGAAACCATCCATTGAAGGCTTCGAGATCATAGCGCCCGGATAGAACATTGTCCAACAGGCATTTTAACCGAGTCCAGGTCAGACGAGACGCAGGCTTTGGCCTGATGAGAGATCCTGAAGCACGGACGCGGGGCGTGGCGGTATTGTCTGGAGGAATGCCGGGGCCATCCACATGTCACTTCAGAAAATCCATCGAAGGGGATGCGACTCAGCAGGAGCTTTGCCCTGGGATGGTGAAACGGTGATAAAACGGACAAACCGGGACATTTCAGTCCCGCCGCTATCATCACGCCCCACCGCCCGAACGGATAACAAAAAACGTCCTGTGGCGAGCGGTCGATGTCAATCGGCCGGTAACGCTTTGGTGCGTTCCTGATGCGGTTCGGGCCACGCGGGCACGCACCGTTACCGGGGGATTAACATCCCCCGCACGCCTTGTCACGGTGGGGCGGATCCAAAGTACGAAATCCGGTGTCCTTAACACCGTTTCGCCATCCCAGCTTCGCCCTCCCGGGAGCTGCGTCCCACGAACGTCGACGCCCAGTTGCTTCCGGGTCCGAGAGCAATCAGCGAACGGCTGATTTCCGCTCCGGCCGGAAAACTCGTCATTTTTCCGCGCACAAGCCGAGGGTTTTTGCCAGTTAGTGACATGACGGAGCTGCTTGTGCCAGTGGCAGGTCCGGACCTTGTGTCACCAATTTGGCGAAAGGGCGTGCCATGACGGATCACGAAGCGTTTTGTCAGCGTGTGGAACAGTATCGGCGGCCCATGCTGCGATTGATCAATAAGTACATGTCGGCACCCCTGCGGCGGCGTATGGATGCGGAAGATGTGCTTCAGGAAGTTCAACTGCAGTGTCCGTCCAACGTGCAGGAGCTGCTTGGCTTCCCCGCTGCGCGATTCCAGGGCTGGCTCCGCACCGTGGTCCGGCGGCGACTGTGTGATCTGCAGCGACGACACCTCGATACGCAGCGACGCGATCCGCGACGGGAAGTCTCCAGCGAAACCGGCGACACGCACAGCGATCCACTCGCTGCCCTGATCTCTCCGGCATGCAGTGTGACGGCTCAACTGGAAACCACCGAACAGGCCGCTCGCCTGGGACGTTGCCTGGAAAAGCTGCGTGTGGAAGATCGCCGTCTGTTGCAGCTGCGCTATTTCGATGATCTGCCGCTGCAGGAGGTCGCTGTGCGATTGGGGGTTTCGGCCGAGACCTGTCGAAAACGCGACTACCGATCGCGTTTGCTGCTGCTGATCCTGCTGCTGCAGCTGAAGGCCTGACAGCTGCTGCTGCTGCAGACTGTTCGCTGACCGCTGTAATTTTTTTCAGGTGCTCAACATGCTTGATCTCGATAAACATCCCATTCTCCGAGGGATTCTGATCGTCGGACTTAATATTGGATTTATCGCAGGCGTGCCATTGTGGAAGCGCTGGAATGACTCGTCGGATGCTGCGTCGTCCAGTGGCAGCGGCTCGTCTCGGTTTCCACGCAGAGAAACAGGGAGAGTACGCAAACCGTCGGTTCGTGGCCCCGCACCCCCAAACGCTTATGTCTCCACCACCGCCCGTCCGAAAGACTCAAAGACCGAAGGGCGACAGTCGGCCATCGCCGCGGGGCCAACGGCGCCTCCAAAGTCTCCGCGAAAAACGTCAGAGCACTCTTCTGATCACTCGACACCAGCTCCTGATGCCCTGAATCGGATTGAATCTCTTGCCCACGCTCCAGACCCTGGATGGCTCATACCCGGTGCTGCTGAATTTATGCTGGGCCAGACCTACAGCTCGCGACAGCGGCCTCAGAACCGCTTTCAGCTGGTGCTCAGCCGTTGCCGCGGCCGCGTCTCTGAGGCTGCCGACGGATCCTGGCAAATTACGGATATCACGTCGGAGTGGCGACTTGAACCGAGGACCGGCTCTTTGACGGTGGCAGAGCACCTCAGCGCTACGATCGACTCCATGCCGGCGCTCTCGATGATCCCGCTGAACAGTCTCGATGAGGAACCGACGGAAGATCAGCCGTCAAAGCTGTTGCCTGCCACCTCACATGCAGCTCTGCAGACTGTGCTGCTGGAGGCAGCTCGGCAGATGGGTACGGCGGCCACAACGTCTGCCACCACTCTGCGCAATGCCCGAAACTCGACTGCCGAAGCGTTGTCGCAGCAGCGGTTGGCTGCGTGGCAAATTTCCCTGCAGGTGCCGTCGGTCTCTCGTGTCACGCGAACTGCGATGGGACTGGAGTGGACGGCAGATACAGCGAAAGCTGCCGGCGATTTATAGAATCCACCCGAAGGCCCCCTTGATCGGGCTCAATCTTTGGCTTCGGCTTTCGCCCCTGGTTTGCAGGCCGCCAGCCGTTCGCGTTCCGGGCGAGCTTTGTAGAAGGCATCCAGAGGATAGCACCCCGACACCATGCCGTTTCGGGGTGCTGTGGTGCAGTCACTGAAGGTGCGGCAGATGAGTTTTCGCTGGAGCGGCTTTCCGGCGAGCGTGTCTGCTGGCAGTTCTGGCCACGAGAGCACCATGCGGCCAAGTCCGATGGAGTCGGCCATACCGAGGCGTACGACTGCCTGTGCGACGTTCGGCAGCCATTCCTGCAGATAGGAGTAGCCGGAACCGACGGTGATCAGTTCGGGGACTTCGCGTTTGAGCAGTGCGGTGGCCTGGATTTGCCGAGCCACTCCGACCAGCGGATCTTCGGGAGGCTGATAACCATCACTTGGAGGAAACAGCGCGGGGCGCTGAATGTGGGGGTTGTAATAGGGACTGCCACACGTGGAACAGAACAGATCAATTCCCAGTTCGACAAGCAGCCTCAGGAACCGCAGGGGTTCGGCGGGATCCATCCCCAGCCCCGTACCATCTCCACCGAAGGCATAGGGCCAGGGTCCTGATGCGGATGGAACGCCAGTGCGATCGGCACCGGCGCCGGGCTGGAAGGGCACAAAATCGAACACGCTCAGCCGCACTCCGATGCCCAGTCCGGGCGCCGCCGCGCGAATGCCGGAACAGATCTCTCGCAGAAATCGAGTGCGGTTCTGGAAGCTGCCGCCGAAGTCGCCGGGGCGGTCGAAGCCGGACAGAAGTTCATGTCCGAGATACCCGTGGCAATGTTTGATGTCGACCCACGTGAAGCCGGCACGCTGAGCCTGTACGGCGGCGCGGATGAAGTCATCGATGAGCCGTCGCAGGTCGTCATCGCTGAGCAGGCTGTCATCGGAGGTAACGCCGAAGCGGGCATCGAGAAGCGGATGTCTCCAGGCAATGGCCGGCTGCAGCGGTTTTCCGGGAAGGGGCCTTGCAAATCGACCGGAATGCGTGAGCTGGAGACCCACGAGCAGGTCGGAGGTGTCGCCGAAGGCGGTGGCGTGAGTATCTTCGAGGAGTATTCGCAGAGCGGCGAGGTCTGCGAGATTTTCTTCGCAGATCACCAGTTGATTGGGGTTGGCTCGGCCGTCGAACCGTACGGCCACAGCTTCACAGCCCCACATCAGCTTGGCGCCGCTGAGGCCGAAGCGGGTCCAGCGGCGTCGAGTGAGATCGGAGGGACGGCCGTCGAGTGTGCCGTCCCAGCCTTCCATGGGAAGGATGCACCAGCGATTGCCGATGCGACCGCAGACGCTGTTGAGGGGCTGTGCCAGCACACTTGTGGGGCCACTTTGCAGCGATTCATCGAACGGCAGCTGGATACCGAGGTCCTGCAGTCGTTTCGAGAACTGTTCGGCGGTTCGCAGTGTGGAGACTCTGGGCCACGACATGGGTGTTCCGATTTATTGCTTCTTCTCCGCAGCAGCCTTTACGTCCTTTGTGAAGCGTCCGCTTTCGGCGGCGCTCATCAGGACCAGGTAATTCAGTCGGGCTGCGTTGGCGATTTTGGAGTAGTTGATGCCGTCCAGGGTGTCGGTGGTTTTGTGGTAGTACGGATTGAAACCGCCGAAGAGGAAGGACACAGGGATGCCCTTGTCGGCAAAGGACGCCTGGTCACTGCGGTAGGCCACGGTTTGTTCTTCGTCGTATTCGAACACGAATCCCACATGCTTGTTCTGCTCCAGAACCAGTTTGTGGAAGCCTGTGGATTCCAGCTGGCTGCCGACGAGGTGAATGGTGTTGCGGTTCTGATCTGCAGGTTCATTCGGGAGCTCTTCATCGCGTCCGATCATATCGATATTGAGCATGCAGACCATGTCTTCGAGCGGTTTGGTGGGGTTGCGGGCGTAGTGTCGTGAACCCAGCAGTCCGCGTTCTTCGGCGCAGAAGGCGATGAACAGCACACTGCGGCGAGGCTTGATGGGGTTGGCATGGATTGCGCGAGCAATCTGAATGATGGCTGCAGAACCGGAGCCATTATCGTCGGCGCCGGGATAGAGTTCCCCTCGCTGCACACCCAAATGGTCGAGGTGGGCGCCGATACAGATGTGCTCGTGATTGACGGCCGGATCACTGCCGGGGTACCAGCCAACCACATTGGGAACATCGATGGAATCGCGTTCAATGGCGAGGCTGCAATCGGCCGTTACGGCAGGGTCGGGGACGACAAGGACACTTTCGGTGGGATCGGCTTCGGGAAAGAACTGAGCATCCTGGCCGCAGGCAGCGGCGATCAGATTGGCGGCAGTGCGGACCACGGAGGCGGCGGGAAACGCGGAGAGTTGTTGTTCCGTCTGATTCACAGCTTCGTTGCGGACCTGACCACCGTCGGCCACCAGCAGCACTGCGGCGGGTTTGCCCTTGAGCAGCCACGCGTCGTCAGCGGCAAAGCGGCGACGGCCGCGAACCACCACCAGACAATCCGCAAACTGGCCGTCGGTAATCTCCGGACGCTGTTCGCCGAGTTTTGCGAGGACCACTTTGAGCTGACCTTTGTAATCACCATTCCAGATGCTGATGCCGACATCCGTGCCTGCGACGCATGGTTTGCCGGCGATATGCACATGGCATTGATCGGGGAGCGTGTTCATGCGGATGAAGGGCATGTTCTGATACCAGCTGCCGTTTTCTCCGGCCGGCTGGAAACCGCAGGCTTTGAGTTGTTCGGCGACCCAGACGGCGGCTTTCTGGAAGCCTTCCTGACCGGTGCCACGCCCCCGCATATCGCCTTCGACAAGGGTGCTGAGCACTTCGCGGGACTGTTCTTCGGTGATGCTGGCGAAACCCGTTGCAAAATCAGCGGCCACCGGCACCGCACCCGCGAACGGGCCATCGGTGGAAAGAGCCTGGGGCAGACTGCAGACGGCGGAAAACAAAAGCAGCAGAAGACAACGCGGGATCCGCGGCATGAAAAGTCCCCTGAAAAACGGGCTGTCGAAGTTGACTGCTGTCACTCTCCCCGATCTGCAGCGGATGTGCAAGCCTGCGGGCTGTAAAGTGCGGCTTCCGGGATGGTTTGGGGAGCATCCGCGGCTGCCCTGAGTATTATCCAAGTGATGGCGCCTTGCGACAGTTTTGCCGGTGGCCACGTCGTTGCGATGGCCGCCCAGTTTCTCGGCGGATGCATGCGATGCAACCTAAACACATTCCATTTAGACACTTACGACAAAATGAAACTAATCTTTCACAATTTTTTCCTGAAAGGCGCGGGGCTTGCTCAGAAGTCCTTGCGAACAGTTTGCAACGAACTGTCCTGCTGACACAAGGCTAACGATCATTCGGTGCGCCGGGCGCAGCCGATGAGGCCCCACAGCGGGGTGGTGAGTTGTCGATAGCGAGCCCCCGGGGATCGCCGGCACTGGCATCCGGCGATCCCTGAGCTCTCCGCAGAATCCTGCGAGCCTTCTTTGTGGCTCCGGTGTCATCCGCTTTGGCTTCCCTGCGTGTGAGGCCGCCTGTTTTCACGTCCGCATTTGAGCGCTGGAGAGAATCTCAATGAGCCTTCGCAGCCGCAGAGAATTTGAACAGCAGTTGCAGGACAGCCCGGCGGGACTGGCCGTCTTTGACGCCTTGATGCAGTCAAATGTGGACGTGGCGGACGTATCGGCCGAACTGCTTCAGGAAATGCTGAGTGAAGAATGGCATCGCCGCCATTTCCGGGGACGGCCCCGTTTGCGGGTCTTCAGAGACACCTGTGCTGATGTTGAATCCGAATTGCGGCTGGGGTGACGACTGTGCATCGCCGGACTGCCAGTCCGTTACTCATTCGGAATCTCGATAAACACATCCATCTGCTGTCCGATGAAGATGGCATCCGCGTCGGAAGTGATCTCATACAGAACCTGCAGCACGCGCGTATCCACTCGCTCGGTATTGTCTCCGGTCAGGGAACGCTTAGGCAGGACGAACGGTTCAATCCGGATGAATTTCAGGGGGAATGTCTTTTCGGCTTCATCGCGGAGGACACCAGTTGCGGCCCCGTTTTCGCGGAATCGCGGGGCATCGTGCTCATCGATATCAACCCTGACGTGCTTGCGGCGAACGTCTCCCAGCATCACCAGTGCCTTACCACTCGTCGTATCAACAACTTCTCCGGGGCGGACATTGACCTGCAGCACCGTAAACTCCACCGCCCCGGTCTCATCCATCAATACGGGAGTGCAGACTCGATGCAGGTCCAGTTGTATTTTCAGCTGTGAGACTTCGGCTTCGGCCATGGCGACGGCGGCACGTGCGATGGCTTTGTCGGCCTCCCAGGCTCCGGCCCGCAGACGCGCTTCTTCAGCTTTCATACCGGCCGCATCGGCACGTGCTGCTGCCAGTTTTTGGCGGCTGGCAACCAGTGACGATTCTGTGGTTGCCTTATCCTGAGCCAGTTGCTGCTGCCGGGCGTACTCGTCCTCCCACTGTCGGACAATTGCATCGGCCTCTTCCCTCCGAGCCACAACGGGCGGAATGTCCTCGGAACGCGGCAACTGCTCAAGTCTGGACAATTCGGCCCGAGAACTTGCGGAACGTGCTTCCTGCACGGCGATCTGTGAACGCACCAGCCTCGTATCAAGTTCGAAGAGCGGGTCATTGGACCGCACAAGCTGTCCGACGCGGACAAACACTCGATCGACAATTCCTGGCCGGTGGGTTCCGATTGCGATGTTTTCCGTCGCAGCTTCAACCAGGCCCGCTCCCGCCACTCGATCAGGATACGGAGAAACGGCCGGGGCGATTGGAGGTGGAGTCTGCGGAGTCTCCGTCTGTCGTGTACGGATGTGGTTGGCCCCGAACAGCAGCATTCCCAGGGCAATGAGTGGCAGCAGGAAGTGACGCATGGCGTGAGATTCCAGAGGGAAAGTTGGTCAATGAGTATCTGGCTGCTTCGACTCTACGGCGTTCGCTTCCACGAGTCCGTCCGCCATCGCGATGATCCGATCACCCAGATCAAACACCCGATTGTCGTGCGTGACGACAATGACCGCGCGGTCTTTGCGGACAGTCACGCGCCTGATCAGATTCATGACTGTACGTCCTGAGTGGGCATCCAGAGCGGCCGTCGGCTCATCACACACCAGCAGTCGCGGTTCATTAACAAGTGCCCGAGCGATCGCGACCCGTTGCTGCTGCCCGCCGGAGAGCTGGGAAGGCAGCGCCAACGCGCGATCCCTGAGCCCGACTTCGGTGATCATGTTCATCGCGCGTTCGATCGCTTCAGAACGACGCATTCCGCGGATCATCAGTGGCACAGCGGCGTTCTCTACGGCTGTCAGCGACGGAAGCAGGTTGTACTGTTGAAATACGAATCCAATGTTTTCAGCCCGGAATCGCACAAGCCTGCTGCCATGCAGACTGCGACGATCGTGGCCAAGCAGTAAAACTTCGCCCGCAGTGGGATCAAGCAGACCGGCGATAATCGAGATCAATGTCGTTTTGCCGCATCCGCTGGGACCAACCAGCAGAGTCATCTGGCCATACAGAATATCAACGTCGATCCCGCGCAAAGCCTGCACCCTCGCCTCGCCTGTACCGAATTCCTTTGTGACACCACGGCAGCGAACAGCCAGGCTGACAGGTAAATTCATAGAAGCTCTTTTGCTACCTGAAGACCATCGCGGGTTCAAGGACGAGGACGCGGCGCAGGCTGAGCAGACTGGAGATCACGACAATCAGACCGACCGCCACCGCAGCGATGACTGCGACCTGCCACGGCACCCACATCCCGCGCAAATCCGCCTGACCGGTGCTTTCCATCAGCTCGAAAAATCCCGCTGATGCCCCAATTCCAAGTCCATACCCCATGACACCGACAAGGGTCGCCTGAAACAGAATCATGCCGATCAGCCTGAGATTCGTTACACCCATGGCCTTCAGACTGCCAAATTGCTTCAGGTTCTCCAGCGTAAACAGGTAGAATGTCTGTCCGGCAATCGCTCCACCCACAATGAAACCCAGTGTCACCGTGATTCCGAAATTCACTGGAATTCCCGTGTTCTCGATGTAATAACCGATGTTCAGCCAAAAGAACTCGTCCCACGTCATCGCCTTCAGTCCGGTCTGCTGCGAGATGCGTTTTGAAAGCCGCTGCAGGTCCTGACCGCGGGCCGCCCTGGCCAGAATAAACGAAAGCGTATTCCGCTCGCGCGGCATGAACTGCACTGCCTGACTGTAGCGCGTGTAGATCACCGGAAATGTCTGGAACGGCGGTGTGACCCTGCAGATTCCAACCACCACCGCCCGACGGTCGTTCATGTCCAGTACCCGGCCCACAGTCACCGGTTCGCCGGGAAAGAGCTGCCGGTATCCGTCGAAGTCGAGAATCACACCGTCAGGACGACGCAGGTCCAGGTGGTGGCCCTGCAGCATCTCATTGGGCGCACCAGTGAATGACGCATCATCCAGACCGACCAGAATTCCCTGAGTGAAGTCCCCGCTCAACGTCCTGACTCTGACCATCGATTTGGAAAGCCTGACCGCCCATTCAACCCCCGTCACGCCGCGAACGCGGTGCAGACGCGATTCAGGCATTGGGCGAATATCGTCAACGTTCCGCTGACGCTGATCCATCACCCATATGTCAGCGGAGGCGGTATCAATGATCTGACTTGATGTGCGACGCATCAGGCCAACGAAGATTGAGGACTGCTGGGCAATCAGGAGCGTCCCGAAGGCAACCCCAAAGACGATTCCAAGATACTTCGTCCGGTCTCCCGTCAGCATTTTCCACGCAAGCCAGTTCATGACGCAGCCCCCTCTCCAGCTGAAGACTGGTACTGTCGGGCGCACTCGCGAATTCCGCCCAGACTGAACGCAATAATCTGGTTGGCCACTGTGTCCACATTCAGCAGTTGCTGGAACTGCTCCTCACCAATCAACAATTGCCCAATCGGACGGTGGTAGCGATACAGCAGGCACTGAGCAACCACGCTGAAGGCTGTCTGCTGCCGAGTCAGCAGCGGCGTCTCTGCCGGTAACAGCTCGCTCACAATTGCCAGCAGCTGGGCGAATACAGGCGAGATGAACTCTTCGACCAGAGCACGGCAGGCAACCGTGGGCCGCGCCAGTTCACGCACCATCAGTTCAATTTGCCACGCGGGCCGGTCGGTCGCCACCATCATCGTCAGCATGTGCGTGACCAGCACTGTCAGCTTGTGCTGAGGCAACGTCCCGGGCGGCCAGTCAAACAGTGTCATTCCCTGCTGGCAATGAGCGTATTTGACGCACTCAATATACAGACGCTCCTTGTCGCCAAAATGATAATGGATAGCCGCGATATTGGCTCCGGCAGCCTGGCAGACTTCGCGCACAGTCGTCGCCTCAAATCCTTTTGCAGAAAAGATCTGGCCAGCACAATCGATCAGTTTTTGACGCGTATCTTCCAATTCAAACATCCGTTTCAATCAAACAGTTGATTGAATTAAGACTATCCGTGGTTTTAGAAGTTGGCAAGCAATACCCACAGTTTTCAGCGACATTTCTGCCAAACCTGCGGCAGATGTCCGGCTGGAAGGAAGCATGCAAGGCATTCGGGGCGATGGCAGGGGTGTCGCCCAATGCCGTTGAGTTTCTGGCAAGAGGATGTGCCTTGAGGGCTAAGCTGGGATGGTGAAACGGCGCGAATATGGGCAAATTGGGGCAATTCAGTTCCGCCAGCCAGCTGACATCCCGCGACCGGATCAAATCACAAAAACACATTGTGGCGAGCGGTCGATGTCAATCGGCCGGTAACGCTTTGGTGCGTTCCTGATGCGGTTCGGGCCACGCGGGCACGCACCGTTACCGGGGGATTAACATCCCCCGCACGGC
>JBEIEK010000193.1:0-10993 GCA_040382995.1 Planctomycetaceae bacterium
CCTGTGGCTGACCTTGCTGTGGCTGACCGGATTGTGGCTCTCCCGATTGCGGCTGTCCGGCTTGCGGCTGTCCCGATTGCGGCTGTCCCGATTGGGGCTGGCCAGCCTGCACCTGACCACTTTGGGGCTGACCGGCCGCATTCTCACCTGTCGCCAGTTCAGCCTCGGCTGCCGCGGCAGCCTCTGCGGCGGCGGCCTGCTGCAATGGATTGAGCGTTTGAGCGACCTGTTCAGCACCTGCTCTGAACGCATTTTCAGCAGATTCGAGGTCTCTCTGGGCCTCGAGCGTTTGTGCATTTGCTGTGGGATTCGGGGCTTGAGTTGCCCTCTCAGCTGCCTCGGCGGCCGCTGCCTGCAGTTGCTGTTCGGCCGCGGTGGATTCTCCGCTGGCGGCCCTGCTGATCATCTGTGCGGCCTGTTCGAGGGCTTCGGCAGCGGCAGGATTATTCAACCGTTTTTCATGACGGGCCGCTCGGGCGACGTCGGCCGCAGCTGCAGCAACGTCCTCGGTTAGCTCCTGCTGCCGCTGTTCAGCGGCCGCAAGTTGATTTTGCGGTGGGGTCAGTGTGTTGCCGAAATCCGTCTGCAGGCTGTCCGTTCGCTGCTGCAGGTTTTTGAGACTTTCGGCGGCTTCTCCGGCGTATTGTTCGGCCAGTTGAGCAGCAGGGTTGGGAGCGTTCAGGGGTGGCTGAGGTGCGTTGTTCGCCGCATCCCGCTTCTGCTGGGCAGCCTGAACGTTGGCAGCCGCCCGGTCCTGCTGACGTTTTGCAGTATCGAGCTTGTCCTGAACGGTTTGCCGCTGCTGCTGCTGTGAGCTCAGCTGTTGCTGCAGTCCGGCGTCTTCAGGTTTCTTATTCAGCTGCTGCTGAGCCTGTTCAACGCGGCGATCGGCGGCCTGAAGTTCGTTTTCCGCGTTCTTCACGGCCTGCTGAGTTCTTTTGGCGGCTTCCTCCGCCTGTCGAAGCTGGTCACTGGCCGTTTTCTTTTGCTGCTCGCGGAATGCCTGTCGCTGTTTTTCCGAGTTTTTCTGCTGGGCGTCCCGGGCGGCGGCGTCGGGGAAGGTGGGCTGATCTTTTGCGGTTGTCACCTTGTTCTGGCCTTCATTCAGCAATGCGGCAGCCTCCTGGAGGGCCTGCTTTGCATTTGTGGCTGTCTGCTGCAATTCAGACAGCAGTTGTTCTTCTCGGGCACTGGAAGCCTGCGCGGCGGCAGCATTCAGCTTTTGCTGGGTTTCAGCAAGTTTTGTTTGAGCTTCAGGCGTTTTGCCCTGCGCGGCGGCCTGGACTGCCTGCGCGACGAGCATAGAGGAGAGCTGCGATGCCTGGGTGCCAATTTGCCGCAAGTCCTCCGCCAATTCCCGTTTACGTTCCTGGAATTTGGCATCTGCTCGCTCGTTGGCCTGCTGCAGACTTTGGTCTTCAGCTGCGGCGTCCTTCAGCAGGCTTTCAGCATCGGCCAGTGAATTTCGGGCGATTTCAGAAAGGGCCTGTTGCATTTCGGGATTTCGCTGCAGTTCCGCTTCGAGCTCCTGCAGCTGTTGCTGGGCGGAACGTTGCATCTGTTGATCAGCGGTTGCGGCCAGCTGATACTGCTCTGCCACTTCCTGTGGAAGTCCCTGCTGCTGTTCGGCCTCGCGCAGCGCCGCGCGGGTTTCCGCGATGTCGGTCTGTTGTTCGAGCGCCTTGAAATGCTTTGCGACGGTTTCGAGTGCTCTGACGGTTTGTTCCTGCTGTTCGGCTGCCTGCGCCAGTTCCTGCTGCCGGGTAGCCTGTTCGCTGGCCGTCGCAGCCTGCTGCAACTCCTGATTCATGCGTTCGGCCGGGGGCTGAATCAGTGCGAGGCTGTCATCGCTGTCCCTCGCGCGTTCCCGTTGCTGTTCATCGGTCAAATCCTGCCTTGCCGCATCTTCAATCAGTGCCTGCATCAAATCCTCAATGCGGTCGTTGGCCAGGACCTGCTGCTGCTGCAGTTCGGTCAGCCGGGGTTGATCGGCCATCGGTGGCTGTTTTTCGGCGTCATCAGCCACCCTGAGAGTTTGTTCCTCCAGTTTGCGCACCTCGGCAGCTGCGTTTTCTGCCAGCTGAGCAATGGAAGGGGCAAAGCGAGCAAGGACGGCCCGAGCAGCAGCCATAGCCGGCTGCAGATCCTGCAGAGCTCCGGTCAGCTCAGACGCAATTCCATCCAGTTCATGGCCGGTCGCGGTCAGCACGTCCCGTCGCCAGCGGCGTTCTGAGATTCGTCTGCCGGCATCCCGAGCTGCAGCTGACCAGCGAGTCTGATTGAGTCGGTTAATGATGGCATTGTCCGCGCGGGCTTCGGTGAGGCGTCTGACGGCAGCATCGAGCGACTGCTGGAGCAGGTCCCAGTGGCGAGGCTGGTCAATCCGCGCTGAACGCTGCCTTGAACTCCAGCGTTCCAGCTCCTGCAGCCGGGCCATCACAGCGAGAGCAGCAAACAGTTGATGGCCAGCGTCGAGCGTACGCCAGGCCGGAGCAATTTCACGAAGATGTTCAGCGACTTTTTCAGGCTCGGCCATCGGGTCGCTGGAACGATGCCGATACAGAACCGCCTCGGTGGCTCGCAGAGCCAGTCCCGCATCTGCGGCATACTGCAGGTCTGAATCCGTTCGAGCTTCCGTCAGACGCTGGCGACTGCGGAGTTGTTGCAAGGCGGGCACCAGCCGCAGATCCAGACGTGCAGCATACCTTGCAGCCTGTGCCGCAAACTGCTGACTGCGCCCCGAGTCATCGGCGGTGGCGGCCTGCTGAGTCAAACTCTGCTCCTGCCGCACCTGCTCGGCTGCCCCCTCGATCAGCACAGCCAGTCCGCCAGCGCGGTTATCAAGGTCGTTCCAGGCAGCCTGGAGCCGCCCCGGAATGGCACTGTCAAGCACATCCAGTTTCTGTCTTTGAAGAAGTTGATCCCGCAGGGCCTTTGAGACTGCCTGGAGTTGTCCCAGTCGCTCTTCTGACTCGAGCGCCTGCTGCAGCTGGTCGCGGCTGGCCACACTCCAGTCGACGAGCTGATTAAGGTGTCCGCGGAGTGCTTCAGGCAGCGTCCCCTGATGTTCGCGGAGCAGTCGTTCAAACGTTTCCAGCTGGGTGACCTGCAGCAACTGCTGGCGCTGCAGGCGACGCCACGTCTGAGTCGGGCTGTTGACCACAAATTCCTGATGCTGCAGCATTGCCTGCAGCTCAAAGGAGGCTGCGTCGAAAAGGTTCCACGAGGCCATCCACGAATAATGTTCAGCGAGGACACGAGCATCGTCGGCTGCACTTTCAAATCCGCGTTTCAGCTCAGCCAGATCTTCCTGACGCTGTTTATCATCGGCAGCGTGATTCAATGAGGCCAGCGCCGCCGTAACGGTCCCGGGCTGATCCAGCGCGAGTTTCGCCAACACCAATCCAGTGCGTTCCACATCTGCAGCATCAGCGCCGGGCTGCATGCTGCGAAGGAGCCCCTGCGTCTGCTGCAGCAGTGTCTCCGCCACCGGTCGCTGACGGTCAACAAGGTCCTGCAGGGCCGAGCGATCAGAGATTGCCTGAGGAGCATCGGTGGGCAGCATCTTCAAACGTTCCAGAATTGCTGCTGCTGCGGTCTTCTGCTCCTCCAGAAGTAACGCGAGCTTGACCAGTTCCGGCTGGAGGCCCAGCTTCTGCCTCAGCAGCGTGTGCCGTTCCGGATCAAATTCCCGATCGGCGATCACGACTCGCAGCGGCGCCGATTCTCCGCGGCTGCCGCGACGATCCAGCGCCGACAGCTTTGTCAAAACCTGATCACCGGGGCGGAGTGCGTGGCTGACAAGGTCCCACTGCCATTCAGCCGTCAGACTGCGACCGCCTGTGCTCGCCACTTCAGCAACCTGCAGCGGAAAGGATATCCAGTCCTCGCCGTTGATCGAAATCTGCTGCTCCAGACTGACCAGCGGCAGATCATCTTCCGCCATCGCCCGCAGCTGCAGGATGTCGTCTGGCGGCAGCAGCAACGTTGACTGCTGCTGGTCCACAAATCCCACCCGCGGAATCAGGTCAGGCTGCGGTCGGATCTCGTATCGCGGACTGAATTCGTTGGTAAACTGAGTGTCCTTTGCCACCAGATGGACACGATAGGTCCCGGGTTCTTCGACAGGTACCACTGCCGTCCACTGAGTTCCGCTCGCCTGCAGCGGAATGACTTTGACTTCGTCCTTTCCCGGCTGGTCGAGCCGCAGTTCTGCCGCGGACACAGGGAGATTCGTCTGTACAGCGAGTGTAACCTGCGTTCCCTGCAACGCTTCCAGTCGCCCATCCGTGTCCGTCATGGTGACAGACTCCAGCTGGCTGTAAGCAGGAAACACAAGTGTCTTTGTAAACATCTCCGCGCGGGGGCGCGGACTGGTGCGGATGCGATGCCACTGCGTGATGGCGTCTCCGGCGAGGATGCGATAGTCGACATGGTCGCCGTCCAGCTTCAGATTGGCCGCAAACCGCGACGCAGACTGTGGCGTCATGGCTGTGCGAACCACGCCATCAGAAGCGGCACGCGTCTCGATGATGGCGGCCGCCACTTTGCCACCCGACGTCTCCACAATCACAGCCGCCGACTCGTCCTGCGGCAGCAGCAGTGAATTGGGCGACGGCTGCAGAATCCGAACCTGCACTCGAGACACCCGGGCGAGGTTCGCCATGGGCAGCATCGCTCGCAGAGCCAGTTGCCGAAACCCGGGATTCGATGATGACAGCGGAAGCAACGCCAGCACGCCGATCACCGCAGCAGCCAGCACCCATCGAGCTGCGAGGCGGAACGGAAGCACCGCCGCAGGACGCACTCGCCCCATCTTTGCAGCCACCTCTCCCTGCAGCAAACTGCGGAAGGCGGGTGAATCGTGCAGCCCGCGAGGATCATCGACAGCAAGATCGACGGCCGCCAGCAGCTTTTCGCGAAGCTCAGGTGCGGACTGCTCCACATGTTCCGCAATCTCAGCACTGGCAGGTGCATGCAGCAGTTGGCGACCAGCTACCAGCCATCCCGCCAGAATTGCAGGCACGTAAACAAAGACCGACAACTGCCAGCGCTGTGCGTCGCTGAGCAGCCAGTACCAGTCCACAAAAGCGGCAGCAGCAAGGCAAAGCAGAAATGTCAGCAGGCAGGCGCTGAGCCCACGCGCGGCCAGCAACAGTCGACGACGTCTGGCGAACTGCTCAAGCTTGCGTACAACCACCGGATCCAGTGAGACACTCATTGGTCTGCCCTTCGCACGTGCAGAACTTACATCAGCCCCGCTCGACGCCGCAGCAGCCATTCACAGGTCAGCAGCAGCAGCATTGCGGAAAACCACCAGTAACTCTGCCACAATAAACTATCCGACTCCACGATCCGACCGTTACTGTAAACACTCAGGATTTCAGGTAATCGCTGCAAATCTTCTTCACGCAGAAATTCACCACCGCCCACAGTCGCCAGCTCACTCAGCAATGCCGCATTCGCCGATCCCTCCCGCAGTTCCAGCGCCGTTTCACCGATCACCGCAAAACGACTTCGGGCCCGCAGGGCGTCCGCACTGTAGCCAGCCACCTGCACCGAGACCTCATATTCTCCTCTCGACAATCCCGTCACTCGACCCCGATAAATTCCCGGCACATGCTCGTCCGGCGTCAGAGAAACTGTAGCTGCCACCCGCCCGTCCCGCCAGATGAGTGCATCAGCTGTGGCCTGCAGTGCAGGACGCCCCTGGGCATCCTGCAGCCGAATCCGCACATCCACCGCCTGACCCTCCTGATAGGTCACCGGGCCACTGTCCACCGCCAGATACTCACTGCTCACTGAAAACGATCGCGCCATCACGCTGCGTGCCAGCTGGTTCCAAATCCGCTGATGCCACAAATCCGCCGACTTGTAACGCCACCGCCATGTTTCATCCGTAGCCAGATACAGCACCTGTCCGGCCCCCGAACGACGAGTGACAAGCACGGGCAGTGTGGCTCCAGGCACTTCCGCCTCCACCAGCACCTCTGCCCCCGGCAATGCCTGCACCGGGACAAGGGCTTGTGGAGGAGGCAGCCTCGTCCAGAAGGCCCGATTCTTTTCCTCTTCCCTCTCCAGTTTCAACATGGGTTCCGTAGCCCCGCGGTCCGTCAGCCGCAAGGCCACCGCAGCCACTGCTGGGGTTGGCTGCCAGGAAACCGGCATCAGGTCTCCCAGCGTCTCCCGCGCGAAGCCGGGAAGAGTCCCCCGCTGCCCATCGATCACTATCAACCCACCTCCGCGCAAGTCCACGAAGTCCCTCAGCCAGCGCTGCTCAGCAGTCGAAAGGAGTGACTGCTCCAGTTCCCCCAAAATTACAAGGTCATAGCCAAACAACTGGTCCCGATTTTCTGGAAACTGTCCCGCAGAGGTTCCCCGCGCCAGTTCCGCCTGCTGCGTTCCGGGGCCCGCCAGCACCGCATTCAGCTCCCACTGCTCGTCCCGCTCAAACAGATTTCGCAGATAACGTGTCTCCCAGCGGGAACGTCCGTCCAGCAGCAGCACTCGCTGCCGCTGCACCACCGCTGATAATCTCAATGCCGCCTCATTGTTTGCTGTGCTGGCTTCATCAGCCAGCGGAGTGATGGCGGCAGTGAGTTCCAGCGGCACTGTGTTCAGCGTGATCCCTTCAGGTGCGTCATCTGCAAGCTGCTCGACCAGATCGTTGACCGCAAAGCTGAAGTCGATGCGGCGTTCTCCCGCTCCCGTGGCCATCGCCTGCTGCTGCCAAAGCACATCGTTACCGGAACGAATCTGGAGGACGAACGGAGCCCCGGCAGGAGCCCGGTCATGCAGGACCACCACGCCCCGGACCTGATCACGACGGAACACACTCTGCGGATGTTCCAGCTTTAAAATTGCCAGATCCGGTGGGTCCTCCACAGCCCCGATGGCCACTGTCACAACCCGACTGCCCGCAGCTGCCAGCTCGCGAGCGACGGCAATCGGAGAATCACCGGAATTGTGCCGTCCGTCCGTGAGCAGCAGTGCAACAGCGTCCTTCCGCGTGCCACCGCCTGTGGCTGCTTTTAAGGCTGCCGTCAGATCGGTTGTGGCCGAGAATTCGTTGAACAGCGACTGCCTGCCCACACCGCTGCTGACGCCCGCCAGCACCTCAGCGGGGACCGCAGTGACCTCAGCCCCCCGCAGCAGATGCAAATGCACCTCGTGCTGATCCTGAAGTTTCGCCAGCACACTGCGTTCACCATTGGTCAGCGCCTGCTCCAGGCGTTGCCACCGCGGCGTCTCGTCGAACATTTTCAGGGCGTCCCGAACCGCCGGATCGTCAGGCTGTGTCTGCTCCTGATCCAGCCAGCCCAGTCCCTGTGCCACCGCGACCCGCTCTGCGGCCGGCATCTGACGGTCCGTCAGCTGCATGCTGGATGAAGCGTCGAGGTACACATCCAGCCGGCCTGGCTCACCCACGATCGTGCGATGATGCAGAACCGGCCCCGTCAGAATCAACACGCCAAGCAGAAATGCGGCTGAACGCAGCGTCGGCAACAACCAGCGAAGACTGCCCGGCAATCCCCGCGTTTCCCGCAGATACCCGCGAAAGGACAACAGCGACACCAACGCGGCGAGGCCTAAACCCAACCACAGCGGGAGCATTCCCGTGAATTGCAGGCTCATCGCACGACTCCCGCAAAACGCTGCTGCAGCAGCACCTCAAGGGCCAGAAGGCCAAGCAGCCCGGCCAACAACAATGGCCAGATCTCCTGACCATGACGTCGCCGACGGTCCGTCTCCAGATACTCCTGCAGTGACTTCAACAGCTGCCCACCCAGCTGCTCAACCGCCGCCTGCTGCTGACCCGGATCCAGCAGTCTCAGATCCGACTCGGAACTGTCCGTCTGCACTGCGAAGTGCCGCGGCAGCCCGTCAGGCAGTGTCATCGTGTAAACGCCAGGTCGCTGCGTCACCGTGGATTCTGCGAGCAGCCAGCGCCCCTGCTGACGTGCGGACAGACCGCTGCGCGCCCCGAGCGGATCCAGCAGTGTGATGGTGGGGAGTGGCTGCGTGGGCGAGGTCGGGCCGGTGTCAGCGGTTGCAGCAGGCTCTTCCGCAGGAGCAAACAAGGCAACGGCGGGCGCGCCGGCCAGCAAATTCCGCGGAGGCTGAATCTGCACCGCCAGCGTTGTCATCAGCTGCTGCATCAGAGGCACGTAGAAGGGGCGCAGCGGCAGATCAGACCAGTCCGCATCCACAGCCGTCGCCAGCTGCAGAACCACGCCATCTCCACTGCGGCGTTCCAGCAGCAGCGGGTCACCAGTATCGAGTACGGCCGCAACGGCTGGAATACCGGCAGACGCGGTGGCGTCAGCAGGCCGTTCCGCTGCATCCACTGCATCCGCTGCAGTCGACGAAGGCGGGGCAACCGTGAGCACGTGCCAGCGACGAATCTCGGCTGTCGACAGGTCTCCGTTCGACGGATCATTGAAGAACGCAAGTGCCGGATGTTCTGAACGCCGGGAAACGATCCGGGCCGACCGGGCTGAGGGACTTGCGGCGGCAGCTGAACCGGGTGTCGCGGCTGCACCGGCGGAAGCACCATCGCTCCCAACTCCCCGCAGCTCTCCCCACACCGCCGGCAGCAGGCCGTTTCCTTCGTTCCAAAGCTTCAGTCGGTGCCAGTCGAGATCCAGTCGGTTGCCCGCCGTCACCAGCAGTGCCCCGCCATCGCGAACCCATGAGGTGAGCCATTCCAGCTGCTGATCGCTGAGTTTGGGAACATTGGCGAGCACCACCACCCGGGCCGTCTTCAGCAGCGGTTCCGTGAGCTGGGCAGCGGGTACCACCTGGGTCTGGAGCAGATCCGTCAGCGGGACTCTGCCAAATGTCCACGGCGTCAACGCCACACTCAGGTAGTCTGTTTCCCCCTGCAATGGCTGAGTTCCGGGATCGCCGTCAACCAGCAGCACGGGGACGCTGTTCAGAATCTCAAGTGCGGCAGACCGCTGATTGTCAGTTCCGAGGAGATCATCGGCCGACACGGCCACCGTCACAACATGTGAACCGGAGGCCTCGCTGCGGCAGCGAAACAGCACATCGGCCGTCCCGCCCGCCTTCACTTCCGTCTGCACAGTGGATACGGGCTGACCATCCAGTGTCAGCGAGACTTCGGTGGTGTTGAAGTCCTTTGCGGCGTAACTTCTGAGCCGGGTGCGGACGAAGAATTCCTGGCCGACTCCAACCGGCTGCTGCGGAAGCTCAACGCTCTCCACCGCCAGATTGTCGGCAGATTGCTGTTGCGTGGATGCGACTGGAAGCACAAGAAGTTCAGTAGGGACGGTTCCGGCCTGCAGTTGCTTTTGAAGAGCCGTTGCAGAGCCCTTTGTCAGGGCCGCCCAGTCTTCAGCCTGCAGGTCGCTCAGCACCAGCAGTTGTCTGCGGACGGCCGGAATGTTCTGCAACTGGTCCATCCCCAGCTGCAGTGAACCCGCTACGTCGCTTGCCCCAAATCCCGGCCGCAGCTGCCGCAGCCGACGCGTTACCGCCTGCAGATCAGTCAGCGGTCGATCAAAGAGCAGCGTTGGTCGACCACCAGTGAGCACCACGGAGACCTGGGAGCCGCGGGGTAAGCCGGCGAGCAGCTGGCAGGCGGAGTCCACTGCGGCGGAAAACCGCGTTCCGGCCGGATCGGTCGCCTCCATCGAATAACTGTTGTCCAGCAGGAGCACCAGTCCGACCGGGGCATTTCCGAGAAGTCCCGTGCCAGTGAGTACCGGACGTGCGAGGCAGGCTGCGAGCACAGCTGGAATCAGACAGCGAATCAGCAGCAGGATCAGCTGATCAATGCGGAAGCGGCGACGATTCTGACTGATCACCGACTCCAGCAGGTGCATCGCTCCCCATTCAATGGTGCGAAATCTGCTGCGATTGAAAATGTGGATCAGCAGAGGCACCAGCAGGGCGATGGCGCCGAAGGCCAGCAGCGGATTCAGCAGTGTCATCGTGCGCGCCTCCGAACTGCCAGCCATGCAGCCAGAGCGTCCGCACAGGGCTGGGAGGTGGTCAGCGGAACCAGACTGATCCGCTGGCGACTGCAGCCACGTGTCAGCTGCTCGCGGTATTCCGCCAGCTTCTGCAGATACGCTTTGCGGAGCTGCGCTGGATCGACAAGGTGACGCTGAGCCGAGTTTTCCAGACTGGAGAACTGAGTCCACTGGCGAAACGGAAAATCCAGCTCGTCCTCATCCCAGATCTGAAAGATGACCACCTCGTGGCGGGCATGGCGGAAATGGGCGAGCGCCTTCATCAGCTGATCGACGTCGCCGAACAGGTCTGACAGCACAAGAACCAGTCCGCGGCGATGAATTCGTGAGGCAATTTGATGAAACACGTCCGCCAGGCCTGTTTCCGCGCCGGGCTGCTGCGTGCAGAGTTCATTGAGCACATGCTTCAGATGTCGGGGGCGTGCGCGAGGAGGGATGTAACGGCGAATCTGCGTGTCAAAAGTGACCAGTCCCACGCTGTCCTGCTGCTGGAGCATCAGCCATGCAAGGCAGGCCGCGCAACGCACAGCGAATTCGTGCTTACTGAGCCCGCCAGCGCGACTGCCGCGGTATCCCATCGATCCGCTGCAGTCCAGCAGAATCGTGCAGCGAAGATTGGTTTCTTCTTCGTATTCGCGGATGTACAGGCGATCGGTCTTGCCGAAGAGCTTCCAGTCGATCGTGCGAATATCGTCGCCGGGCACGTACGCGCGGTGCTCCCGAAATTCCACACTGAATCCCTTGTGCGGGGACCGGTGCAGACCGGAAGAGAATCCCTCGACGACCTGCTTTACCAGCAACTGCAGGCCGCTCAGACGGCTTACGTCACCAGCGGATAAAACCTGGGGAGCAGACATCCGGCACCTAGAGCAGTTCGCGGTCGGGGCGGGGAACTTCACGAAGCAGACGGCGAATCAGATCGTCAACACTGACACCCTCCGCCTCTGCACTGAAGGTGGGCACCAGTCGATGTCGCAGCACAGGCAACGCCAGCG
>JBEIEK010000194.1:0-10968 GCA_040382995.1 Planctomycetaceae bacterium
CCTCGGCCTCAATGACGAGACGGTCGAGGGGCTTGCCGCCAAGTCCGGTGACCGGCGCTTCGCCTATGACAGCTACCGCCGCTTCATCAGCATGTATTCCGACGTGGTGCTGGGCGTCGATCACTCCGAGTTCGAGGACATATTGGGCGGCTTCAAGGAACAGCAGGGCTATGCGCTCGACACCGAGATCACCGCGGAGGAGTGGCAGGCCCTGATCACGCGCTACAAGGCGCTCGTCGCGGAGGCCACGTCAAAGCCCTTTCCGCAGGATGTCTGGGCCCAGCTCTGGGGTGCGATCGGCGCGGTGTTCACCTCCTGGAACGGGGCGCGCGCCATCACCTACCGCAGGCTCAACAACATCCCTGAGGACTGGGGCACAGCCGTCAACGTGCAGGCCATGGTCTTCGGCAACCTCGGCGACGACTGCGCCACCGGCGTCGGTCTCACCCGCAACTGCTCCGTTGGTCTCCCCGGCTTCTGTGGTGACTACCTCATCAATGCTCAGGGTGAAGACGTCGTCGCAGGAACTCGCACGCCCCGCCGCATCGAAGAGACGCTCGCCAGCGACATGCCGCTCGCACACAAGCAGCTCGATGACATCGGTAAGATCCTTGAAAAGCATTACCGCGAAGTTCAGGACATCGAATTCACCGTGCAGCGTGGCAAAGTCTGGATGCTCCAGACCCGCAACGCCAAGCGCACCGGATTCGCCGCCGTCCGCATCGCAGTGGATCTCGTCAACGAAGGTCTCATCGATGCCCGCACGGCACTCGAAAAACGCCGCATCCCAGCTGACGACCTCAACCAGCTCCTGCAGCCGATCTTCAACCCCGCCGCCAAGACCGCTGCAGTCAAGTCCGACCAGTTCCTTGCCAAAGGCATCAACGCCGGCCCGGGTGCTGCAACAGGTCAGATCGTCTTCCACGCTTCCGACGCCGAAGAACGCTGGAACGCCGACAACTCCCTGCAGCTTGTCCTGGTCCGCAAGGAAACCAGCCCCGAGGACCTCCGGGGCATGAAGGTCGCCCGCGGTATTCTCACAGCCTTCGGCGGCGCCTCATCCCACGCCGCTCTCGTCAGCCGCCAGATGGGCAAAACCTGCGTCTGTGGCTGCGATAAGCTCAATATCGACTACGAAGCCGGCACCGTGACGGTCAACGGCAAAGTGCTTCGCGAAGGTGACTGGATTTCCGTCGATGGCTTCACCGGCGAAGTGTTCGCCGGCCGCATCGATACCAGCCCCTCCGAAGTCATGGACGTCCTGATGGGCAAACTGGCACCTGAAAAGTCCGAAATCTACAGCCGATACGCTCAGCTCATGGCCTGGGCCGACCAGTATCGGACACTCAAGGTCCGCGCCAACACCGAATCCGCCGACGCCGAAGCCGCCGTGGCTCTGGGCGCCGAAGGTGTTGGTCTTTGCCGTACCGAACACATGTTCTTCGATCATCTCGACGAAATGCGCGAAATGATCTTCGCCACTGCCAAAGCGGACCGCGAAAAAGCTCTCGCCAAACTCCTCAAGTTCCAGCGAGATGACTTCACGCACCTCTTCAAAACCATGGGCGAACGGCCGGTCACCATCCGACTGCTCGACCCACCGCTCCACGAATTCCTCTCCGAGCATCACCTGCACGAAGACCCCACGCTCTCCGGCAAACTCGCCCGCACCTTCAATGTCACAGAAGAACAGGTGCACCGTCGCGTCGACGAGCTCAAGGAATCCAACCCGATGCTCGGGCATCGTGGCTGTCGTCTCGGGATCGTCTATCCCGAAATCACCGCCATGCAGGCCCGTGCCATCATCGAAGCGGCCTGTGCCGTGAAGAAGGCTGGCATCAGCTGCCACCCGGAAATCATGATCCCACTGGCCGGTTACAAAACGGAAGTCGACAACCAGACCGCCATCATTCGCGAAACCGCCGAAAAGGTCTTCGCCGAACAGGGCGTTAAGGTGGACTACATGGTTGGCACCATGATCGAAGTGCCTCGCGCCGCCATGACCAGCGGCGAAATCGCTCAGACCGCCGAATTCTTCAGCTTCGGTACCAACGACCTCACGCAGACCTGTCTGGGGATCAGCCGCGACGACTACAAGTCGTTCATCGGTTACTACACCGAACACGACATCGTTCCGGCAGACCCGTTCCAGACCATCGACCAGACCGGGGTTGGTCGACTCATGAAGACCTCCGTGCAGGACGGACGTGCCGTTCGCTCCGATCTGAAAATCGGCATCTGCGGCGAACACGGTGGCGATCCCAAGTCGGTGTACTTCTGCCATGAGATCGGCCTGAACTACGTCAGCTGCTCCCCGCGCCGCATCCCCATCGCCCGGCTCGCGGCCGCTCAGGCCGCCGTCGCTGGCAGCAAATAGTTGCCCCCCTGGCAATGTTGTGTTCGTTCCAGCGAGCCTCCTTCCGGGAGGCTCGCTGCGTTTTAGCCCGACAGACACCTGCAGGATCAAACTCCCATGCTGTCAACACCAGCATTTCTCCTGTCACTCCTGCCGTGTGTGGCCACTGCAGACTGGGATTTTTTGCGGAGTGGTGCCGGGGTTGAGTCAGGGATGAATGTGGAGGTGCCCGCCACAGTCAAGGCGGCGGTGCTGATTGCCGCGTCGAGTTTCGGGCTGCTGCTCACGGGAATTGTGCAGGGTGGCATACTCATCCCGCTGCTGGTCCGCAGGCGACGACTGTTTCAGATTGTGCCGCTCTTCAATTGCGGTCTCTACCTGCTGATCAGAACGTGGCTGTTTCCAGACACAGCCGCGGAACCGATGTCACAACTGCTTGTGGGTGTTCCGCTGGCCGCTTTCTGCGGGTTGCTGGCTGCAGCGTTTCTGGCGCCCTTTGATGCACTGGCGTCAGCGGGGCAGGCAAAGCGGTCCGTGACCGAACGTACGCAGACGAAAGGTCCATCCGCAGATGCTCGACCAACGCCACCAGCGCGACTTTCTGCTTCCGAATCGTGGTGGGCCGCATTCCATCGCGGTTTTTCAGCCCCGTGGGAAGGCTTTGGATTTCTCTGCCGATATCCACGTCTCTGGTGGTTCGGCGTCGTGCCTGTGGTGCTGAATCTGATCGTCACCGGAGCTGCTGTGATGTTGTTTCTGGTGGCAGCGATTGGGTGCTTTTTGTATCTGCATCCACTCTTTCCCGAGGGATGGTTCTGGGGGGTGATTGAGTTTTTCTGCGTCACGGGACTGGTGGTGCTGGCTGGGGGGCTGGGACTTGTGCTGTATGTCTTCCTGCAGGGATCCCTGATCGGTTACTACCTTGCAAAGCTGGCCCGGGAAGTGGAACTGCAGCTGGGGCTGCCACCATCGCGGATCACTGAGGTGTCGATGTCAATCGGGCGGTTCAGTTGTCTGCCAGCGCCAGGCTGCCCCAGAGCCCGGCTTCATCACCGAGAGCAGGAGGGACAATGTATGTTGGTAAGCCGGCATCGCTGACGGCGGCAGGGGCAAGGTAATTATTCAGTTGTTTCCGGGCGGCCGTTCTGAGCCTGTCGAAGAAGGCCGCTTCGCCCAATTGGCCCGCTCGACGCACGCTGCCACCAAGGATGATACGGTGTGGAGACAATATATAAGTAATGTTGACAAGTGCGTGGGCCATGGCATGGATTACGGGGTCCCATGCGGGGTGGTCGGCAGGGAGTTGTTCGACGGGCATGCCGGTGCGCGCGGCAATGGCAGGGCCTGAGCAGAGGCCTTCCCAGCAATCACCATGGAAGGGGCAGACACCGGGGAAGTCGTCGCCCGGCAGCCTGGGAACGCTCAGATGCCCCATTTCGGGGTGCATCAGCCCATGCAGGAGTCGGCCTCCGCTGAAGCCACCACCGCCGATGCCTGTACCGACAGTGATATATACAAAATCGTCCAGCCCCTGGCCGGCTCCCCACCGTGCTTCCCCGAGTGCCGCGCCATTGACATCGGTGTCAAAACCGAGACGGATGCCAGGCAGTGCGGCTCGAAGCGGACCGAGCAGATCCGTATTCTGCCAGCCATGTTTGGGAGTTGTGGTGATGAATCCATATTGGTCGGAACGCGGATCGGGTTCCACCGGACCAAAGGACGCCACGCCGATTGCTTCGATCTTTCCAAATTGGTGCTGAGCCTCGACAAACCAGTCAGTGACCTGTTTGAGCAATGCAGCGGGTGCAGAACCGGTGTCGAAGCGGGCTCGAGCGAGGAAACCGTGTTCGTAGCCGTGACTGACAGTGCAGAGGAATTTCGTGCCCCCGGCTTCAATGCCCCCGCGGAGAGGCCCCTGCGGAAGGTGGTTCATGGTGTCTTTCCTGAGGAAACCGGGTTAATCACGCAGCGAAAGCCGGTATGGAACGCACCGCTGTCCTCTTCTCCCTTCATGCGGGCAGAAGTGCGATAGCCAACGCAGTACTGATCGCTGCACATAAATGAACCACCGCGCTGCACGCGTTTGATGATGCCAGGTTCCTGGGGGTCATGACTGGAGGCGGGGCCGGGCGGGTTCTTCTGAGGACTGTCGGCATAGTATTCGGGCTGGTAGTAGTCGCTGCACCATTCCCAGACGTTGCCGGCCATATCCACCAGCCCGAAGGCATTGGCGGGGAAGCTGCCGACAGGGGCGGTGCGCGTGAATCCATCTTCGCCGGTGTCGCTGACCGGAAATTCTCCCTGCCAGATATTGGTCAGCCACCGGCCTTCGGGGACAAGTGCGGAGCCCCATGGATAGTCGCTGGTGCTGCCCGCGCGAGCAGCATACTCCCACTGGGCTTCCGTGGGGAGCTGTTTTCCGGCCCAGCGGCAGTAGGCCTGAGCATCAATCCAGCTGACGTGAACGACGGGGTGATCAAGGCGATCATCGATCGAGGAATCGGGGCCTTCGGGATGCTTCCAGTTGGCTCCAGGCACGTACTGCCACCAGCTGTAGGCACCGCGATTGGGGTCAATATCGCTGCGACTGGCCAGCTGCAGACTGCAGATGGAGCCAGGCTTGTTGAACTCCGGAAGGATCTGAGCCTGGGAGAGTGCTGAATCGGGCTGGATGCTGCGGAGTTTTGGTGGCTGTTCGGCGAGTGTGACATAGCCGGTGGCGTCGACGAAAGCCTGGAACTGCCGATTTGTGACCTCCGTGCGGTCCATCCAGAAACCATCCAGCTGAACCGTGTGCGGCGGGAATTCATCGGGGACCGTATTGAGTGCTCCCATCTGAAACCGGCCCGGCGGAATCCAGAGCATTTCCTTCAGGCGTGGATCGTCAGCGGCGGGTACTGGTGGCGGGGCGGTGGAGGCGGTTGGATCGGTCGCGGAATCGGACTGTATCGAGGGCGTATCGCGGCTGGTGCCATCACCACTGGTTGAAAGGATTGCGGCGATCAGGGTCAGCAGAGCGGCAAACATTACGAGGGCAGCGATGACGGGGTGTTTCATGGGCTGTCCGCTTTCAGTGGAGCCATTCGAGGAGAAATTCGAGGGCCAGCGTGGCAGCCTGCTGCTGGCGGAACCAGCGCAAGCCGGGGAAGTCGGCGGCGGTCCCGGGTGCCAGTGTCAGCAGCTTTGTGGCGGGGCCTGTGGTGCGACTATCGACGGCGAGCCAGGCAGTGCCATCGGAGTGTGCAGGTGCGTTCGGGCCGAGATCACCGGTGATGGCCAGAGAAACGGCGGCATGTGGAGTGTGCAGCAATGCGCCAGAAGCCATTTCAGTGGCGACGTGTTCGCTGACGACACCCCTTTCGGCGATGGTCTCAGCCCGCACTCCGATCCACGCCGTCTTGCTGGCAATCTGATAAACAACAAAGCTGCCGGCCAGGCAGGCGGAGACACCTGGGATGCGGGCGAGGGTGGACGCGATGAGTCCGCCCGTGCAGCTTTCTGCAAGCACCAGTGAGCTGCTGGCCATTTGCAGCCGTTCGCTGACGGCCTGAGCAGCCTGTTGGAGTCGCGTGGGATCGAAGGTGTCTGAATCCATCATGGTTTTTGTGGACGCACAAAGACACGGAGACGTTTGGACGACCACGCGCGGGAACTGCCACTGAAGGTCCAGTCTCGCGTATCGCCGGGACTGTTGCCAATTCCGATATCTGCGGCGGCACCGGCGCGCCAGTTGTTGATGGCGAAGACCGTTTGACCGGCAGCGTGGTTGTGCACCTGCATCGAGCCATAGCCCGCAGTGGGTTCTACCATTTCATCGCCGGCATCGTAGACGGTATCGCTGGCGTTCGGAGTGCCTGCGGTGTTGGCGGCGGCGTAGTTGTGAGGCCAGAATTCGATGTTGCAGGTTTGCAGGCCAGTCCCGGAAGTGAGTCCCTGGACGTCGGTGAAGATGTCAACGCTGGTTGCGGCCTGCTGGAAGACTGCGCCCGAGGTCACTGTGGGAATTCCGATTTTCGCGGGGTCTTTGGTGAAGGCCTCCATCGAGACAAACACGTTCTGCTGACTGCCCGACTCGGACGTGAGTTCCAGCAGCCACGCGATGCGGTCAAAGGCGCCGATTTTGCTGCTGTTATCGACGTCATAGCGGATCTCGGCACCGAGCTTGCTGAGGTCGAGGTCATAGACGAGCTGGTAGTCACGGGCGGCTGGCAGGGTGTTCAGGAATGTCGGGATTTCTCCGCCGCGTGCCGCACTGACGGGCAGACCACTGGCACCACAGAGGTTGGGTTCGGCCAGCATATTCCATGCAAAACGCCAGGCCGTGGGTTCAGCAACTTTGGCGGAACTGAGGATGACGCTGTCACCATCGATGACCGCATCTGCCGACTGGAAGCCACCGGACCCCGGGCCCGTGATTTCAAAGTGGCTGGGCGCTTTGCCGTCCCGCGTCTTCAGTCCGCCGGCGGTGTTGCGAAAAGTGACCGTGAGTTTTCCGGGTTCGACTTTGAGCTGGTCCGGCTGGGGGCTGTCGGCGACGAGTTCGGTTTGACCGTAGTCGTATTTGAGGGCAAGCCCGGCAAGTCTGAGGCCGACGTCCTGCTTATTGGGCGGATGAATGTCACCGACTGTGGCAATGTCGTTGATGACAACCATTCCTGTGCGTGGAATGCTGCAGGCCTGAGCCTGTGCTTCCCAGAATCGCGGGAGCAGGGTTGGGTCTTCGGTGCCGTAGCGGAAGGGGGCAATCTGCACGAAGTAGAATGGGAAATCGCGTTTCCAGAGCGCCCGCCAGCCACCGATCAGGGCTTTCATTTTCTCCAGGTACAGGAGGCCTTCGGTGTGGTTGCTTTCACCCTGATACCAGATTGCACCGCGGATCGGAAAGCCGACCAGCGGATGAATCATGGCGTTGTAGAGCATCGTGGGGTCCTGATTACCGGAGAAGGGGGTGAGTTCTGCGGGGAAGGCGGGGCTGGGGGTCACAGGTTCGCCGCGCTGGGCAGCCTGTCGAGCGGCGACGAGCCAGCGTTCGGTATCTTCGATGTGGACCTGCAGACGCTGATTCCACTGCGGAGTTCCGGGTGTGCGGCCGATGATGGAATTGGAGAGGTCCTGCAGAGCGGGCACCTGCTGGAAGCCGATTGGTGGAGTCCACGGTTCGATTCGTGTGCCGCCCCAGGAAGAATTCACGAGTCCGACGGGAACTTTGAGTTCCTGACGCAGACGGCGGGCCATGTAGTAGCCGCAGGCGGTGAAGTTGCCGGCTGTTTGCGGAGAACAAACCTGCCATGTGGAATTGAAGCGATCCTGCGGGATGGCCGCGGCAACGAGTGGAATTTTGATGTGGCGAATCCGGTCGTCGGTCGCCGCGGCGATTTCTGCGGCGGCATCTGCACTGATGGCAACGGTCCACTCCATGTTGGACTGGCCGGAACAGAGCCAGACTTCGCCGACGAGGACATCCTGCAGCACGAGTCGGTTGCCGGCCTGAACCTCGAATCTGACGGGGGCATCAGCAGCGGGCTGGGCAGGCAGGGTGACTTCCCAGCGACCGGAGTCACCCGCCTGTGTGACGGCCTGTGATCTGCCGATGAAGACGGTCACCTGTTCGCCGGCATCAGCGGTCCCCCAGACGCGAAGCGGTTGTTCGCGCTGGAGCACCATGTGGTCGGTGAAGATGTCTGCGAGCTTTACGTCGGCGTTCAGAGGTGCAGTTGGCCAGGAAGTTACGGCCGCCACTGCCAGAAGCCATGCCAGCGTTTGGTGCCTGTCCATAAAGCTTTTCCCGTTGAATGCCGGGAATAGCGGCACGCTATTCGCCGGCCTTTTGTGCCAGCTTGCCGAAAATCATTCGCCCTGCGCTGGCCTGCAGCACGCTGGTTACCGTGACGCCGATTTCCTTGCCGACCAGAATGGAAGCATTTTCGCAGACGACCATGGTACCGTCATCCAGATAGCCCACACCCTGACCGGCACCTTCGCCTTCCCGGATTACCCGGATATTCAGGCGATCACCGGGAATATAGCGGGGCTTCAGGGCGTTTGCCAGGTCGTTGAGGTTGATCACCGGGATGCCCTGGACGCTGGCAACCTTATTCAGGTTGAAGTCATTTGTGAGCACTCCGCCGCGAATCTGTTTGGCGAGGGCGACTACCTTTTGATCGACAGTCATCTGTCGGAAGTCTGTCCGCGAGGTCTCCATGACCTTGACATCGACGTGTGTGCTTTGCTGGATCTTGGCCAGCACTTCCAGTCCGCGGCGACCACGGGTGCGACGGTTTTTGTCACTGGAATCCGCCACTTCCTGAACTTCCGCAAGCACAAAATCGGGCACGATCAGCTGGCTTTCGATGATTTGTGTCTCGACCACATCGGCGATTCGACCATCGATCAGCGAGCTGCTGTCGACAACCAGCGGACGTCCGCCCTTAAGTTCCCGCTGGAATTCCACATACGGAATGACAAACCGGAATTCATCCTTGGTTTGCAGCAGCAGTGAGACGCAGACGTAGGGCAGCACGAGCAGCGTGAGCAGGACCAGCGCAGTGTGGTATTCGCTGGTGACCGGGACGACAGGCGTGAGTGCCTGAATCATCAGATAGGCCAGCAGCACGCCAATCAGGATGCCGAAGTAGATTGCCGAAATCACCTCGATCCGCTTGCGACGAATGAGCAGGTCTGTGATGGTGACGATCTGGGACAGGAACAGCATCACGAAAAACGCTGCTGTCTTGTTGTTTTCGACGATCTGAGGCAGGGCTGCAACTTTGGGATCGGTTGCTTCGGTGGTGATGTACGCCAGAATGGCACCCGCACAAATCAGCAGGTAGGCCACCCGCAGAATGAGCAGCATCATGGATGGGTGCGTCCCTTGGATGGAAACAGGAGCAATTGGTCAGGAATTTTTTGCAATGATGCCAGAAAATTGCGACTGGGCAACCACATTCCCCCGGAGTTCACCGCGTTTCGTGCAGTTTGTGGCTCGCGTGGAGCTTTTGGGAAAATTTGCGGCAGGCGAGCTTTGGTGAAGTTGGCGCTTTGGGGGGGGGCGGCGACCGGGTGATCGGCAAGACCGGCACGCTCTTCCACGAGCCACCCCTGCTTCTCTTGCCCTGCGTCTCCTTTCCCGGCAAACTGCACGCTCCTGAACGCCTGCCATCCAGGAAACAGCCTGCTCCAGCGAATTCCAATGAAGCGGCCCCACTTCTTCCCCCAACGGATCATTCCATGCGTTCAAGACCAAACCCTCGGATGCCGTTTTTGATCAGCCTCGTGTGCTGTTTTGCTGCCGCCCTGCCGAACTCCTGTTCCCTGCTGGGTCAGGATGTGAACCAGACGGTTCGCGAATTTTCGCCGGCTGAGGTGTTCCCAGGCACTACGGCCGCCTACATCGAACTGCGGGACCCCACAGCATTTCTGCAAACGCTCTTCGAACACCCCATCGCCGATCGCCTGCAGCAGACAGAAGCCTGGAAGCAGGCTCTGCGCAGTCCTGGCATGACAGGTGTGCTCACAGCCCGCAATTTTCTGGAACTTCAGTTTGGCAAACCCTGGCGAGAAACGCTCGCAGCTGTCTCCGCCAAAGGTCTCTATCTGGCTGTCGACGCGTCCGACAGGAGCGTCATGCTGCTCGTGCGTGGCCGGGACGCAGACTTCATGCAGGAAGTGCGTCTGAAACTTCTGGAGCTGACGCGTTTGGGTGGCAGTGAAATTCGACCGCTGGACACCTATCGCGATGTTCCCGTCTACCGCCTGCCGCAGGGCGGAGCGGCCGTGGTGGGCGAATGGCTGCTCGTGGTCAGCTCTGCAAATGCCGGCCGAACTCTGCTCGATCGCATTCTCGACCCGCCCGATCCGGCGACCGCGCAACCTCCGCAGTCGCTGGCAGCCATCCCTGCCTTTCGCACCGCCAGCGCACGGGAAACCCCTGCGGATACAGTTCGCGCATGGTTTGGTCTGGCCGCAGTGCGAACCGCCCTGCAGTCTCTCAGTCGTCCTGGTCAGGACGCTTTCACAAAACGCATCGACGATCCCGTCGCTGAACTTTTGTTCGGTGGCCTGCAAAGTGTCCTTGGCCATGCCGAATGGGCCACAGCCGAACTGCAGGTGGATGCAGCCAGGCTGCAGCTGCGTCTGGCCACGCCCTTTGATGCGACGTGGATCCCGGAGCAACGCGAATGGTATTTTGGTCCCCAGGCTTCCGGTCGCGTGCCCGAAATTCCCGAAGTCCCGGAAACTCTGGGCACGGTCGGCATCCATCGCGACGTGTCACAGATGTGGCTCCGCGCGGGCGATCTGTTCAGTGAACAAATCAACGATCGCATGGCCGAAGCCGAATCGAACCTGGGAACCATTTTTGCCGGTCGCGATTTCGGCGAAGAAGTGCTGGGAGCGATCGAGCCCGGCATGCGCCTGCTGGTGGCTCGCCAGGACTTCAGCCGCATCACGCCAGTTCCCGCGATCCGACTGCCAGCGTTCGCCTTGCTGCTGACGTTGAAGGATCCGGAAACCATGCGTCCTGAGCTGCGTCGGATTTTTCAGAGCGTGATTGGGTTCGGCAATATTGTCGGTGCTCAGCAGGGACAGCCGCAGCTGGAACTGGATATGCAGAA
>JBEIEK010000195.1:0-10939 GCA_040382995.1 Planctomycetaceae bacterium
GAACAGAAAGATCACTCGCTTCGCCCGCGGTGCAAAATGGGATCCGTGGCTGTCGGCTGCGGCTGCGGCTGCGGCAAAACTGAGCCCGCCAAAGCCGCAGGCCGCCCGTCGCAGCAACTCCCGGCGACTTTTCGACCGGGCAAACGTGTGGCAACTGCCCATCTGAGTGAATCTCCAAATGCCTGACTATGGATGTTCCGAAATGAATTCCGTCAATTCGGATCACTGCAAATACTGAAATCGACTTGATGCAAACACAGCCTGGCACAGCCGTGACCATGCATCCCGCTCTGACTCGGTCCCTGCTTCCGCAACGCCCGCTGATCGCAGTTCTGATTCCACCAGATGGATGTATTCGACGGCCGCAGATAACTCAGCTGCTGTCGGCCTGCCCGCCGCAAGCAGTTCATACAACTTCCTGACGCGCCCCTCGGTCGTGCTGTCTGGTGATTCCTGCAGCACTCTGCGAGCCATGGCGAGCGACGTTTCCATGACCTGCGGATCATTCAGCAGATACAGCGCCTGCACCGGAACGGTCGTGACCGGCCTTGCCCCCGTCGCCGTATGAGGGTTCGCAAAATCAAAGGCCTCGAACAGTTCAGGCAAATCATTCCGGATCACTGGCAGGTACACACTGCGACATCGATAGTCCGTACGTCTCCGTACCGGGTTTGAGCCGACCGCAGTTGCCTGGTCTCCCAGGTAGTCAACTGTCGAATTCTGACGCCCCGATTCCAGAATGCCGGCAGACCAGAGCATTCCGTCACGCAGGGACTCCGGATCGAGCCGCCTTCTGGAAAATCGACCCAGCAGGCGATTCTCCGGATCTCGTTCGCGATGTTCCAGTGAAGTGCGGCTGGACAACCGGAAAACGCGGCTGAGCACCACACGGCGGATCAGTGATTTGATTGACCAGCCGCCACGCTGCAGATCTGCGGCCATGAAGTCCAGCAGTTCAGGGTGGCTGGGTGGTTCACCTGTGCGACCAAAATTGTCAACTGTGCGCACCAGTCCGCATCCCAGCAGGTGATGCCAGACGCGGTTGGCCAGCACTCGTGCACTCAATGCAGCCGCTCGGCTTCCCGGGGCCGTCAGCCACCTCGCAAACTCCTCGCGGCCACTGCGATTGCCTGGCAGCGGCTGGGATGGGCCTTCACACAGGACTTGCAGAAATCCACGAGGAACGACATCGGCAGGATCATCGAATTTTCCTGCCAGCCGAATGGCTTCATCCCGCACCTGCTCTGCCTCTGAAGGAATCATCGCCCGCGGAGGGATTTTCGGCGGCTTTTCAAACTGCTTGCGCAGTTCGGTTACAAATGCTTCCTGAGCGGCCGTTCGTTGAGTGAGGTCTGAGGCCGAGTCTCGTGCCAGTTCCGCGAAGGATTCGCTGTTCGAAGCGAGCCTTGTGGCTATGGCAGCCGGGGCTGCGGCTTTGAGCACTTCCAGCGAGGATTCGGCCGCTCGCAGACGCTGTTCGAGATTTCCGCGGCCGCGCCAGTAGCTCTCGTAAGCATCATCCAGACCGTCACCCACCTCGCCCAGGCCCTGCAAACGCTCCATCACTCGCTGTTCATTGAGCATAAACCGCTGCTCCATGACTCGAGTGGATGTGAAGATGCCCGCAAGTGCGTAGTAGTCACGAGTTGGTATCGCATCGAACTTATGGTCATGACACCGTGCACAACCAATCGTTTGTCCCAGGACCGCGCGACCAATCGTATCCAGCTGTTCGTCGGCCACGTCCATGCGCTGGCGGTCCGGATTGACGCCCAGCAGTACCTTTGGGCCAACCACAAGAAAACCGGCCGCAATTCGCTGCCGATCCCGCTGCTCCACCGATTCATGTGGAAGCAAATCGCCAGCCAGTTGTTCGAGCAGAAATCGATCGTATGGCAGGTCTGCATTGAGTGCATCGATCACCCAGTTGCGGTAACGCCATGCCTCCCGAAACAGAAAATTCTCGTCCAAACCGTTTGAATCGGCGTATCGAGCCAGATCCAGCCAGTGTCGTCCCCAACGCTCGCCGAAAGCGGGGGAACCCAGCAGTTCGTCAACCAGCCGCTCGAATTCCTGCGGCACCGGATTTGCCAGAAATCGCGATCGCTGCTCAGACGTTGCCGGAAGTCCAGTCAGCAGCAAACAGACGCGCCGCAGCAGGTCCTCAGGCGGCGCGTCTTCACTCACACTCAGACCGACGCGCTCCAGTTCCGCAAGCACGAAACAGTCAAGCTCAGTTGCTGGCCATGCCGTGTTGCGGACAGAAGGGACTGCAGGGACGGTCAGGGGGCGGTAAGCCCAGTGATTCTGACCAGCGACAGGATCGGCTGGGTCCGCAGAGTCGTTGGGATCTGCAGACCCAGACTGTGCAGCAGAAGCAGCGACCGGGGTGGTCGCCGCTGGCTCGTCACCCTGCAGCACTCCCGCGGGGATGAGTGTGGCGGTTAACAGGAGCAGGGAGATTGGCAGGAATTGGAGTGTTCGCACACGGATTCTCCTTGAAGCAATTGAATGCCACCCTGTCGCCACAAAGGGGATCCATCCATCGCTTACAGGGGCACTGTGATCCTCAGCGTGCCTTCACGTCGTAAGAGCAGATGATCTCCTGATCCCGCAGATACAGGCGGCCGTTGCAGATCACTGGATGGGTCCAGACTCGACCCTGTGGACTGCGCTGTTCCGTTTGCGGTTCCAGTCTGAATCGCCCTGTTTCTGAATAGCCCTCCGGACTGGCCTTCACCAGAAAACACTCTCCCTTATCTTCCGACAGACAGTACAGCATGCCATCCGCGAAAGCCACAGCCCCTTTGCTGCCATTTCGTTTGCTGTCAGTCCAGACCTGTTCTCCGGACAGCAAATCCTGACAGATAATTCCGCCACCGTCCGTGTGACCGTAGACGTGGTCACCGAAGAGCAGCACACCGCCATGGTGGTTCTTCATCACCTTGTTTTCGTAGAGAACTTCCACCGTGTTCTCTGCGGTGACTTTGACCAGCTTACAGCCGGCACCATAGCCGGCTGTGACGTAGACGAGGCCGTCGCGGTAGATCGGAGTTGGAATGACCGCAACATTGCCCGGAAAACTGGTTTCCCAGAGCAGTTTTCCGGATTCATCGAGGCCGAAGAGCTTTGTGGCCGTGAGCTGGATGTACTGTCGTTTGCCAAAGTGGTTCACCGCCAGAATGCTGCTGTAGTGTGCCAGTTCGGTGATGTCGGAGGACTGCCAGAGCTTTTCTCCGGTCTGCAGGTTCCAGCAGACGACAGTGCCGATGGCGCCCCCTGGGGTTGCGAGGACGCGGTCGCCGTCGATCAGTGCTGATTCACAGAACCCCCAGCTGGGGAGTTGGCCACCAAGGTTTTTCGGGTCGTCCACATCGTCCTGTTTCAGTTTCCATCGCCATTTTTCAGTCCCGTCTGCGGTGCTGGCGCAGAGCACATCACCGTTGGCACCGATGGCCACTACGAGGCTGCCATCGGGGGAAATGGATGGAGTGCTGCGGGGGCCGCCACCCCAGCCGTTGTCCAGAAAACTGCCGACACGGGTCTGCCAGATTTTTTTTCCGGTGGCTGCCTCAAATGCCATCAGGTAGTCACTGGACTCGGGCGTCTTTCCGTCGGATCCCATCGTGTAGAGCACTTCGCCGACGATGGCGAAGCCTGAGTAGCCAAGACCGGCTTCGCGGGTTTCCCAAAGCTTCGTGGGACCTCCCTCGGGCCAGCTCTGCAGGAGGCCTGTGTCAACGGAGATATCGTCGCGGTTGGGGCCTCGCCAGGAAGGCCAGTCACCCGCGGCGGCAGATGAAGCAGATAGTCCTCCAATCACGGCGACAAACAGCAGAACACTTCGCATGCATCCCTCGATTCAACGCTGGCCCAAAAACTTTGCGGCTCGCAGTCGAACCGCTGCTGTGGTGGAACGCGGATCATAGCAGGGGCGGGCTGGGCGGAAAATCGAAGAACGTCGGCCGTTTGATGAACCAGGACGGGATCAGCGTGCGCCACCGCAATCCGCAGTGAAACGCTGAGGCAGCCCGCGTCGTTCCAGTTCATGGTTGAGGACGCTGTGGTAGTGCGCGAGGCGAATCGCTGCATCGTCGAGCGATCCACCGAAGGACCGCGGCTCTTCCAGGTAGATTCGGGGTACTGCAAATTCTGTGATTCTCCAGCCGAGGCTGGCGGCCTGAACCCAAAGCTGCAGCGGCATCGCGTAGCCGGGGACGGTAATGTCCAGATCCGCCAAAGCACTGACTCGGTAGGCTTTAAAACCGCAGAAGGCATCGGTGATACGCAACCCAAGCTTTTCGTTCAGGCAGGCTGTGATCCGGGAATTGATCTGACGCCGCTCCGGGGGGGCCAGGCTGTCTCCCGAAAATTCCCGGAGGTAGCGTGATCCGGAAACCATGTCTGCAGGAGCGTATTCGTCGTCAATAAGGTCTGCGATTTCGCGGATGTACCCGGGCTGGTGCTGACCATCACAATCCATGGTCACGAGGACGTCGTAACCACATCGCTGGGCCCAGCGAAAAGCCGAGCATAGGGCCGCACCGTAGCCACGATTGGGCTGGTGACGACAGACATGAACCTGTGGGAACTGGTCAAGAATCTGTGGAGTGCCGTCGGTGGATCCGTCGTCGACAACCAACACGTCGGGGACATGCTGCAGGACCCCGCTGAGCACTTCTGCGACATGTCGCTGCTCGTTGAAGACCGGTAATGCGGTGAGGATTCGTGTGGTCATAGAGGAATGGTAGGCGGGGCAGGGCAGGTGTCAATGCCGGGGTTGCGGGGATCGCCAGGCACATCGCGAAACATGATGGTCCAAACGGCCGTCGCAGGAGGTATCGGCTGAATCTCACGACTTTCCTCGGAGGATGCACAACTTCGGAGTGATGCCTGTTCCTTCGCTGCTGCAAATTCTCCGCACCGGAAGTATCGCTGCAGATCTTTTCTCCACCGGAAAAGACCCCAGATACCGACGAATTCCGGAAAAAACACTGCAGTCACCCGGCAAAAACGCAGAAACTCCGCCCAAATGCACGGGACCTGCAACTGAACTTAACGTGCGTTCAGTTGAGCAGGTCTGCAGGTCGCCTAGAATACGGGCACGTGGTGCCGTCGGTACGCTGCAGAATCCCTGCCGTGCCGACAATTTGCCGCGTCACCCGGATTCGGTTCTGTTCAGTCCATTCCAACCTCGGAGATTCCCATGGCCTACACCCTTCCAAAGCTGCCCTATGACTACAACGCGCTCGAACCGCACTTCGACGCCCGTACCATGGAGATTCACCATACCAAACATCACCAGGCCTACATCAACAACGTGAATGCAGCCCTTGAAGGGTCCCCGCTCGCCAGCAAGTCCGTTGAAGATCTTGTTAAGGACCTGAATGCCGTTCCCGAAGGCATTCGTACGGTGGTGCGAAATAACGGTGGCGGACATGCGAATCATGCACTCTTCTGGACAATTCTTTCGCCCACGGGTGGTGGCAAGCCAGCGGGTGACCTCGCGACAGCCATCGACGCGGCCTTTGGTACCTTTGATCATTTCAAGGAACAGTTCAACAAGGCTGCGGCCACTCGCTTTGGCAGCGGCTGGGCCTGGTTAAGCGTCCGCGCGGATGGCTCGCTCGTCGTTGAAAGCACCGCCAACCAGGACACTCCACTCTCAGAAGGTCGCACTCCGATTCTTGGACTGGACGTTTGGGAACATGCGTACTATCTGAACTACCAGAACCGCCGTCCGGATTACATCGCTGCATTCTGGAACATCATCAACTGGGCCGAAGTTGCCCGGCGCTTCGCTGCCGCCCGGGGCTGACAGCGGAAGCCAGCAACCCACGACTGGCAACTCAGGCCGGAGGTTTTCCAGACCTCCGGCTTTTTCATGCGCTCCGGTTCCGGGATTCTTACTCCCGGGTTTCAATTTTATCACACTGGGGAGTTGCTTTTTGTTACCTGAGTCGACAGAATGTCGAGTCTCGTGGGTTTGAGGGTTTGTTGCCATCCTGCATCACCCCAGGATGCCTCGCTGCACCATCCCCTCCTCACGCCTGCTGTCAGGACTGCAACCGGTCACTCTGGTGGGACCATAGCCCCGTTGCACTACGCCCAAACCGTCACGGATTTCACCCCCTTCAAGAAGACAGGACTCCGTACAATGGCTCGCGTCTACACCTTCCCCCGCGCCGGACGTGGTGAAAAGATCTTCCGCGTCGAATGGAAAAAAGACTCTCCATCCATTTCCGAATTTGTCGTGCAGACCGCTGCGACATCCTCCGTGGTCGTGCATGACTCCGGCGGAAAGGAACACATCTTTGTTGGCAAGGAAACGCTCCGCCAGTTCGGCATTTCCCCGGAAGACGCCGTCTCCCGCGAATTCTCCCGAATTGCCACCATGGTCTCACGCCACGGCGCTAACCCGCGGCTCGCCGTCCAGCAGGCTTCACGGCTGGGCAAACTGCTCGAATCGCACTAAGTTCGCTCAGGGTTCGCTCAGAATAATCGCCACAGCGCCAGACACACCGCCGTCGCCCCGCTGATCAACCCAATCAGCCAGAAACCCCTCACAATCCTCTGCTCAGTCACCCCGGCAAACACAAAATGGTTGTGCAGAGGACTGCACAGCAACAGGCGTCGTCTTGTCCGACGATACCACAACACCTGCAGCACCACGCTCATCAGTTCCACCACAAACACGACGCCACACACCACCATTCCCAATTCCACGCCGGCTGCAACCGTACACAATCCCAGCACCGCCCCCAGCGGCAAAGCTCCCGCGTCGCCCATAAAGACCCGAGCAGGGTGGCGGTTGTACCACAAAAAACCTGCCGACGTCCCCGCCAGAACCGCAGGGACCACACACCATTCCACTCGTTCAGCCTGAATACCAATCACAATCGCCAAAGCAGCTCCCGACAACACCACACTTCCGGCCGCTAACCCATCAAGGCCGTCCGTCAGGTTCACCGCATTCGACCCGCCAGCCACCCAGAACATCGTCCAGATTACAAAGAGCCAAAGTGTATAGCTGCTGCCTCCCTGCTCGCCCTGCGGCAACTGGCTCCATCCCAGCCAGACTCCCAGGATCCCCGCTAACAACAGCTGCCACGTGAGCTTCTGCAGCACGGTCAATCCCTTGCGACCACTCACTGCCTTCGTATAGTCGTCGCAGATTCCCAGGGCAGAAAAGCCAACCAAACAGGCGATTGCCTGCCACCGCACAGTCCAGCCCAGGGATTCGGCCGGACAACCCAGAATTCCAGCCATGGCTCCGACTGTCATCAGGACACCGCCCATCGTGGGAGTCCCCTGTTTGGCGGCGTGCAGTTCATCCAGCCGCCGCGAATCACTTGCAATCCGCTCCCGAAATCGCCGTTTCAACCAACCGATCACGAAAGGGCCGGGGATGAGTGTTGCAAGGAACGCAGCTACAACACTGACCAGCAGGTCGCCCAGTCCAATCGCCACGGTTAATCCTTAGCCAGCGTGCTTTTCCGGGTGCAGCCAAACCCAGCTTTTCCCAAGGCGTCCACCGTAGTTTCCGGCTGTGATTCGAATCAGCCCGGGGACATCCAGTGCCGCTGCGATGGCTGCCTGGGTTGCTTTGCTGACGGTTGCCAGATCACGCCCATTGATGATGATTTCCATGCCCGATCGAACACCGGGTGGCAGTTGCGATCCTGCAGCCTCGACGTCCCGCAGCGAAGGGCAGAATGGCACGTTCGTGCTTGCGAACAGAAACTTGTAACGGCTGCCCGCCTTCGAGCCACTTGCGGCGACTCCGCCGGGGAATGGCGTGATCACGCCGGGGACTTCACCGGAAGCCACCACAGCTCTCTCTGCCGCCTCCAGCGATGCTTCCTCGGTCTCTGCCAGAAACCAGAGATTGCCACCCATGATTCCTTCAAACCACGGGAATCGGCGGTCCACGCAGAATTCGCCCCCCATTGTGGGGACGACCCACATTTGTCTGCCAAACCGCTCCTCCAGCCGCTCGAATCCGTCTCCGAAATAAGCGAGCTTTCGGCCGAGACGGAAGTAGGGTGCGGTGTCCGCAGGCTGCGTTGGGGAAAAACAACGAGCTGTCGGACAGGTGAGCACATTCTGAGTCACGCGATGAAGCAGAGCTTTTTCCAAAGCCTGTTCACGATGTTTCCAGAAACGAGGCACGTGCAGCTGACAAATGGCTCCGGGACGACCATCCGGAGTTGCTGTGGATTCGTCGCCGCCTGGGCCCACATAACGGTCCAGGCCGGCCTCGCAGTCGCAGAAAATGGTGGAGGAACCGTGGCCGGTTGCTGCCTGAATGGCGTGATCCAGCCATTTACGGTCCCGGGCCGTAATCAGGAACTCTGTGTACAGACTGCGGAATGCCTCAGCGTACGTATCCTCGACCAGCTCAACCATGACTCGTCCCCGGACAAAACCCTGCACAATTTCCGGAACGGTTACCAATCCGCGGCTTATTTGCGACCACGGCCCTGGTAAACCTGTAGTTCTGTGATGATTCGATCCATGAAAATATCGTGCGAGGCCACTGGAATTTCGTCGAACAGCTGGCACTCAAACGCAAGGGCGACCAGTGGAGTGTCGGGGCGGGCGTGCTGCAGGAGTTTGTCGTAGTATCCCTTGCCATGCCCCATGCGGCCACCACGCCGGTCAAAAGCCACCCCCGGCACCATAATCAGATCGAGCTCGGCGACGGCGACCTGTTTTTCCGGGAGCCCCCGCAGTTCCTGTCGGGGTTCGAGGATGCGGTACATGCCTGTTTCAAGTTCATCCATGCTGGCGAGGCGAAACAGTTCGAGTTCTCCGGCTGCGTTGCACCAGGGAACCACGATTGTTTTCCCGGATTCGAGGGCGAGCTGCAGATCATGCCGTGTCCGCACTTCGCTGCGGACGTCGATGTAGAACATCACCGTGTTTGCGGTTGCGTATTCCGGCAGAGACATGAAGGCGCCCACGATGCGGCGGCTGAGTTCGTCTTTGTTTTCCTGAGCATTTCTGTTGGCGTGCGCCTGCTTTCTGAGCGCATCCTTTTGTTCCCGGATCACATCCCAGTTTGTCGCCGTCTCTGCGTTCATCCTGCTTTCCGCCCCGAAACAATCCTTCCAGCAGCGATACTGCCACGCCCCAGACATTCCGGCTTGTGTCCAATCAGTCTGCCGCTGCGGCATTTATATCCGCCGGCCCCCCTTAAGGGCCACTCAGAGGCGTGAAAAAAAGGGGATTCGCGGAGGCTGGAGCGACAAACGCCTCGATGCGGCTCAGCGTGTTTCCGCTTCCTCTACATCCCAGATCCGTCGCAACCCCGCGATTGTTCCTGCAAGAGCCCTGCCAACCTCCTCCTCGTCGCCGACAACCGCATCGGCCCCCGCCAGCCGAAACTCCTGCTCGTGCAACCTGTACCGTGACCTGACCACAATCGTCGCCAGCGGAGCCATGCGGCGAACCTGCTGCAGGATTGACATCGCATCATGGAAGCCCGGCACTGTGATCACCACAAGCCGCATTCGCTCCACGTGCACGTGCTGCAAAACTTCTCCCGTGGCAGCGTCGGCCCGCAGGGACTGAAACCCAGCCGTTCGCGCCGCTGCGACGCCTTCGAGCCCAAGATCCAGCACAAGCACTCGCCCGGAACGCTGCTGCAGCGCCACTCCAGCACCGCGACCTGCCGGACCAAAACCAACCAGCAGGCAGTCGCAGGCATGTTCCGTGGCGGTCTCTCGCGAGCCACCCCCTGGCCGTGAGTAGACGCGTCCGTTCAGCCACGATGCCAGACGCGGTGCCCATGTAATCAGCGACGGTGTCAGCAGCAGTGTTACGATCGACGCTGAAACGATGGCATTCGACTGCAGCTCCGTAATCAGGTTTTCAGACTGCGCCTGACCGCCCAGCACGAACGCAAATTCGCCCACCGAACATAAGCTCAGCCCGGTACCAACCGATGTCCCTGACTGTTGCCCCGCCAGCCGGAACAGGACTGCCACCACCAGCACCTTGATCAGCAGAATTCCAGCCGACAATCCTGCAACCAGTGGGAGATTATTGAGCATCCAAACGGGATCAGCCAGCAGGCCCACCGAGCCAAAGAACAGCGTGACCAGCACGATCCGCAGCGATGCCACGTCCGCGCGAATCTGAAAGGCAAACGGCGAATTTCCAAGGAACATGCCGGCGACAAAGGCCCCAAGGGCAGGGGAGAGACCTGCTGCGTGTGCCGACCATGTTGCCCCCAGACCAACGATCACACTCAGCAGGACCATCAACTCCCGATTCTGCCCGATCGAACGCGTGCGCATCACGCGTACGGCCAGAAGATTCAAGGCCAGATACAGCACCCCCACGACACCCGCGCCCGCAGCCACAATTCCTGCAATTCCAGGCAGCAGCGTAGTCAGGCTGCCGGAGGAACCCAGTAGTGGAATCAGCAGGGCGAGAGGGACGACGGCCATGTCCTGCACCAGCAGCACCGCCAGAGCATTGCGTCCCATGGGGGCGTCCAGGAGTGATCGATCCACCAGCACACCCACAACAGTCGCTGTGCTGCTCAAACTCAGCATCGCTCCAATTGCCACACTTGCTGAGAGGCTTAGACCCAGGCCAAGACAGCCTGCAGTCACCGCGACAATTGTCAGGATCACCTGCAGGGCACCGCACACCAGGTTTGCACGTCCCAGCCCAAGCACCCGCTGCCAGGAGAACTCCAGTCCGAGACTAAACAGCAGCAAAGCCACGCCCAGTTCGGCGATGCCCTCAATCGCAGACTCCGCCCCGACCACCCTGAGACTGCCTGGGCCACCCGCGATCATCCCTGCAATCAGAAAACCCACTAGCGGACTCTGACGCAGGACCGCCAGAAAACTTCCGGCGATGAAGCATACCAGCAGCAGCAACACCACCTGCAGCAGCAGATCCCAGCTGTCCATGCAATCCC
>JBEIEK010000196.1:0-10924 GCA_040382995.1 Planctomycetaceae bacterium
CGTCTGATCCATCGCATTCTGGCATGGTCCGAGTCACTCGATACTTTCTTCCGGCTTCATGAAAGTTTGAGCATCCCGCTCAGAAACTGACCATCACGACCTGCGAGCCACGGCGCTCAGCAGGGCGAAGTCCGGATGTTTCGCTCACGCCGATAACCACCTCACAGAAAACCAGGTCCCATGGCTGAATTCAACATCGACACCTGCCGCGGCGGCGAGCGCCGTCCGGGTGCTGCCGCGCGGCAAAAACTGGGCTCGAACGCGACCCGCGGACGCTCGTTTCAGGGTATAGACCTGGCATTTCTGGCACAGAAATACCCAAATTTGATGTCCAGGTGAGACACGAGGAGCTTCAACGGCCAAAACCCGCCAGACCCGCCCGATGCCAACAGACTGCTGGAAGGAGAGAGGGGGGTTGAATTCCGGGGTTGGGGGCAAGAATGGGGAATCGGCGGCTGGATGTCGGATTTTTGATTGATTCCACCGCATGTTGCCTCATTGGCTGGATTTCTTCCATGACACAGAGTGACGTTTCCGGATCACCAGATTCCTCTATTGCCCCCGAGGCAGGTGCCGCAAAGTCCGTATTCCGGGGACCGCGACTTTGGCCGGCGTGGTTAATTTCCGCAGCGCTGGCCGTGGCCATGGTGCTCACCGTGACCCCCTCGATCGCGAATCGGCCGCGATTTTTCATGATGATGGGGGGGCCGGTGCTGGGAGGATTTCTGTTTACGATCTGGCTGCTGCTGCTGAGCCGTCTGCGAATTCCTCAGCGTCTGCTGCTGCTTTGCGGCTGGGGGGTGCTGCCCCTGCTGGCGGGGTGGCTGAGTGATCCCAATCCGGCTCTGAAGACGGCCATGCTGATCTACGGACTGCCGATGGCGATCTTTGCGATCACCGGCATGCTCACCCTGCAACGCCACAGTGCCAGCGCATGGAAGTGGGCCCTCGGGGGCCTTGGGGTCGCCTGGTTCAGTTTTACTCTGGTGCGTAATGAAGGGTTTGACGGCGAGTATTATCCGGAATTCGCCTGGAGGTGGTCGCCGGAGCATGAAGCGACGCTGCCGCTGCTGGGAAGTCGGTCGGCTGGGACCTCCAGCAGCGGTCTCGGGGATCCTGCTGCTGAGGCGGTGGCTGCACAGGCTGAACCGGTGGACGCTGCAACCCCACCGCAGGCGGAGGCGGCAGTGGCGGAATGGCCGCAGTACCGGGGGCGTGGTGGCGATGGCATCGCCAGCGACACGGCGGGGCCGCTTGACTGGAAGGCTCGACCGCCGAAGGTTCTCTGGAAGATCCCCGTTGGTCCGGCGTGGTCGTCCTTTGCCTTCTCTGACGGCCGTCTGTTTACTCAGGAGCAGCGGCGGGAGGAGGAGTGTATTACGTGTTACTCGGCAGAAAGTGGGGAACTGATCTGGAGTCATGCGAGCCCGAGTCGGTTTACGGAGGTGGTTTCCGGGGCTGGCCCCAGAAGCACGCCCACCATCCACGGCGGCCGCGTTTACGCACTTGGTGGCCGGGGCTTGCTGACATGTCTCAACGCGGCTGATGGTCAGGCGGTTTGGCAGCAGGACATGACAGTCACGGCGGGTGCACGCGTTCCGATGTGGGGCTTCTCAGGTTCGCCGCTGCACGTGGAAGGTCGCGTGGTGGTGCACATTGACGGAAGTGGAAAGAATGGCCTTGTCGCGGTGAATGCAGCCAGCGGGGAACTTGAATGGGCCTTCCAGTCGGAAGGCATGAACTACACGACGGTGCGTGACCTGAAACTGTGTGGTCAGCGGTGTCTGGTGTTCTGCGACAAGCGGGGTGTGCACGGTCTGCGGGCAGAAACCGGGGAGCCGCTGTTCACGTATCGCCCGTCAAAATGGAATGCCGGTCCGATGGTGGATCCACAGCAGCTGGGGCCGGAATCGCTGCTGGTGGCACTGGGTGATGGCGTGGGCCTGTGTCGGGTGGATTTGAAGAAAGCGGGAAATGAGTGGACGATGACGGAGTCGTGGAGCACCAGCCGGCTGCGTCCTTCGTTCAATGATTCGCTGGTGCATGCTGGCAACGTGTTCGGCTTCAACCAGGATTTGCTGTGCTGTGTGGACGCGGAAAGCGGTGAGCTGCGCTGGCGCGGGCGACGTTACGGGTTTGGCCAGGCGGTGCTGCTTTCCCGGGCCGGCTGTCTGCTCGTGGCGGCAGAGAACGGTGATGCGGTGCTGGTGAGTGCCAGCGGCGATGGTTTTGAGGAGCTGGGCCGAGTGCCACTGCTGGAAGACAAGACGTGGAACCATCCGATTGTGGTGGGTGACCGGGCGTACCTGCGAAACGGCCGGACGGCTGCCGCCCTGCTGCTGAACGGAGGCAGCAGTGTTTCGGCTGAGGAACTCAGTGCGGCCGTGAATCGAAAATAAACCGGGCTCAGGCGGGCAGTTCGGATGTATAGTTGGGTGATGCGGATTTTTTGCGCGCGGAGCAGTTCCGCCAGGTCCGTTGTCTGCTCGACTGGCGGTGACCTGTGCATCTGAGCTGGCAAAAGGCGAGTGACCGCGTGATGGTTGCAGCGGCAGTGGCGATTGTGCTGCTGGCGACGCTGCCGGACCTGATGACGGGATGGTTTCCGCACGACGAGGGTCAGGTTGGGCAGGCGGCCGAGCGGTTTCTGCTTGGTGAGCTGCCGCACCGGGATTTCGACGACATGTACACCGGGCTGCTGACGGTGCTGCATGCGGGGACGTTCAAGCTCCTCGGGGTGCGGACCGAATCCACGCGGTGGCTGTTGCTGGTGGCCAGCATCCCGTTCTGGATCAGTCTCTACCGGGTTTCGCGACGGTGGCTGTCAGCTGCGGATGCCGGCGGCATGGTGGTTCTGTGTGGGTTATGGAGTGTGCGGCTGAATCCGGAGTCGCTGCCGTCATGGTACATCCTGTTTTTAACTGGACTGCTGCTGGATGCGTTGCTGACGTTTTCAGAGAGGCAGCAGCTGCGATGGCTGATTGCTGCCGGTGTGCTGGCGGGCACTGCGCTGCTGTTCAAGCTGACGGGAATTTATCTGATTGCGGCGGGCGTGTTGTTTGTGATGGACTACGAGCAGCGATGCTGTTCGGGGGCAGCGAGGCGATCGCTGGTGTTTTCCGGCTGGACCGGATTTTGTCTTCTTATCTATCTGCTGGCGGCCAGTCGCTTATGGTCACCGAGCGATCCGCTGATGTCGGCTCTGCACCTGACTCTGCCCGCTCTGGGTCTGGGAGTCATGGTGCTCTATGGCGAGTGGCAACTTGGGCGGGGATCGCTGCGTGAACGCGGAGTCCGGTGGCTGAGGTTGCAGTCTGCGTTTGCGTTGGGAGTGCTGTTGCCGGTAGGCAGCTGGCTGCTGTGGTACTGGGGTGAGGGTGCGCTGGGTGCTTTGTACGAAGGCGTCGTCGTACTCCCGCAGCGTCGTCTGGCGCATGCGGGCGCTGCATTTCCGGGGCCCGCGAGTCTGTTGATTTCTGGGGCATTGGGGGCTGTGTTTTTACTGGGCACTTTGGACGGATGGCGGGGTGGGGCGACAAAGGCTGGGAAGGGTGGGGCAGCCTGGCTCATGCTGCTGTTCCCCGTCGCGTTGCTGGCTGCCGGACTGTTTTCGGACCGCGGTCGACTGATGTGTTTTCAGGCAGTGCGGAATCTGGGGCCGATCATCGCCGGTGGGTTGTTGCTGCTGTCGGCGAGGCAAGGATCTGCGAGGGCGGGCAGTCGCACGTTCGCTGTGGCGGTGACGCTTGTGATGGGAGCTCAGGTCCAGTTTCCGTTTGCCCTGGACAGTTATTTTCTGTACGTGGTGCCACTGGTGTTCTCTGGTGCGGGTCTCCTCGTTTGCTCAGCCACGACAGCTGGCACAACGAATCGTGTCACACGGGGAATGGGGCGTGCCGTGGTCATTGGGCTGTGTCTTTTCGCCCTGCTGGAGCTGAAGTCCGTTATTCCGCTCGGACCGGTGAACGGCGTTCCGCAGAGCGTGGCGGGCATCGGCCTGAATCTTGGCCGCTGCGGGCTGACGGTGGAGCGATCGCTGGGGGAAGTCTACGAGCGGCTGGTGGGGGAGATTCAAAGTTGTACGGACGCGGGTGAGGCGATTCTGGCGGGGCCGGACTGTCCGGAAGTGTATTTCCTGTCCGAGCGTCGCAATCCCACGCGGATCTTCTACGACTTTTTCCGGCCGGAGCTGCTGCAGGCTCGATCGGACTTTGAGTCGCTTGCAGCTCGAGAGGGTATTCGGCTGGTGGTGGTGAAGCAGCCGTATCTGCGGGAGTTCAGTCGGGACGCAGGTGAGCTGGAGTTGTGGGCGCGGGAGCGATTTGGTGAGCCGATGGCGTTTCGATTTTCCGGGCGGTCGGATTCTGCGGGTCCTGTGCTGTTCAATGTTTATGCGGACCGCAGCGGTGTGAAAGCGGGGGAACTGGCGCGACGGGAGTGATAAATCCCGGCTGGAAAATCGGAAATGTGGCAAATTGGCTCAGGTTTGTTCCAAGGGGGGAGAACATCGATGCCAGTGCTGCATATGGTTTATGGACTGCTTTCGCGGCCTGCGGTTTACCGCATGTGGCAGGCGCCGTTTGTGGATGCGAAGTTTGAACCGATTCTGCGGTACAACGATTTGAGTCGTGTGCGGCGGGTGCTGGATGCCGGCTGTGGTCCGGGGACCAACGCGCACCTGTTTCACGGGATGGATTATCTGGGGCTGGACCTGAATCCGGATTACGTGGCATCTGCGAGAGAGCGACACCCACTGCGTTTTGAAGTTGCCGATTTGTGCACGTGGGAACCGGCGGACGGGCAACTGTTTGACTTCATCCTTGTGAACAGTCTGCTGCATCACATGGACACGGCCAGCGTGCATCGACTTCTGGGACAACTCTCGCGGCTGCTGACGCCGGACGGGCATGTGCAGATCGTGGACCTTGTGCTGCCGGAGCGGATGTCGATTCCGCGGGGGCTGGCGCTTGCCGATCGGGGAGACTACGCGCGTCCACTGGAGGCGTGGCGAGGGATTTTTGAGCAGCATTTCCGGCCTGTTGTGTTTGAACCATTTTCGCTGCGGCTGGCAGGTGTGTCGCTGTGGTCGCTGGTGTATTTCAAGGGAGCCGCGCGATGATGCCGGCAGACACGTTTGATACGCTGATTTCCGAGTTGCGAGGAATTTCGCAAAGCGCGGAGTCGCCCAGCCTGCGAACGATCAACCTGACCGTGGCCGTACCGGTTTACAATGAGGAGGCGAATCTCCCGGAACTGTATCGGCGACTGAAGGCAGTGCTGAACAGGATCCCCGGACGGCATCAGCTGCTGTTTGTGAACGACGGCAGTCGGGACGGCACTGCCGATATTCTGTCTGCCATGGTGTTGTGTGATCCGCAGGTCAAAGCTGTGCACTTTGCGCGGAACTTCGGTCATCAGGCGGCACTTTCAGCAGCGCTGGATCATGCGGGTGGGGACGCGGTGGTGCTCATGGATGGCGATTTGCAGGACACGCCGGAGACGATTCCCAGGCTGGTGGCCGAGCATCAGCGGGGTTTTGACGTGGTGTATGCGATCCGCACCAAACGCAAGGAAGGCTGGTTGCTGCGGACTGCCTACGCGGGGTTTTACTGGCTGATTTCAAAAATCTCGGATGTCGATCTGCCCCAGGGAGCCGGTGATTTTGGCCTGATGTCGGCGCGTGTTCTGCGGATTGTGCGTGCCTGTCCCGAGCGTCATCGGTACCTGCGCGGACTTCGTCGCTGGGCTGGTTTTCGTCAGACGGGCATTGAGGTTGAACGCGATGCACGGTATCGCGGCGAGAGCAAATACAGCTGGCTGAAGCTCTTTCGGCTGGCTGCTGACGGGATTTTTTCGTTCAGTGCGGTGCCGCTGCGAGCGGCTTCGTGGATGGGCATGCTGACGATTGGCGGTGCTGCTGCCTTCACCCTGTATGCCACCGTCGCCCACCTGTTCTTCAGCCGTTCGCCACAGGGCTTCACGGCACTCATTACCGCCATCACGTTCCTCGCGGGAGTCCAGTTGATCTTCCTCGGAGTGATCGGTGAATACATTGGCCGGATCTATGAACAGGTGAAGCAGAGGCCAATGTATCTTGTCGATCGTGTTGAATGTTCTGACGAAGAAACCCTCCAGCTTCCGCCATCGAATGGCAGGCAACCACATGCAGAGCGACTACGCACAGCAGTATCGGGACCTGTATCAGCAGCATTGGTGGTGGCGGGCTCGGGAGCGAGCCATTCTGGCTGAGATTCATCGGCTTGGATTTCGCGAAACCGGCAAGCTGCGGATGCTTGATGTCGGCTGCGGAGATGGTCTGCTCTTTCCCAGCCTTGCGGGATTTGGCAGCGTATTCGGAGTTGAGGCGGACGAAACGACACTTGCGGCCGACAGTCCCTGGCGTGGACAGATTTATTGCCAGCCGTTCGATGCCGACTTTCGGCCTGCGCAGACATTTGATCTGATTCTGATGCTGGATGTGCTGGAACATCTTCCGGAGCCTGCAGCAGCACTGGAACATGCCCGCACATTGCTGAACCCCGGTGGTCGCCTGCTGATCACTGTACCAGCTTTGAATGCGCTGTGGACCACGCACGACGACGTGAATCATCACTACATTCGCTATGACCGCCGCTCATTTCGATTGCTTGCCAAAGCTGCCGGTGTTGACCTGCTGACGCTGCGGTACTTTTTTCACTGGACGTGCCCGATCAAACTGCTGATTCGGCTGAAGGAACAGCTTTGGACCACACGTCCTGAACCACCGCGAGTGCCGCAGAAGCTGATCAACCAACTCTGCCTTGCCCTGTCGTGTGCGGAACAGCGTTTGGCGATGCCGCTGCGGCTGCCGTTTGGATCCAGCCTGCTGGCGGTGGCTGCGAAGTAAGCTGTGGATCAGTTGTCGAGTTGCAGTGCGGAGAGAATGCGTTCGCAGGCGTCTGATTTGTTCAGTGCGTAGAAGTGGATGCCGGGAACACCGCTGCGTCGCAGGGCTTCACACTGCTGAATGGCGTGCTCGACCCCGATTTCAAACTGTGCGGCGGGGTCTTCCTGGACAGCTTCGAGGCGTTTGGCGAGGTCTTCGGGAAAGACCGTACCGCACATGGATGTGATGCGTCGAATCCGTGCGAAGTCGGTGATCGGCATGATTCCCGGAACGATGGGGATGCCGATGCCGAGGGCTTCGCAGCGATCTCTGAACCGCAGGAAGTTGTCATTGACGAAGAACAGCTGAGTGAACACAGCATCAGCACCGGCATCGACTTTGCGTTTGAGATTTGCGAGGTCGGCATCGAGGGAGGGAGCTTCCAGATGTTTTTCAGGGTACCCGGCAACTCCGATACCCAGCTGCGGGAAATGCTGACGGATCAGCGTGACAAGTTCGTTGGCATGCTGCAGCCCGCCTTCGACCGCCTGAAACGCCTGTTGTCCTGCCGGGGGATCACCGCGGAGCGCCATGATGTTGTTGACACCGGCCGCCGTGGCGGTGGCCAGCCACGACAGCAGATCCTGGACGGTGGCACCGACGCAGGTGAAGTGGGCCATTGCGGGGAGCGACAGCAGGCGCTGGATTTCGCGGCACCATGCGAGAGTGCGTTCCTGAGTGGATCCGCCGGCACCGTAGGTGCAGGAGAGAAAGGCGGGGTGAAATTTTTGCAGGGTGAGCAGGCTGCGCTGGAGCGCGGCATCACCTTCGGCCGTTTTCGGCGGAAAGATCTCAATTGAAAGCACAAACCTGCGGCTGTTGAACAATTCTGCCAAGTGCATTTGCCACCCTTATTCGGAAACTCGCACGACACGATGGAAATGCAGTTCCACCTCGCGGTCCACAACCCGCCGTACACCTTCCAGCAGACATTGCGGCTCGTGGTCTGTTTCGCCCACCCGCTTCACGTCCTGCAGAGACGTGCCCGGTGGCACGCTGAATGCAGCCTGGTAGATGATCTGATTGCCGGCATCCAATTCCGGCACGATGAAGTGCACAGTCGCCCCAAAACACAGCATGTGGTGCTGAAAGGCATCTTCATACGGACGAAAGCCGGGGAATGGGGGCAGCAGACCGTGATGCAGGTTGATGATGCGACCGCCGGCAAACTTCCAGCACAACTCAGCCGGAAGCACTCGCATATAGCGGGCCAGAATCACGTAGTCGATCTGATGCTCATCAATGGCCGCTTCAAGCAGGCGGTAGTCCGGGTTGCCCTGCTGGTCACCGATGGACAGCCATGGCACGGAGAATTGCTCGGCCACGCTGCGGCAGGAGTTGCGGTTGCCGGCCATCAGAGCAATTTCGGCGCGAAGGCGACGATCCCTGACCGCCCGCAAAAGTGCCAGTGGAGGTTCAGTGCGGTAGGTCGTACACACAGCCAGACGTGGCAGCCTGGGGTGTTCGTTCCGCGACCAGACACGCACCTGCAGTCCCCGCTGGCTGCCAATCTGCAGCAGATCCTGACGCAGTTCGGCGATCGACGTGCCGGTCCACTCGATCCGCATCAGCATCGCAAACAGACGCTCGGAATCACGGTCGTACATCTGGATTTCTGCGATGTTTGCCCCCGCCCCCGTGACGTAATGCACGATAGGGTCCGCGAGCCCCCGGTTATCCGGGCCAACCGCCGTTATGATGACCTGCATGCCAATATTGCCAGAAAAAGAATCACAACAGTTCACGTCTTCATCCGCACGCAGCATATCACAAAAGCGGCGGAAAACCCGAAATTACACGTGAATTTCAAACATCGGAAGAGGTGGATTCCGGCTCTGCAGGCGCCCGCCTCAGCATGAGCCATGCAGTGGGCAGCGTCACCAGCAGCATGCCAGTGAACGACCACAGTCCGGGACGCCTTCCCCACAGCAGCATTTCCAGAAGCATGGCAAACACCACCTGAGACAGCCCCACCACGCTCACACGCGCCGGAGCTCCCGCTGCAAATGCTCGCGTGAGCAGCAATTGTCCGGTCGTGGCCGCCACCCCCACACCCAGCAACAGCCCGGCAGCCGTCAGTGTTGCAGGCGCTTCCGCGAACACGCCCGACCGTGACCAACACGCCTCAATTCCCAGTCCCCCAGCCACAATCGCGGTGGAAACAGCTGAAAAATGCACGACGACAGCACTCGCAGGCAGGCCCTTCAGACGATGCAGCCCCATCAAAGCCACCGCACTGGTGACAGAACCGGTCATTGCTGCCAGCATGCCTGGGCCAAAGCTTGTGGGAAAGGACTGCTGCATCACCGCCACTCCACAAATGCTGCAGGCCACACTCAACCACACGTCTCGCTCAGGAAACCTGCCCAGCATTGGCCACGAAAGCACGGCAATCCAGACGGGAAACATGTTGGTCAGTGTGAGCGCATCAGAGACGGGGAGATGCGACAGGGCGTAGAAATTGCAGAGCACGCTCAGGCTGCCTGCAAGGCTGCGGATCCAGAGCGTTCCGGGGCGAAGAAAAACAAGTTCCGTTCGCTGCCAGCCTGCAAGACTGACCGAAATCAGCAACGCCAGCCCGGAACGAGCCAGCGCGACCCACTGCCAGCCACAGTGGCCGTCGGCCGCGTGCGCGAACACCCCCATCACGGCGAAGGCCATGGCACCAGCAAGCATGAGCAGATAAGGACGCATCAGAATTCCGAATCCAGACCCTGCGGCCACTCCACTCCGAACCGCACCGGCACCAGCACCTAAGCAGCCTGTTTGGTGGCTGCTGCTGCACGCCGCTTCTGCCACCGCTGCCACGTTGCCCGGCACGGTGCCGAAAATGCAAAGAAACAGAACAGCACCGGCAGCGCCAGCTCACGAACCACAAACACCAGCACCAGACTGAAGACAATCTGCAGGATCTGACGCCGGCTTCTGCGTCCCCGCACCAGCTGGTTGAAGACATGCGCGTACCGCAGACGCGATACCATCAGCATGGCTGTGGCCAGAGTGATGAGCGGCACAAGCACCACCAGAACTGACCAGATCCAGCGCGAATAACCCTCGACGGATGCCAGCGTTCCGCCAGCACTCAGCTGCCCTTTAAGCTCTTCAAGGCCGATTGGCAGAGACGCAATCACTCCAGCCGCAGCGGGAGAAGGCAGACCACTGAAAAACTCATGCGAATCTTCGTCGTCCGTCTCCACGTTGAACCGCGCCAGACGCAGGATTGCACAGGTCATAAAGAGCACTGCAATCGCCCACAGCAGACGCGGGTGAAACTGAAAGGGAGCAACCGCGATGGTGTCCATCAGATGATGAGCCGGATGCGACAGCTGCAGAAAGATAAACGCCGGAGCCAGGCCAAAACTGATGGCATCGCAAAGACTGTCCAGCTGAGCTCCGAAGTCGGATGTCTGATTGGTCAGCCGCGCTGCGCTGCCGTCCAGCATATCGAACAGCATCGCCAGAAAAATCAGCTGCGAGGCTGTAATCAGTTCGCTGCCCCCGAAGTGCTCAGGACCAACCTTCGCTGTAATTGTGATCGCAGCGAAACCACAGGCCGCGTTGCAAAGCGTCAGCAGCGTTGGCAGCACGGCGAAAACTTTTCTTCGCCGCAGCCCGGCCCGACTGATTACAGGTTCCACGGACATCACTCTGCTTCCTTCAACGCAACGCGATAACTTGCCAGCACCGTGGTCCCCGCCTGAACCTTGTCACCGGGACGCACCCGGATCTCCAGACCCGACTCGTACGGAATCACCAATTCGGTGCGACTGCCCAGCTTAATCATCCCAAACTGTTCGCCTCGGGACAAATCGTCTCCGGGTTTCAGCCAGCAGACAATCCGACGAGCGATCGCGCCGGTGATCTGACGCACTATCATGCCACGATAAGGAGCAGCTGATTCTTCAAGATACACCGCCAGTTGCTCGTTCTCGCGAGCGGATTCAGGACGCAGTGCATTCAGGTATTTGCCGGGACGGTACCTGAGCCCAACCACGCGAC
>JBEIEK010000197.1:0-10924 GCA_040382995.1 Planctomycetaceae bacterium
CCCCCGAAGCACGCTGGCAACAGCTCACGGACTGGGTCTTCCCGTCCGCCACAGCCGGTCAGCTGCGCACCGTGGGAACGCTCGTTGCCACCACACCAGATGCCGCCCCGGAACCCCGTGTCGACTCCCCCCTGCAGGAATTGATCCGGCTGGCCGTCACCACCAACAAGCTGCCACTGCTGGAAGACCGCCTGCTGCTGCTTCACGGGACCAGCCCCCAGGCTCGCACGCAGTGCCCCGCAGCGCTCGCCCTGTCCGCCGTCATGGCCCGCACACCTCACGCACAACAACGCCTCGAAGAACTGCTCATCGCCCTGCAGACAGGAACAGCCAGCACTGAAGAGCCCCGCGAAAACGTACCAGCCACCGCAGCACCGCTGCCCTGCGACCACAGTTTTTGGCCGCTCCTCGCCATTTGCGAAGAAGCACAGTCCCAGCCCGAACTTACCACGCTCCTGATCAAACTCCTTGAAACCGCCCCCTGCAGGACGCTCACTGAACCTGCCGTCCCGGAGGCCACTCAGGCGTCCCTGCGGACGCTCGCAGCCAGCCTGCGCAGCCGGCTGCAGCACTCAGCTGACCCACAAACCAGCACCCCCACTGCACCTGCCGGCAACGATGCACCACTCCCACCCGATTCCCCCGCGGCCACGCTCCGGACATGGCAGCTTGTCACGCCCTCGCCCCACTTCGGCTCGTCCGTGCAGCCAGCCTCTTCCGCATGCATCGCTCTGCAAAATGGCAGCGTACTCCTCGCCCCCCGAAGCGCCAGCAGCACCCTCATCAACCCCAAACCGCTGCTCGGAGACTTTGTCCTGGAACTCCTGATAAAAGTCGCCGCCGAAGATGCCATTGCCACCCACCAGCTGCCGCTCCCAGGCTTCGGTGGCCTCTGCTGGCAGATGACAGCAAATGGCCTCGCGGCGGAATTGCCATGGCGCGATCTGTCGACAGTCACTCCCTCCGCGCAGGCAACTTCCACAGCCACCCGACGACTTCGCCTCGCACGTCACGGCATGGAGCTGCAACTCACACTCGATGATCAAACCCTGCTGCAACACACTCTCACTGGACGCGAACCTCCATGGCTGGCACTCCGCTGCGGCCACGTCCCCGGCGCCATCATCGAAGAACTTCGCCTCAGCGACCTCAATCCCGCAACTGATGCACCAACCACCATCCAGCTGCCTTTCACCACAGAACTGCCTGGCTGGGATCGGCCGACATTCTCACCTGGAAACGTGTTCAGACCGCAACGACAGACAGAGGCCGACTGGAGAATGAACGAAGCACGCCTCACAGGGGTTCTTCGAAGTGAATCTGCCGGCAGCTGGCGTCCCAGTCACCTGCGTTTCCTGCCGCCACTCCCGCAACCGGGCCGCGTCAGCTGGTCATTCCTTTACAAACCGGACAACTCACTTGTGCATCCCACTGTCGGCCAGACGGTGCTGCTGCTGGAACCTGGGGTTGGAGTCTTCGCTGGAGATCTGCGACAGCTGGCCAACGCCCGCAACGAACTTTCCCGAACCACTGTCCAGGCAGCCTGTACGCTCATCAAAGGCTCAGTTTGCGATCTGTCCGCCGATACATGGCAGCAGGCCAGCCTTGAAGTCAATCACACGGAACTGACACTGCTGCTGAACGGATCGCCAGCCGCCACACTCCTGCTGCACAACCACCCCGACCGCAGATTCGGGTTCTTTCACTGGAGCGATCAGACGTCCGCCGATATCCGGTCGCTGCAGCTGGACCTTCGCTGATCACATCAAATCAGCAGCTCCTGAGCCACTTCCGCTCCGTGATCGGCCAGCGGAATCGGACGACCAATGTTGCTGGGATTGGCCGTCTCAGGATCCAGCCCCAAAGCGCGGACAATCGTGGCCATCAGGCCGGAAACTTTGAGCGGTTTATCGGCGATCGCCACGCCGTCCGCTTCCGTGGCTCCGTATACCTGACCACCACGGATCCCCGCGCCACCCAGCACCACGCTCCAGCTGGCAGGCCAGTGATCCCGGCCTGTGTTCTCGTTGATCTGCGGAGTTCGGCCAAATTCACCCATCCAGACAACCAGAGTGGATTCCAGAAGCCCACGCTGCTGCAGGTCCGCCATCAGCGCCGACCACGCAGGATCCAGCACACCACACAGGTTTTTGACGGACTCGAAGTTGTCGGCGTGAGTATCCCAGCCGAGTCCGCCACGCTCGTCTGAACTGAGCGAGACCTCGACAAACGGCACACCACGTTCCACTAATCTTCGCGCCAGCAGGCAACCCTGGCCAAAGGCCGTACGACCATAGGCATCCCGCACCGCTGCCGCTTCCTGATCCAGCGCAAAGGCGTCGATGCCGGCGGAATTCATCATCCTCACCGCCCGAGCATACGAATCCACATGGCTCTTGCCCGGCAGGTCCGGGCGAGCAGACAGGAAGTCCTGCTCGAAGCCTGACAGCAGAGCAAGGCGACGCTGCACCTGCTCTCCCGTGATCGCCTCCGGCCGACGCAGATTGCGAACCTCAAATCGAATCTCTCGCGGCTGGCTGGCCGAGCCATCTGTCGAGCCTTCGGTGTCGTCAGAGTCTGCCGCTGCAGGCATTGGCGGAGGCCCCTCCGAGGCCACGACCAGCGGCGACCATGACGGCCCCAGAAATCCCGGGCCCCAGGCAGCCGGGTTGAGTGCCTGAAAGGGATTGATGCTGATCCACGCCGGCAAATCGCTGTCCTCACGGTGCAGCTCCTTCCCCAGAAACGCCCCCAGCGCCGGGTACTGAATCGGACCTGCAGGTGCATATCCGGTTCGCAGATTGTAGGCCGCCCGGGAGTGGTCGCCTTCCTTCGTGGACATCGAACGAATCACAGCCAGGTGCTCTGCGATCCCCGCAACCTTCGGCAGCGATTCCGCAATTCGCAGACCCGGAACACGGGTTTCAATTGACTTTACCGGACCACCGTTCCTGTGCCCCTCCTTCGGGTCAAACGTATCCAGCTGGCTGGGCCCACCCGACATCCAGAGCAGAATACAGGAACGCGGTGGCTTCCGGCCCGTCCCTGCCACGCTGGCGGCAAGCTGCGGAAGCCAGCCGGAGGAACCACAGCCAAGGAGTGACAAACCGGAAAGCAGCTGCAGACGACGACGAGACAGTTTGATCATGGCGAGCATTCCGAGCGGAGGACCAGTGGAAAATCAATGGTTGAGCAGGAATTCAGAGCTGTTCAGCAGGACCCAGAAAATGTCGCCGTAGGCCACCGCCTCCGCCGCTGAATCCGACGCCTGTTTCAGTACCTCCAGACAACGGGCCCGTTCAGCAGCCGTCGGTCGACGACTGAGCGCCGCCAGGAACAGCGCCTCCAGACGCTCGTCCTGATTCATCAGCGGAAAGTCAACAATCGAACGCAGCGTGCGACTATTTTCCGGTACCGTCGCCGCGTTGATGAATTCACCGTTCATCATCGCCAGCGCCTGCAGGATCGTCGTCTCCTTCCGCAGCGGTGATTCGCCACTGCCACGGAAAAGTTCCAGAAACCGCCCGCGTGGCGTCTCGGCAGAGATCAGAAAGGGATTGTCCGACCGGTACGGCTGATAATAACCAGTCGCCTCCGCCAAACTGTCAAACAACTGCTCCGGAGTCAACCCCCGCAACGCCGCTCGGGAAAAATCAGATGGCTCCTGCTGAGACGCCTGCGACTGACGACTGCTGAGCTGGTAAACACGCGTGGATGTGATCGTGCGAATCAGAAATCGCAGGTCAAATTCATGAGCCACAAACTGGTCTGCCAGCAACTGCAGCACCTCCGGGTGAGATGGCGGATTGGCTTCCGAAAAATCGTCCACCGGATGCACGATCCCCTGACCCATGAACAACGCCCAAACCTGATTCGCCGCCATCCGCGAGAACCAGGGATTCTCTGCCGCTGTAATCCACTTCGCCAGCACTTCACGGGGAACGTCCTCGGGACGCCAGCTGGGGCCGTCACCCGTCAGAAACTGAGCCGGTACCGTCACGCCCGTCGACGGCACCTCGATCGATCGACTCTGCAGATTCTCTGCCCGAAACATCGCCTGAAATGGCTGTTCAGCCATCTCCGGCTGACTCAAACCACTGTAAAACGCTGCCAAACTCCAGAACTCCCGCTGCTTCCAGCGATCGAACGGATGATCGTGGCACTGCGCACAGTCCAGCCGCACTCCCAGAAACGCACGCGATGTGCCCGTCGCCAGCTCTTCCGGTTTGAAGTCACGCAACAGAAAAAACGCTGAGGGGGTACTGGCGGAAGTGAGCGGTTGCTGGGCCGGTGATGCCGTCGTCACCGGTGTCGTAATGATCTCCCGGACTACCTGATCCCATGGCACCCCCGCGGCGAATTGAGTCCACAGCCAGGCTTCGAAACCAGGTACCAGCTGCCGCGTGCGAATGTCGTCAAAGGCCTCCGGGATCAGCGTGTTCCGCCACCGAATCGTGAAGTGCCTCACAAAGGCCGGACCGTCAAGCAGACTCTGAACCAGCCGCTCACGACGGTCCGGTGATTCATCGCCCAGAAACTGACGCACCTCAGAAACCGACGGAATTCGCCCCGCCAGATCCAGATACACCCGCCGCACAAACTCCTCATCCCCGGCCACTTCCGCCGGCTGCACCTCGACCGCCTCCCAGTGCTTACGGAACAGCTCGTCGATTTGCGCCGCCGTCTCCCGTTCCGTCAGCACCGGCGTCCCACCCTCCGAAGGCATTACCGGCAGACACAGCAGGCTTAACAACGCCCATGCAGCAGTCATCGCAATCCCCGTAAAGCCAGTCAGCTGAAGCACACAAGACCCTGATTTGAGTCGATCAGCATGTGTATTTTGTGTGCGGAAAAGGAAAAAATCGAGACTCAAGGCGGGCAAAACTCAGCCCGCCCCCAAAACATTACCACAACAGGAAAACCCACATTTCCAACGTCCCCGTCGAGCCGCGACCGTGAGGGAGTCGGACGCACTCAATCACCGCAAACTCAAATGAATAAACATCTTCAGCGTTGAGGTGCCATGCACCTGACTGGCAGCCCGTGGGGGATGAACGGGCGTTTGCACCACTCCCTCGCGGTCGCGGCTCGGCTGGAACGCTGGGCTCCGTTTGTCCCAGTCGCCGTCCTGAAGTGCCCGCCACGCCAAAAAAAAGCCCTGCGAACACAATGCGCTCGCAGGGCCTGAATCATCACCGCCAGTCAGCATTCAGCCGCTGACTGACAAAGCTGCACCGTCACCGATTCTCACCCGCCGGGGCCTCGTCCCGACCGAAGATGAACACTCCGCCACCGCCACCACCCGAGGAACCCGGGTTGAGGATGTAGCTGGCGTCCAGAGCCTTCGTGATGCGTTCACGGGCCTGGGCAAGGTGTGCGGTGGTGTAGGGGTCGTGCTTGTCAGCAGCAGCCGCCTGAGCCGCTTCGATCTTTGCTGCCACCTGACGGAGCTGCTGGCTGGCAAGAGTTGAAATGGTCTTGCCGGCGGGGTCCTGAGCCTGACCAGGAAGCGTCAGGTCGATCAGCCGCTCCAGATGCTCACGCTGCAGGTTGCGACGCAGACTGGAAATCAGGGGCTTGCGAGCTGTGTACTGGCCTTCAGCCTTCACATCCAGTTCTGACCATACCGCTGCGGTTACCGCCGCCAGAAGTTCAGGCAGAGTGAAGGAATCCTGGTCGGCAGGCACGCGGAATTCGTTGTCGTACACCCGACGCAGCGTGGTGGGATTGAGCAGCCCGGTCATTGCCGAGGCCTGAATGCCCATAATCCGGTCGTGAATCGGCCATGTCGACTCTTCGCTCATTGATCCGCGGTCGTCAAACCACTTGTCCAGCCCCATCGCCGTTACCAGTTCCGGGGTCAGACCGAACGCTTCGTCACGGAACGCATTCTGCAGCACGAAATTGAGCGCGTCACGCTGCGTCTGAGCCGGGACAACTTCGATCGGCTTGCGGCCGTTCGGATCGCCCTTCTTGTCGCGGTTCACATGCGCCCCGCCAATCCAGTTCGAGATCATCGATACCGATCGAGTCTGCAGCGCAAGCACCATTTCGTAGCCGTAACGCACACGGTCCCAGCTGTCCCCGTCGCGAATGAAGTCCGTCAGCAGCTTGCCACGGTGATGATTCACCAGCTTGACCTGCTCGTTGGCGAAATCCAGGGGGTTCCTGGAGAAGTCGTAGCGGCGTGCCAGAGGGTCAGGTCCACCAGTGTCCTCGTCTGTTGCAAACACCAGTTCTGGCTCCGCAACTCGCGCCAGGACCGCCTTCAGATCGCCGCTCGTGTAACCGTACTCAATCGCCCACATGTCGTACGGACCAACGCCCGTCATGCAGTAGTCACCCTGCGTCGTACCGGAATCCAGCCGAATGTTCGTACCGATGTAGTCCATCACCGAACCTGCCAGCTGCTTCTTGCCTTTCACTTCTTCGCTGTTGATTTGTGCCAGCGTGTACACGCTGGACGCCTTGAAGTTGTGACGCAGACCCAGAGTGTGACCGACTTCATGAGCTACCAGGTGGGAGATCAGCGGACCGACAAAGGATTCAGGCATGCCGTCCAGCTGCTGCTCTTTCGGGGGCTCTGGCTTTTTGTCGCCTGGAGCAGCCTGCGGTGGCGGATCCTGTGACAACCCACCCAGAATGTCGAACGTCATGCGTGCCAGCGCCACTTCCATCGCCAGCCCGTCCGCCGCCAGACACAGACCATTCACCTGGCTGGGGCGGTTCAGACCGTCAAACTCCTCGTCGCCGAGGATCTCCGCACCCGCTGAAAAGAGCGGATGACCGGCGTACGGGAGCATCGCATTGCGGGCGATGCGCTCCTGAATGAGCGGACGCATTGATGGCGGTGCCAGACGCACACGCGGGTCCCACTGAGGATTCTTTGCCAGCCAGGCCAGCGTGTCAGGACCGTAACCTTCCATCGCGATCTTCGGCAGCGCTTCGCTGAACTGCTTGCGGTAGTGCCGTATCCAGCCGTCCGTCAAAATAATGTCCGCGTCCAGAATCTGGCCCGTCAGTGGATGCACACGGCTGGGGCCAATCGCTGTCCCCACGTCGTTGTTGAGCCACCGCACAAAGTTGTACTGCACATCCTCTGGATCCTTGTCCATGTGCGCGTTCGATGCGGCGTCCTGATAGTACACCTCGATCGCATTCGCAATCCCCACCTTCTCGAATGCCGCATTCCACGCCAGAATCCCGTCTCGCACCCACCGTCGATAACGCACCGGTGTCGTGTGCTCGATGTAAAACACAATCGGATTCTTCGGCGGACTGAGCTGCAGCCGCGGATCGGCCTTCTCCAGCATCCAGCGATTCACATAACGCACCCGCGTTTCGCGGTCGTCATATTTTGCCAGATCCGAGTAACTGGTAGTGAAGAAACCAACACGACTGTCAGCCACTCGCGGCTGATAACCCGTGTTGTCCGGAATGTTGCTGATGGAATAGTGCAGAATCTTCAGCGTCCCGTCCGGTGCCGGAACCTCGAAGGCAATCTCCACGTTATTCTCAAACGCCTTCGCTGTCCGAATCGAAACAATACCCCGCTGCGTGAGCGTCGGATTGAAGGTCGCCGGACCGATGCTGAACCGCGGGTCCGGATTCAACAACATCTGGTCCACGTCAATCACAGGACCACCGCCCGGGCCCATCGTGATAATTGGAACTTCCATCAATACCCGGTCAGTGAACAAACGCTTCACCGACGCCTCTGCCTCACGCTCACCCTGGGCCCGAATGTCGATGTTCGGGGCGATCAGTGCGAGGTGCTTGTCGTAGCGACGCCAGTAAACGTAAAGGTCACCGGCCTGCAAACCCGCGTACTCTTCGCCCGAAGCGACCGTTGTGGCAATAAAGTACTTGCGAGTCTGAAAATCACGCGGCAGCTCCGCGTACATCTGGCCGTCCTTCGCACGCGTGTACAGCGTGTACATCGGATTGATGTTGGCCTTCGTAACCACTTTCTCAAAACCCTCCAGCACCCGCGCAAACGGCGGATACTCAGGGGGCGGACCGGCGTCCTGTGCTGCCGCTGTTGCCGCGGCCATAGCCATCACGGCGGCAACTGTCAGGTCGCGAAGGCGGAACGCAGAGCGATTCATGACGAGCCTTTCGGAAGAAGAAATGAAAAAACGTCGCACCCCGGATTCCCCGCCTGATCACCAGAACTCTTCCGCAGGCCTTCACGCAATTCCCGGCATCACTTCCCTGAAATCCCCGAAATCCACGCAATACCCACCCCCCGGAGAGCAACCACGAGACGTGCTTCGCGATTTTACCAGAATCCCCTGAAATGAAAAGCTTTTGCCTCAGAAGTAAGACCCGCAACCACAAGGAATCGCAGCGGGCAGCAGAGAAGACGCACGCTCAGAACAAAACACCCCAAGTCACCAATTTGCCCCCGCCACCCAGCCCTTGAGCGCACATCTGTTTACCATTCACCTGAGCAACGGCCACCATCGAAAAAACCACAGCTCTCGTGCCTGCTGTCAACTCCCACCCGCATCCTGAACATCCTGTAGTCCGAATGTTCACAGTTCGCAACATCTCCGCACGATCGATACACCCGCTCCTCAACCGCCACGAATCCGCGCGAAAAATCCAAAATGCCCCTTTTCCCAGTGGCACAGCGTCCGCACTGCCTGTCCGCAGCGATGCAGGACCGAAAAACTCGAAAAGAATAGCCACAGACGGCATGTTAATTGCCACTGGGGCCATCATCCCACGGTGATGTCCAGGGCTGCCACGTCTGGCCACACTGGTGTCATCTTAAAATCCTTTTCGTCGGGCTGCTTAAAGCAAGCTTCGCTGCTGTATCCCATATCAGCGCCGCATGGTTTCGGCCACTATTCCCCCGCATTCCCTGTCCCGGCACCTGCTCCAACGCCACACTTCTGCATTGCAGTCGTGTCCATCCCAACAGTGTTCTTAAGAGGCATGGCCGCATGAACTCGCCTCATACATTGGGTGAATAACCCCCAGCGAACTGACTTCATCAACTTGCAACGGACCATCATTCATGAGCATCACAGCGGCATCCCTACTGCATCAGGACACAACCTCCCGTCCGTCACTCTGGCTGCGATATCGCCATGCCATAAGTGAACTCAGGCAACTGTTCAGCAATCGCGTCAGGAAACACCGCAAACACTCCGGACGAACCACGACAGAACCGCTCGAGCCGCGCGCTCTCCTCTCCTTCTCTGCCGGCAATGTGGTTGTTTTCCGCGTCACAAATGCAGGTAACAACAACGCTGGCCAGGTTGACCTCGTGCAGTATCCCCCGACGGCGGGGGCTTCGGACGTGAATACCACGTCCCTTCCGTTCGGCACCGGCGGCCTGACAGACGAACTCTCACGCAACGTATCCGGGTTTCTGAATACATCCAGCGATGGTCAGTACCTTGTACTGATGGGAAGCGAGGCCGCCGTCGGTGCTGGATTCGCCAACGCCGGAAGATCCGTTTATCGTTACGGTGTCGATCGTGCTGGACGGCAGATTGCCAGTCTTTCAGGCACTGGCTACTCCGGACAAAGTCCGAACGGCGCTACAACATTCGGCGGAGATCCCAATTCCGCCGCTGCCTACTGGACCGTCTCACCGGTAACCGGCAATAACTTCTCAGTTCGATCCTTCAACTACGGCGGTACCGCGACCTACACCGGCGCTACGACAGAACTGTTCGCCGATGCTGCACGCAATGTGTCTGCATACCGGAATATTCTTTTCGCAGGTGCACCCAGTGCGATTTCATACTTTCCCAACCCCTCGGCCTCAACTACCGTCGCACTCTCCGGACTCTCCCTCAGCAGCGGTACCGGTTCGTTCTTCCTGCTCGACAGATCTCCAACCGTCGGCATGAACGCCCTGAATGGTCTCGATACGCTGTACGCCATCGACGGTGCCGCCATTGAGAAATACGAATACAACGGCAATGGCACCACCAACTCCTGGATCGCTCGTGGCAGCGCCACGTTTTCCGCAAACCTCTTCGCCCTCAGCGGTCGCTTCACCGGAAACAGCGTTTCTCTCGTCGCGACCACCGCCGCCGCATCAAACAACGCGGTGATTTCCATCAGCGATGCCGCTGGCTTTGGCAGCAACCTCACCGGTACGGCCGCCAATTTCACCACGCTTTACTCCGCTGGTACAGGCCGCCGCTTCAAGGGTGTGCAGTTTGCCCCCGTAACTCCCGACACCTCCGCCCCAACTGTTGATATCGCCGAAAACGACGCCGATAACGTCGTCATTGTTAACACCCCGGTCCAGTACACGCTGACCTTCAACGAGCCAATTCAGACGGACAATATCGTTTCCAGCTTCTTTGAGAACGCCGGCACGTCCACAGTCACCATCGGCACCCCCTCGTTTCCCAACGCAACCACCGTCACATTCAGCGTCACTCCAACCACCGTTGGAACCCTGCAACTGCGGATTAAGAACACGGCCATTATTCGTGACCTCGCCACCAATGCCCTCGCCGTGCCTGTCAGTGACAACGACACCCTGAACGTTGTCCTCGCCAACCAGGCCCCCACAGATATCACCCTTTCCAACGCGGCCATCCCAGAGAATGCTGCCGCAGGCACAACCATCGGCTCTTTCACCGCAACCGATATCAACCCCGGCGACACTCACACGTTTACGCTGGTTGCGGGAACAGGCAGCACCGATAACGCCAGCTTCACCATCGTCGGCAACCAACTCCGCTCCAGTACCCCCTTGAACTTCGAGACCAAATCCAGCTACTCCATCCGCGTTCAGGCCACCGATGCCGGAAACCTGACCTTCCAGAAGGTCTTCACGATCTCCGTCACCAACGTCAACGAAGCTCCCGCAAACCCTGCAATTTCCGGCAACACCATTGTGGAAAACCAGGCAGTCGGGACTGCCATCGGTGACTTCTCGGCGGTTGAC
>JBEIEK010000198.1:0-10915 GCA_040382995.1 Planctomycetaceae bacterium
AGTGGGAGGGCGGCCAGATCGATTTTGGCAAGGTCTGAACTGGCCAGGTCATCATCCGGCAGACGCACGGATCGAAAGCGACCGCGGTGGACAGGACCGTCGAGGCCGCCTGCGGCGTTTACACGCTGAGCGATTGTCTGGCAGAGCAGCCGCATCCACCAGGATACATCGCTGAGCTGTCTGCGGATGTTGCGGATGCGTTTTTTGCTGCGCGTCAGGCTGGCTATTTCGAGCTTTGTGGGGGGCTCTGGGGAAACGCTGGTGGTGCGCAGTGACGGACAAAGTCTGAGCCAGCGTTCGGCAACTTCGTCGGGAGGCAGGGACTGAGCCAGATCGGGGCGAGATCGGAGTATCTGGCGGATATCGGTGGCGGAAACTGAGCAGCAAATGAGCTCTATGCAGAAGAATTGAGTATGTCGAAGGAGGATCTCCTGGGTCATGGCGACGAGCCGAGCGTCGAGCTGACTGCCGGGAGTATCCTGGTGGCAGTAGGAACGTCCAACAGCCGAACGACACACAGCGAGGATGTTGGCGATCTCATCAGGACGATGAAGGCTAGATCGAGTTTCGCGGGGCATGGCAGAGCCTGCGTTGAAAAAAATGAAGAATCAGTAACAAACAATTTTATTAACTAACATAAGCACATTGTCATCACACATACGCACATCTTTGTGTTCCACCCTAATCCAGTCAACAAAAAACCGACTGAACTTTCGAAAACACCCCAATTCACCCAATTGACCCAATCCACTCCAATTCACCCGGCAGTCTTACTTGACTCCAGCCGCACACGCGTCCATGAACATCGCATCATCCGCCTCAGAATTCCACGGAATTACTCGCGAAAGCACTCCGTAAGTCCCAGCCCTGTCTCAACTTCGAGCGTGTGTGCGGAGGGACTGTCCCTCTGAGTAACCAACGGCGGCAGGTCGAATTTTTCAGACGGGCATCTTTCGCTTTACGATCGTTCATGCACCGGAACGACGGCGATTGGGTGGTGGAAAGCGTGTTCGGGCAAACCGGGTGGGCGGTCTGATCATGTGAGTCGCACCGATTTCCACGGAATGCTGCAGCGACTTTTCATCACGCCACCAGCCGTTTTCATTGGGACAGTCCCTTTGATCCCGCGACGTAAAGCTAGAGAGTACAGATATTTACAACCACACCGGCAGACAGAAACTGACTTTTGAACCGGGCGTCGCTGCAGCCTGCCCGGTTGATCAAGGCCGCTGGTGAGATCACACCGAACTTTCGGGATTCAACGGCCTCAGATGTCTGCTTGAACAGGTCCAGTTGCTCTACGACGTCGCAGGCAGCTGCATCGAGGACGCTGTGGAGTTTTTGCTGGCACTGCCGGGCTATTCGAGGGACCAGCGGGGTGACTGCAAACACGTTTGCAGCGGCCTGCCCTCGAAAACACTCCCGATGAAAAACAAGTGGAAGCCTCTGCCCCCAAATCCTCAAAAATCCAGCAGTTTTGGATCAAACCGGGGAAGTCGGGTTAGTCCGGTCTGTTTTTACTGAAGCGGACGAAGCGACGGTCAAAGCTGAGCAGGAGTTCGCCGGGTTTCGAGGGGAACATCCAGAGCAGGTTTTGGGTCAGACCCGTGTTTGGATCCGAATACACAACCTTGCCGCTGCGAACGTCAAGGACTTCGGTGCCGACAACCACTGAAGATCCTGTGCCTGCCGGATCGCGTTCTCGTGTCAGCAGCACCAGCAGGGGAAGTACGGGCAGCAGGGGACGGGTTTGGGAACTGTGTTCCAGACGCAACTGGCGGTGCCGGATAGCGTGTTCCCAGGCGACGGTTCCATCGTTCTGGCGGATTCCATAGATGCGGCCGTGAACATGCACCGCATCGATCAGGGGATTGAAGAAGTCCAGCGAGGGATCTTCTTCAGAGAGTGCTTCCGGAAGCACCACGAACACCCCCTGTGTTGCCCGGAGGTAGAGTTTGCGTGGCTGGGAGACCGGGGTCAGTTCGCGATTCACGCGGATGGTTCCGGCAGCGAGGTCGACGATGCGAAGTTGTTTGCCATCGCTGAGCAGTGCGACGGCACCATCGGCGAGGTTGCTGACGACGGTTTTCTGGGGAAGGACGTGTTGCCAGAGGGTGTTGTCGGTGAGCAGATCGCGGCATTCGAGCCGTGTTTCTCCGGCGGTCAGCCGAAAAAGCACACAGCGGTGATCCTCCGCAAGCACTCGCCACAGCGTATCGGTGCCTTCTTCCACGTCGATTTCCTCAGCTGACAGCCCCTGATTGCTCCCGGCTTCGCCCCACCAATCCGGCAGGTGATGGGTGGCCAGCAGGGTGCCGTCCACGGCTGAACGCACTTCGGTACGGCGGGCGGAGTCGGAGAGGATCAGCAGGCGGTCGTCATCAAGCAGCAGTCGGGCGTCGGGCGGGATGACATCCAGTTCCCAGAGGCGATCGCCGGTGAAGAGATTGAGCATTTGCAGACTCCCCGCTGAAATCAGGGGGACCCCAAATTCAGATACCGGTCCGACTGGGAAATGGCCACCGGGAAGCAGCTGATACTGTTCAATCCGTTCTTCAGGCGGAACAAAATCTCGGGGGTCTGCCTGGGGATTGCGAGGGGCTGCCCGTTCGGGCGTGACTTTCCACAGCAGCTGGGGGGACGTTCGCTGTTCGGTGTGAGTGAGGTCGAGTGCCACGACGACTCCGCGGAGGTGCAGCACGAGGATGCGTCCGGTGGCGAAGGCCCAGGAATCCAGTTGATAGCCGCCGCTGCCACCCTGTACGTTCCACGTCGGTTGCCACTCCCACTGGAGCACGCCATCGGGGTCATAGGCAGCAATTCGATTGCCGGGGTTGATCCAGGCGAGGTTCCAGCCGCGGTAGAATGTTGAGCTGGAATACAGTGGGATTGGCTGCCACGGGATGGCTCCCTGGCCTGCAGATTCAGCGATGAGCGATCTGTCGTCGGAGACATCGATCTGGAATTCAGCGGGCCAGGAACTGGGCGGGGGTGATTCGGGGCGAAGTTCGGAGTCACTTTCGGCAAGCAGTTTAAGACCGGACTGCAGGAGTTGCTGATGGGGCGGAAAGCGTTCGCCGGATATTTTCAGTGCCTGCACCAGTGACCAGGCGGGCCAGCGGGCATCGCTTTGGAGCAGGTTTTGGAGCAGGTCGGCAAGTTGTGCGGGTGCGTTGTTTGCTGGCTTTTGAAACGCTGTGAGTTGTGCGATTTCGAGTGCCACTTCAAGTCGTCGCTGCATACGGGCGAGTTCAGCAACGTTATTGGCGTTCATGCCCACTTCGAGGCTGCTGTCGGGGGGATCGAGCGTTCCGGCGGCGGCCTCAGGCAGACCACAGCGAAGGAGCACAGAAGCGAAGTTCAGACGCTCTTCGGGATTCATGGGGGTGGCGGTGGCCACGGCGGCGCTGACCAGCTGCGATTGTAACTGAGCCTGCTCGGTCTCTGGTCGCTGCGCGAGACTGGTGCGAATGGAACTGGCAAGGACATCGGCCTGGCTGCGTTCCACACCATTGGCGGGCGCCGCTGCGAGCATGGCTTCGGGAAGCTGGCGAATCATCCGTTCAAGACGCGGCAGCAACTGGTTCAGCGGGGCCCCGTTTGACTGGGTTGCTTCACGCTGGAGCAGAATTTCACGGAATTCTTCTTCGCGCTGGCGACCGGCTGTTCGGAGCAGACCGGGGAGTGTGGCGGCGTCGGGGAGTGTCATGCCGAGCAGGGCGTGCAGGAGTGGTCCGAGTTCGGCTTCCCGAGCCAGTTCTGTGAGCAGCTTTTCGATCTGCGGTATCAGCTGCCCGGAATTTTCCTGACCCCTGCGCAGTTCATTCAGCAGGAGGTCAACGAGCAGCATGCGGACGGTCTGATCACCCGGCTGCTGCTGCAGCTGGGTTTCCAGAACCGCACGGCCTGCTGCGGAGTCTCCGGCGAGCAGCAGCTGGGTGGCGCGTTCAATCGGCTGCAGATCCTGGGTGACTCGCGGGAGCCATGTCAGGGACGTGATGCCCTGAACAAGTGTGCCTTCGGGAAGCGACAGCAGATTGCCGGGCTGCACGTCGGCTGACCACGGCTGACTTGCCAGAACTTGCCCATCGGCGATGTTGATGGAGACCAGTGCCGGAGTGCTGGTGGGCAACTGCAACAGTGTTCCGGTGAAGACACCGGAACCGCAGACGACGCCTTCCCGGAGTGGTGTGGTCCAGACAGGATTGCCGGTTTCCAGATTCAGAGCACCGACCTGCCGACGACCGGCGAGGATGACGTCCGTGTCGGTGAGTCCGGCAACGGCGTGATAGCCTCCACGAGCCGCTTTCCAGAGCTGGCGACCGGTCTGCAGATCCAGGCAGAGCAGTTGATCAGCATCCCGCGGTGTGAGCAGCACTTTGCCGTTGGCCACGCGCGGCAGAAAATCGTACCAGCGGTTTTCCATGTCCACTGCGATGGTGCGCTGACTGTCCTGCGCACCTCGAAGCACAAACGCGCCTGAATCACCGATCTCCTGCCGCTGCAGAACACCGGCGTAACGTGCGACCCAGCGGATGGAAAGGTCTTCGGCGGAGACGGCAACCACGCGGTTGTCGCAGGTTGGGCAGATGAGCAGCCCCTGGGCGTAGGCGGGCATGAGCCCGGCGTACCGTCGCAGCGGGTGTTCGGGAAGTTTTCGGTCGGGGGTGGTGAGCAGCTGGCTGGAGAGGATTTGTGGGTTGGTCCCGGCGAAACCGGCGACAGGTTCACCGATGCGAATGATGTAAATCCCTTCTCCGTTTTCAGCGAGCACATAGATACGGCTGCCGAGCACCAGAGGGGCTCCGAGGAAGTAATAGCCAGCCAGCAGATTGCTGCTGCCAGGCTGACCGGGCACGGCATTCTGCATCTGCCCGCCGATTTCCCAGAGAAACAGCCCGGTGTTGGCGTCGTAGGCCCGGATAAAGTTCGAGGAAATCGTGGGCATTCCGCGGATCATTCCGGGGATCGCGTCCATTTCGTTCCCACTGGCAGCCGTTTCCTCAACCACAAACAGTGTTGAACCGCTGATGGCCATCTGAGCGGCGGTGATGCCACGAACCTGTTGAAGGTGGAGTTGCCAGCCCAGAGCGGTTGCCATGGAAACCAGCTGACCATCAGCGAGTTGGGGCTGACCGTCAGGCCCCGGTTCGGCGCTGAGACCTTCCACGGCTTCCCGGAGTTCGCGGTCCGGGCGGGCGACTTCCCAAAGGAGTTCGCCATTGGTGCTGTTCCATGACTGAATGCTGAATGGCGTGCGGACGAAGACCCTGTTACCCATCGCCAGCGGCTGTCCGGCCGGAAGTTCCAGAATCCCCCGTTCCACACCGTTGCGCCAAAACTGTTCAAGCTGGCGGGCGATTTCGGCGAGCAGTGGGTTCAGGCGATCCGCGTAGAGCACATCCTGAAGCTGCAGGAGACTGGTCTTCCAGTTTCCGGCGAGCCTGATGGAAGCGGCTGTCTGGCGCTGGGTGCGGCGATAATTGCCGAGCGGCTGCAGCCAGTTGGCAGTGGTGGGCGAGGGATCTGTTTCGCCCGACTGCGCGAGCAATTCGAGTTCATTCAGCAGTTTTTGCAGGGGCGGGGCGAGTGGCGTTCCCGCGGTGCTGACTGCGGCTTTGGCTGAGGCGGAGAGTTCTTCTGCTTCAGCCAGCAGTCCGGCTTTTGCAAAGCACCATGCGGCCTTGAGCGTGACGACGGGCGGAGCGGGGTCTGAAAAGCGGGAGGCGCGTTCGAGCAGCAGTCCAGCTTCGAGGAAATCGCCCGCGTCGATGTGCATGCGTGCCAGCAGTTGCAGGGCTTCGCTGGCGGCAGGCGTCCACTTGTACCGGCTGGCGACGGACTTCAGACGGTGTGTTTCGCCGCGTTCCACCAGTTCGCGGAGCAGTTTTGCGGCGGTCTCGTTGAACTGTTCCGCATACAGACTGCGAAACTCGGGACCCGCATCACGATACACCTGTTCCAGCCGTGCCTTGCCACCAGCCAGAGCATCGGCGGTGCCGGGGGCCAGTTGGCGGATTTCGGCACCGCGTGATTCCAGCAGGACATCCGCGCCTTCGGAGGCCAGTCTCCAGGCGTCGTCGAAACGCTGCACGGCTTCCAGCCAGGATTCCTTCTGCAGCGATTCTTCGACTTCCTCGATGCGGCGGAGCACCCCGCGCTGTTCGACATCTTCGCCGGCGGCGACCTGGGCGCATGCGGGCAGGGAGCAGACGAACAGCAGGCAGCAGCAGGCGAGGCAGGCTGCGAGCGTGAAACGAAGCACAGTTTTGCGCCGCAGAACACTAATGAGCCACACGGGTGTCCCCGGAATGGCTCTGACCACACTGTGCATCACTGCCGCTGCCTGCATGACGTTGCGTTCCGTTTCCTGGTGACTGCTTACTTCTTCTTCAGACTCTGCATGTACTCCACCACGTCCGCCAGTTCCTGGCTGGTCATGGTTTTCTGCAGGTCGGCTGGCATCAGGCTGATCTTTTGTTTTACGAGTTCTTCCACGTCGGCTTTTGCGAAAGTCCGCACGATGGCGTCATCACCGCGAATCTGCAGTTCAGCATCGGTGTTGCTGACGAGCAGACCGTTGACGGTGGTTCCTGAGCTGAGCACGACAGTCCAGGCTTCATAATTGTGGCTGATACCAGCGCTGGGGTAGAGCACGGATTCGAACATCGCTTCGCGGCTGAGTTTGCTGCCGATTTCGGACAGATTCGGACCGATTTCGCGGCCCATGCCATCCACGACGTGGCACTTGTGGCAGGTGCCTGTCGAGAAGAACACCATGCGCCCGTTGGCGGCATCACCCTTGAGCTTTGCGAGTTCGCTGATGGGGAGTGTGGGGGAGTTATCTTTGGAGGGCGGCAGCGGGAAGAGTCGCTGTGCCTGTTCGCGGGCCTGGCGGGACGGAGCGCTGTGCAGTGCAGCGGCTGCGGCCTGCTCAAGTTCGCCATCCAGCGACTTGCTTTCCACCAGCTTCACCAGTTCCATCGCTCCATTGTTTACTCGCGACACAGCACGCACAGCGGACCGGCGGACATCGGAACGCAGGGAGGTGTCGCGAATGACTTCGAGCAGCGGTCCGGCGATGCTGCCGTTGGCCGTGTTGCCAAGCACGTCGGCGGTGGTGGCGGCGAGTGCGGGATCGGGACCGCGGAGGGCCTGGGAGATGAGGTCGGACTGCTTGAGGTCCAGCAGCGCGGACATGGCTTCGACGGCGAACTGCCCGAAGTCTGAATTTTGTGCCACCGACAGCAGAGCCGCATAGTGCTTCTTCCGCTGAAAACGCTTGATCAGTGCTACAAAATCGGAATTCCCGTACGAATACAGGATCAGCGCGTCGAGCATCGGTTCAGGAACCTTAGTCGAGTCACTATCGACCACTCGCTTGAGTGCCTCGGCAGCTATAAAGGTTTTTGCCAGTTCGTAAAACGCATCAAACGCATCATCCTGGACAAATGCCAGACACTCGCGGCTGACAACTTCCCGATCGTCAAAGTCGAGGCTGCGGAACCACCGTGCCGCTTCTTCGATCTCAGCTCGCTTGTCAGACTTCCCCTCGACCCGTTCGGACTGCAGGAGTGCCTTCAGGCGACTGATTTTGGCCACCACCGCTGCGGGACCTCGCGAACGCCAGACCAGCGCATCCACAGCGGCCCGCTTAACGGCATCGCTGCCTCCAATTTCTGCAACCATCGGAGTCAGGACCTGATCCCAGTGGCTGCCGACACCGATGCCCAGCGCTTCGACGGACCAGCGATCGGCGGGGTCGAGGTGGGTGGCCAGAGCGGCGAGCAGATTGGTTTTATCTTCGGCCGGGAGGAATCGGAGTGCGATGGCACATTCACGACGAACAGCCGGAGAGGGATCGTTGACAAGTGCCTGGACAACGGGAGGCAGTTCGAGGCCCAGTCGGCGGGCAAGTCGCAGGCCGGTGATGCGAATGTCGGCGTCTGCATCCCGAATGGCCCGCTGCACGATTTCGGATCCTTTGCCTTCCATTTGTCCCAGCAGCCAGAGGGCGCGGGCACGGAAGCGGGGATTGGGATCGGAGGCGAACATTGGTTCCAGTGCGCTGATGGCGGCAGCACCGGCTTTCTGCAGTGCGGTATAAGCGAGGTAGCGGGTGGAGACGTTGGGGCTTTTCAGTGCCTCGGCAGCGCCCGCGGGAGTGCTGAAGTCGGCTTTGGGTACGGTATAGGCCTGGCCGGGAAGTGACACGCGGAAGAGTCGACCACGTTCCACATCCCCCTGCCGATGTCCGCCCACACCGGGATCGTACCAGTCGGCCACAATCAGAGATCCGTCAGGTGCCACGCAGACATCGGACGGCCGGAACCACTGGTCACGACTTCCGGTGAGCAGCGGATTGATTTCCGCGGAGTAACCTGCGCCCTGGGGGGTGATGGCGTAGCTGCGGACGATGTTGGGGCCGGCATCGCAGTGAATCAGTTGATTGCGGAAGCGTTCGGGCAGTGCACTGCCTTCGTAGATCAGGATTCCGGTGGGTGAACCAGCACCGGTCTGGAGCAGGTTGGGGACAACGCCGGGATCGTTGAGATGCCAGTGACGGTGAGGGATTTCTGTCTCGATGTTTGTGCGGGCCGTCTGCCAGCCAGCACCGGTGAGTTCATCCTTATATCCGTAGTTGCCGAATTCCATCACATAGTTGATGCGGACTCCGCGATTGCCATCATCGTCGTTATCCGACTGCCAGATGGTCCCGAAGCTGTCCACGCAGAGTTCCCAGTTATTGCGGAAGTTCCAGCCGAGCGTTTCGACGCGGCTGCCGTCCAGTTCACAGCGGAAGGCCATGCCTTCCTGATAGGGTTTGCGTGCTGCGCGGACTTCGTTGCCGGCGAGGTCGACCACGATCTTTCCGTCTGGTGTGTGTAATTCTTCGCCGCTGTTACCAAAGTTAAAGTACAGTCGACCATCCGGCCCGAACGTAAAGCTGTGGATACCGTGGTCGTGCTGCGTTCCCTTGATTCCGGTGAAGAGCACTTCCTTACGATCGGCCTTCAGGTCGCCGTTGTCGTCATGAAAGCTGAAGACACTGTCGCCGGCCGAAACAATGACGCGTGAACCGAGCACACAGACGCCGTGGGCCGAATCAATGTCTCGGCCCTGGTAGAAGACGGTCTCACGATCAACCTGTCCGTCGCCAGTGGTATCTTCGAGAACCAGAATGCGGTCTCCTTCCGGACGATCCGGGTTGTTGCCGTTGGCGAAGCGGCGGTAGTTGACCACTTCGCAGACCCATACGCGACCAAGATGGTCCACGTCGATGTTGGAGGGGCTGAGCAGTTTGGGTTCGGCTGCAAAGAGTTGCACTTCAAGGCCGTCACCGACATCGAGACCAGCCACAGCGGTTGCTGGTGTCCGATCCACGGCCGTGGCGGCCGCGGTGAGCGGTCCGGGGGCCTGAGTGAACACGTGAAACTGGACGCTTCCGCCACCTCCCTGGTCGGTCCCGCCGTTGTCCAGGCCCACACGGGCGGTGAACTTTTCGTAACCTTCGGGGATGGAGAACTGGATGATGGAACTGGCGTGGGTGCCAATGCCGAATTCGACAGGCTTCCCCTGAATTCGCAGTTCTCCGCCCTCAACGTTCACACCGACTCCTGGTCGCCCCCATTCGGACTGGGCGGATTTCCATTTGAGATCGGTGAGCTTGAGCGTGCCGGAGGGGCCGATCAGCCGTGGTTCGGCCCAGTTTGCCCAGTCACAGCCAAAGCCGTCGCCACCGTCGGTGACCACAAGATACAGATCTTTGGCACCGCGGATATCAGCGGTGAACGGCACGGCGTGGCCCGGAGTGGCCGGGGTGATCAGGGGCGACGAAGCGACCGGTTTTGGCGGAGCACTTGATGCGGGCAGGCAGGCAAGAGCCAGCAGGCAGAGTGTCAGGAGTGGAGTGCAGACGAAGGATCGACGACGAAACACGGTGAGACCTCCGGGAAAACAGTCGTGGGAGCGCCAGAGGAAAAGTGGCGGGAAGATCACAGGTATCTTCCGGAGAAGCGGGGCATTTGGCCAGTCCAGAGGCGGGAAAAAAACGGCAGAAAGCGGTTGGGTCTCGGGAATTGCGATCGCTGCGCGTCGGGGTGTACTGGTCCGACGGGACTCAGAGTTTGGATTGTTGAGAGATATTGAAAAACAGATGAGGATTTTGAAGGAGGTTTTGGGAGGGATGGTGGGGGCCAGTCCCCAGACCCTCGGGGAGTCCATCAACAGGTTCTGCCGAATCTGTTGCCTGACCTTAAGTGAATGGAATCTGGAGTGGCTGCCGAAGGCAGCCACTGTGCCGGGTGGAGCCCGGCACAGTGGGGTTCAGAGAACCTGTCGACGGCATCTCTCAGACGCTCGGGTTGCTTACCAGCAGAGCCCTGGTCTCCTGAGAGACACTGGAGGATACGTCAGGGTCAGGCGGTTGTGGCATTGAGTCATGCGTCTGGATGCGATGGTGTATGCTGCTTCGGCTCACAGCTGCAGGGTGTGAGATTGAGCAGGTCCCATGCGCTGACGTGCCAGAGCACTGCTTGCAAGCGCGGCTGCGGCGTTGTTCGACTGAAGCAAACAGGCGGCGATGGCTGTGGCCACTGTTCCAGAGAACACAGCTGCGCGCTGGTGCTGGTCAACCAGCCGTTGCTAAAGCCTGCCATTTTCCGGCAGACGGCCCGTTTGCTGACGCTGAAGGCGACGTGCGATGCCGCTGTGGGGGCGCGAGCGAGTGGAAAGTGGAGAGTAGACCGAGCAGATGGGAGAGAGCGGGACGGTTGGGGGCAGGCAGTCCCTGATGGACCGGTCAGGCCTCCTACAACCTCTACTTTCTACTCTCTCACATCTGCTCTATATTTTTGGCAAAAGGCCAAAAATCGGGGCGACATGATTTGAACATGCGGCCTCCTGCTCCAAAAGC
>JBEIEK010000199.1:0-10903 GCA_040382995.1 Planctomycetaceae bacterium
AATTTTATATAAACTTTACCCAATAGATTGCAAATACATACCTGCAAATGATGGCGGTGTCAGAGTCAAGTGCTTGATGCGGTCCCATGCCGCGATAGTCCATTCGACCACGAGCGATGCGGAGTCGGCAAAGGCGCTTGAAGCCTTTAGCTTTAATCCGTGGGAGGAGTTCGACTATCCTGGCGAGCCTGTGCCCCCGGCGGCACCGGCCGCACCAGCGACTCCAGCTGCACCACTGATCAACCAGGGTAACCCACAGCCCTGACTGAGCCGCGGCCACAGCGAAAAACGGGAGAACCGTGGCCCGTGAGGACCCCGGGCTTTGAACAGCATCGATGGTCCTCGTCAGGAGCTGGCAAAAGGACGAAGCTGAGGCAACGAATCGTCGGAAGCCACAATGGTTTGAGATGCAATACAACGGACTACAAATGCACATGTATTGCTTTTGCATTAATTATTTGCAATCATTCACAAGGCAATCATTTTCCCGACGATCACCATTGCCGGAAAGACCTCCTGAATGACCGCCCACGACTTCAAGCGTCTGCCCGTCACCGTTCTGTCCGGTTTTCTCGGAGCCGGCAAGACCACATTACTGAACCATGTACTGTCCTCTCGGCATGGTCTGCGAGTTGCAGTAATCGTGAACGACATGAGCGAAGTGAACGTCGATGCAAGGCTGATTGCCGACGGCCCCGCTCAACTTAGCCGCACCGAGGAAAAACTGGTCGAACTATCCAATGGCTGTATCTGCTGTACGCTGCGTGAAGACCTGCTTCAGGAGGTCTCCAAACTGGCTCGGGAAGGCCGATTCGATTACCTGCTGATTGAGTCCACCGGCATCTCGGAACCGCTCCCCGTTGCGGAAACCTTCACATTTACCGACGACGAGGGAAATTCGCTGAGCGATTTTGCCTCACTCGATACGATGGTCACGGTGGTGGATGCGGTGTCGTTCCCTGCAGATTTCGCCTCGCAGGACGAACTGCGTGACCGCCGCATCGGACTCGACGAAAACGATTCACGCGATCTTTCACTGCTGCTGGCAGATCAGATCGAATTTGCCGACGTCATTATTCTCAATAAGATTGACCTCGTGTCCGCTGCAGAGCGCGACCGACTGCTGGCGATCCTTCAACGCATGAATCCCGACGCGCGAGTCCTGGTGGCTGAACGTGGCGTGGTGCCGCTGCCTGAAGTGCTCAACACCGGTCGCTTTCAGCTGGAACGAGCCTCCGATAACCCGGCATGGCTTGCGGTGCCGCGTGGAGGTGAGGCATCTGAGAGCGATGAATATGGGATTTCAAGTTTTGTCTATCGTTCGCGGCGTCCGTTTCATCCCGTCCGCTTTCATGACTTCTGGACCGAACACCCACTCTCCAGCGAGATTCTCAGGTCCAAGGGTCTGTTCTGGCTCGCCTCGCGCCCGCAACTCGCCGGATCGTGGTCACAGGCAGGCCCTGTCATCTCGGCCGATTGCGGCGGTGTCTGGTGGGCCGATACGCCTCAGGACGATTGGCCCTCTGAACAGATGCAGGAACTATCTCCGATCTGGGATGATTCGTGCGGAGATCGTCGGCAGGAACTGGTGATGATCGGGCAGGACCTGAAGATCACTGAGGTTACAGCAGCCCTTGACGCCTGTTTGCTCACCGACGCCGAGTTGCAGGGTGGGCCCAATTCGTGGCAATTTCTGGAAGACCCCTTTGCTCCCTGGGAGCTGCCGGAAGACTCCGAGACATCCGCAGACGACGAGGAACCAGACATCGCCGGGTAGGGTCGGTCAGATGGTGGGCGAGAGTTCCGGGATGGGGCTGGCGGCAGCCAGTTGCTGAGTGATTTCTCGTGGAATCCCGGGTGCCAGCCTCAACACCCCCACGTCGAACACGTTGTGCAGGATGGTCGAGATCAGGGAGGGAATGGTGATTGGGCTGGACGCAGGCTCGCCGGCGTCCCGGGAAGACTGACCAATCACCTGTCCACCCGGATATCCGCCTCCGGCCACCAGCAGGGGCGCGAGTCCTCCCCAGTGATCGCGGCCTCCGTTGCCGTTGATTCGCGGTGTGCGCCCCATCTCACCACAGGCCACCAGCAGAATGCGATCCTCCAGACCTCGCTGGCGAACATCATCGAGGAAGGCGGAAAGGGCATGGTCGAGCGGACCTCCCATGTAGCGCATTCCTTCCGCGACACCCGCATTATTGGCATCGGCATGCATGTCCCAGACAAAGTTTGTTGTCACGGTCACAAATCCGCAGCCAGCTTCGCACAATCGTCTGGCAAGCAGCAGAAGCTTTCCGAGACTCTGGACGTTGTCGACGTAGTTGCGGTGATTGTTCCAGCGGCGACTGATATCATCCGGACGCAGCAGCGCGGCGGTGTCGTAGCGAGCAACCACCGCCGGGTCCTCGCTGCTGAGGTCGAACGCCTGAGCCGCTCCGCCAATCAGCGTTTCAAAAGCCTGCTGGCGAATGCGGTCCATGCCGGCAAGCATACCACTGCGGTCAACGCCTCGTCGCAGCCCATCCAGCTGAGTAAGCAGTGCACGGCGATCATCAAGTCGCGTACGATCAAGCTGCAGCTGCATGTTCTCCTGAGCTTCGCCACCACCGCCAGGCACGAATGGGCGATAGCCGCCGCCCAGTTTTCCGGCCGACGTGAAATCGCCGAAGGATTTGACAAATGGCTGAGCAGAGGGCTGGACGGCCTGTGGAAACAAAGCCACGTTGGTTGGCAGCCCCGTGCCAGGACGGTTGGTACCTGCAACCCTGGAGTAGAGCGATCCGAGATTTGCGTCCAGCGAATGACGCCCCAGAATCGGCTTGATGTCGTGGTTGCCATCGCCGGTGACAAACGATCGCACGATTGTGAACTGATCAGCACGGGCGGCAAGCAGCGGAAACGTCCCCCCAAACGTGACGCCTGGAACCCTTGTCTGCAGCTCACCGGTGGCGCTTTGAATTCCCACAGGCGCCGTCATCTTGGGATCAAAGGTTTCCGTCTGGCTGGGTCCCCCGTGAAGAAACAGGAAGATCACGGAACGATCACGGAGCACGGCTGACTGTGTCGCAGCAGCCTGCAGCAGGGAGGGCAGGCCGAAGCCGGTCCCGGCGAGGGCGCCAGCCTGAAGAAAACAGCGGCGTCCCAGCCGCGGATCGCGATCGCAAAACGAGAGCATAGGGGTTGTCCGCGTGGTGGGGGGAAGAGCGGTGAGGCGGGCAATGTGATAAATCAGTGGGCGTTCATGCGATAAAATCCAGTCTTGCAGATTGGCGTGCTCGGGGAAAGCGGGAAATCGGTGGGGAGCAACAGGAAATTCAAATTCGCCGCCATTCGCCCCTTTCCGCAATTCCCTCCGGATCACCAGCCGATTAGATTAGTGAAGCAGTCCGCAGCGCTTTATCCGGCACCTTGCCGCATCGCGCATCACGCCCGCCCGATTCTGCTGCCACTTATCTTCCCGCCCATCATTTTCCAGCCTCCCCGCTCCACGGCCCCACAGGACCTGCCCATGGCTGCAACACTCCTGCCCTCCGCACTGCTGCCCTGTGCCCGTTACCTCTCCCGCCGAGACCTGCTCCGCGTCGGCACCGTGTCCATCGGCGCGTCACTGGCCCCACACACACCAGCCGTCGCTGCCGCCCCCGCCCGCACTTCCAGCCCCACCGCCACAGCAGACTCCGTGATCTTCCTGTGGATGGGCGGTGGTGTGACCCATCTGGATTCATTCGACCCCAAGCCTCAGGCGCCTCAGGAAATTCGCGGGACTCTGGATGCCATCCAGACCGCCATCCCCGGTGTTCACTTCGGCTCGCCCATGCCCCGTTTGGCCGAAGTCGCCGACGAAATGTGCCTTGTCCGCAGCTTTTCCCACGACAGCAACGATCACCTGCTCAGCCAGGTCTACACCCTCTCCGGTCGCAAGGTCACACCAGCTCAGCTCTTTTCCGAACCCAACATCGGTGCCATCGTCAACTACCTCCACGGCCCCCGAAATGGACTCCCAGGTTACATCGCTGTCCCCGGCATCACACGCCCCGGTCCTCCCCCCCACAATCTGTTCGTAGGCGGCTGGCTCGGCAACAGCCACGCACCATTCTGCACGGGTGGCCTTCCGGAACAGCCGGATTTCACCGTGGGCCAGAAATCCTCCAATCCCCCGGCCGAATCCCTGGAAGATCTCGCCCCACGTGACCTGCTGCCACTCGATGGACTCAGCACCGCCCGACTTTCCAGCCGCAGCCTGCTCCAGCAACAGCTCGACCAAACCCGCAAAGACCTCGAATCCAGCCTCACCACCACCAGCCGACAGCGACAACTGGAAAGTGCTCTGCACCTGCTCACGTCTTCGGCCGTACGCAGCGCCTTCGATATCTCGATCGAGTCTTCCGCGGTGCAGGACGAATATGGCCGCACCAAAATCGGACGTCGCTGCCTGCTGGCTCGTCGACTCGTCGAAGCCGGAGCCCGCTTCGTGATGGTCGACTATGGCTACGACCCTGACTATGGCAACCTTTGGGATAACCACAACGCAGCCGGTCAGAACTTCCCACACGTCTCAGAACTCTGCCAGCGCGGCTATCACCTCGCAGGCACCGACCGAGCATGCGCGGCGCTGCTGAAGGATCTTCGCAGCCGCGGACTGCTCCAGAGAACGCTTGTCGTGTTCCTCACCGAATTCGGCCGCACTCCCAAAATTAATTCCGCCGGTGGACGTGATCACTGGGGCATGTGTGGCTCCATTTTCTTCGCCGGAGGAGGCACTCGTCCCGGCACTGTCATCGGAGCCTCCGATGATCAGGCCGCCTGGCCCACCACACCACCCTGGGGCCCCGCAGACATCGCCGCCACCGTCTACCAGGCTCTGGGAATCGACCACGAAACCCGCATCCCGGATCAATTCGGTCGCCCTCTGCCCGTGCTGGATCATGGACGCGTCATCGAAGGCGTGTTTTAGACGAATTCGGCTCAGACAGATTCGGCCCAAACAGATTTCGGCCCAGGCAGTTTTGGCCTTCCCTGCCAACACCAGCGAATCACCTCTGGCGACGAACTGCAGGGCGCGCTTCACTGCTCTACGCTCAGCCACGTCCTTCCAGCCACCTTCGTTCGAATGCTCCACAGACTGCCACCAGCAGTCACGTACAGCGTTTTGCCATCCGTGCCACCAAATGCACAATTTGTCGTTTCGTCACGAGGAATCCTGACAAATTCCAGCAACTCGCCCGCCGGGCTGAACACGTAGATGCCCGCTGTTGGTTCCTCCGCGGACTCATGCGGCAGATTGGGCGCGTTCAGGCCCGCAGCAACATACAGCCGACCTTCCACATCCAGCTTCATTCCATCGGGACCGCGCGTTGTTTTCCAGTCATGAATCAGCGTCTGAGTCGCCAGGTCCACGCGACCGTTGGGCTGCAGATGGAACCGCCAAAGCCGCCGCGCACCGCCCTGAGAATTGTTGTTGTCCGCCACATACAGCAGCCGGTCGTCCGGTGTCACCGTGATTCCGTTGGGACGGTCCAGTTCCCGACCAAGAATGCGTTCCACCCGCCCATCCGGGTCAATCCGATAGACGCCTTCCACCGTTCGCCCGTCAGCATCGCGCATCTCCATCGATGATCGATCGCCATAGCAGGGATCCGTGAAATACAAACGATTCGCCGAATCCAGCGTCAGGTCGTTCGGCTGATTGAATCGCTGACCATTGTACCGTTCCGCCAGCACCTTCAGGGATCCGTCAGCCTCCAGTCGCGTCACCCGCCGCAGCACAGGCTCACAGATGACCAGTCGCCTCTGTCGATCAAGCAGCAGTCCATTGGAACCGGCCGCCTGCCGAAAGACAGACTGATTGCCATCGAGATTGCGGAGGTGGATATCGCCACCGCCACTTGTGAACAATCCCCGCTGCGGATGCCAGACGGGGCCTTCTCCAGCACCGGATTCCTGCAGAAGCTGCGGAGCCGATTCAAAGACGCTCTCTGCTGAACCAGGCGCCACCGGCCCGAAACGAAAATCAGCGCGGACAGGAAAGTGATCAGAGAGTCTCTCTGTGGCGGCATCCCGCAGAATGGCGGTCGAGACCACAGACGGCAGCAGATTGGGCGTTACAAATACATAGTCCAGCCGTCGATCCGTACCATGGTCCTCGTCCGCTGTGAGCGGTGCAGGGAACGTGCCGACAAACGGCATATCAGATCGCCGCTCACGCGCCAGCAGATCAATAAACCCCTGATCCAGGATCGCCTGAATCCCTCCATAATCCAGCCTTCCATTGTTCAGATTTCGCGCTTCCGGACTGCGTTCGTCCAGTCGCCTGAAGAATGGCACAAGCTGCAAATCGGAATCGTAATGCGAACGATCCACGGGCGAGAATCCATTGAAGTCCCCTGCGAGGATGATCCGCGGAGACGTTTCTCCAAGTGACTGAATATCAGCCCGCAGCAGCGCTGCTTCCTCGATTCGCCGCGCGAAGTTGGAGGGATGAAAATGAATCACATAAACCCAGATTCCCGCCGTGCGGCAACGCAGCAACCCGTGATGAAAGCCATCCCGCAGGAGCTTCACATCGGAAATTGGATAACGCGATGTGATGCCGGTGGAAAAACCGTCGGGCTTGAGCAGAACGGAATGGGGATGGCCCCAGGCAGCGGCGTCCGCAGACAGCTTTTCCGGCGTGTAGCCATTGAGCTCCTGCAGGGAAACGACATCGGGCGCCTGCGCAGCCATCCAGCGTTTCCATTCGCTGTACCGAGGCTCCGCTCGTTTGGTGAACCCGTAAAACACATTGTGCGTCACCAGCCGCAGCGTCCGCGGAGATTCATCGGCCAGTGCGGGACGCAGTCCCGATCCGACGAGGAGCGTCAGCATCAGGGTCGTGAGCATTGATAACCGGCGGGATCCGGACATGACTGGGTTCCGCGAGGGAAATTATTTGTGGTGTTCGTTTCGCTGAGCAAAACGCGACACTTAGAACGCAGGCCGTTTGGCGGCCGCAACGCGAAGAGAGCTTTCAGTGCCACAGGCACCGGCCGTCGGGAGCAGTTTTCCGGGGCTGCATAGTCCGCTGGGGTTGAAAACACGCCGCACATCGGTCATCACGGCCAGGTCTTCCTGGGAAAACAGCCGCGACATGAAGCTGATCTTTTCAACCCCAATCCCGTGCTCGCCCGTGACACTGCCCCCCAGATCAATGCAGCGATTCAGAATGTCCTCGCTGGCCAGCAGTACTCGCTCAATCTGCTCCGCATGCCGCTCGTCAAACAGGATAATCGGATGCAGGTTCCCGTCACCCGCATGGAACACATTCACGATCCGCAGGTTGTATTTTTGTTCCGTCTGTCGAATGAATTCCAGAATCTCCGGAAGTCTCGTGCGGGGGACGACACCGTCCTGAGTGCAGCAGCTGGGGGCCAGGCGACCGATGGCCCCGAAGGCCTGCTTGCGGCACTTCCACAGCAGCTGACGCTCTTCCTCGGAACGTGACCGTTTGACCTCTCGGGCGCCGTATTGCATGCAGAGCGATTCAATGGTGGCCGCTTCCCCGTCAACCACACATTCAAGACCATCCGTTTCGATAATCAGGACGGCACCGGCATCCAGCGGGAAGCCGAAATGAAACGCCTCTTCAAGTGCCTCAATGATGCCCTGATCGAGCATCTCCAGAGCGGCAGGAACGATGCCCGCCGCAATGATCCTGCTGATCGCAGTGGTGGCGTCCGCCACGGTGTTGAAAATGGCCAGCATCGTGCGGCAGGCGGCTGGGTCGCGGGTGATTCGTACCCAGACACGCGTCACCACGCCAAACGTTCCTTCGCTCCCGACAAACAATCCCGTCAAATCAAAATCATTGCCCCGGCCGCAGGGCCCGCCAAGCTGAATCAGTTCACCGGTCGCATCGACATATTCCACGCCGAGCACATGATTCACGGTGACTCCGTATTTGAGCGTATGCGGACCGCCGGAGTTAGTCGCCACATTGCCACCAATCGTGCAGGCCCCCTGGCTGCTGGGGTCCGGTGCGTAGTGAAAGCCGCTGCCGGCAAGCGCGCGAGTCAGGCGGATGTTCACGCAGCCTGGCTCAACCACCGCGTAACGGTCGCGATGACTGATCTCGAGAATCCGATTCATCCGAGTCAGCGAAATCATCACCCCACCGCCCACCGGCAGGCTGCCCCCGGCGATGCTGGTTCCCGCTCCCCGCGGAACAAACGGCACGCCGTGTTCAGCACAGGCCCGGACGATCCGCTGCACCTCTTCTGTCGTTTGCGGGAACACAACGGCCTGCGGAGCACTCTTTTCGATTACGTAGGCGTCACATTCGTAAACCATCAGTTCGTCGGCAGCCGTCACCACACGGTCGTCACCGAGAATCGTCCGCAGGACCTGCAGGAACACTGCGGTCATAGGCACGGGAACCCCGGCAGACGGTGCAGCACTGATCATGCGGTTTGATCCTTCCACGAGGGGGGGTTACATTCTGATCGTTTGCACACGGTCCGGTCCCACGGAAACAAATTCCACAGGGGCGCCGATGAGTTCCTGAAGGGTGCGGCAGTACTGTTGGGCGTTCGGCGGCAGTTTTTCAAATTGTGTGATGCCTGTGATGTCTTCCGTCCAGCCAGGCAGGCTGCGGAGAACCGGTTGGGCGTCCGCCAGATCCTCGCAGCGGCTTGGGAGCGTTCTGGTGATCGTCCCACGAATGTTGTAAGCCTCACAGACCATAAGTTCCTGGAAGCCTGTGAGCACATCAAGGAGGGCGATTGTGATGGAGTCCACGCCGCTGATGCGGGCGCTGTAGCGAGTGGCCACGGCGTCAAACCAGCCGCAGCGGCGAGGACGTCCGGTGACCGTCCCAAACTCGTTGCCCGCCACTCGAATCCGATTGCCGATGTCGTTATTCAGCTCTGATGGGAACGGACCGCCACCGACTCGTGTTGTGTAAGCTTTGGCGACGCCAATCATTTTCAGAATCGCCCGCTCTGGTACTCCGCTGCCACTGTGGATGCCACAGCCGGAACTGTTGGAAGACGTGACATAGGGAAAGGTGCCGTGATCCACATCAAGCAGACTTCCCTGAGCTCCCTCGAAGAGCAGCCAGCGGTCCTGTTCGAGTGCATCAAGGAGCCAGGTTGTGGTGTCCGCGGCCATCGGGCGAATCCGGTCCGCCGCAGCTGAATAGTCGGCAATGATCTGGTCCGCATCCAACTGCGGACCGTCGGGGTCCAGAGCATTCAGCAGACGCTGCTTGAAAGGCACAATCTCTCGGACTTTCGCTGCGAATGTATCGCGATTGACAAGGTCACCGATGCGGACCGCGTGGCTGCGACCCACCTTGTCCCGGTAACAGGTGCCAATGCCCCGCATGGTGGTGCCAATCGCCGCACGACCACGCGATTTTTCCAGGGCCGCCTCTTCCAGCAGGTGCCACGGACAAATCACATGGGCTCGGTCGCTGACCATCAGTCGACTGGAACAGTCGTGGCCACCCGCTGCCAGACCGTCCAGTTCTTTCAGCAGGGCCAGAGGATTGACAACGACACCGGGAGCAATCACCGAGGTAATGTGCGAATGCAGAATACCGGTGGGAAGCAGGCTGAGCTTGTAGGTGCGGCCATCGAAACGGACGGTGTGTCCCGCGTTGTTGCCGCCCTGGTAACGAACTACCACATGATGGGTTTCGGTGAGCAGATCGACAATCTTGCCCTTGGCTTCGTCGCCCCACTGCAGACCGATCACAGAAGTTGCCGGCACTGATTCGCTCGCTGTTTGCTGACTCTTGGTTCACAGGACACCCTGCTGACGCCAACCCGTTCGACCGACGTGAGCCACCGCAGGACACTGCGGACGGCTGTACTATACTCGGAAAAGTGAAGCGGCGAAACACAGCGGGCGGAAATCGCGCGTTCTGAGTACCGAGTCAACAAAAAAAGGAACCGCCCTGTCTCCAGATGCGGTTCCTTCGGCGTGTGCGTCAGGATAAAAACCAGCCTGAGCGGCTGATTTGGCAAACTAGGGAGTTGCCGGGCCCGTGCAGCGGATCAGGTGATCCTTGTCGATGTACACCACTTCCACAGATTCGTCCGTGTGGGTGAAGGGGATGGGCCAGTAGGACCGAATCGTTTTGTCGTAGTAAATTGTGCACTTGTAGTGACAGTGATGCAGGCGGGCAGGGCCAACCAGAGGGTAAACCTTGCAGTCGTCCAGACGGTCCACCAGCGGCTCCACCACAATCCGGACGTTGTTGATCTGAGTTTCCTGGAAGAAGGCAACTCCACCCGCCGCATCAGACGGCATGGCTCGAATCACCTGATCCTCGCTCGGAGGATCCACGCAGAAGACCTCGCCTTCCACAGGATCAAGCACCGGCACCCGATTGTATCGCTCGTCCTCCCACAGCTTGTCTTCAATCAGCTGCGACTGGTAAGCGGGAACCGGCACTATCGGCAGCGTCTTCCAGAAGCTCATGTAAGACCATACCACACTGATGAAGCCTCCAGTCAGCGTGCAGCCACTGTTCGAGACCAGCATCAGGCAGATCGTCGCCAGCACCGCTGAACGCCGCAATTGCCTGCCAACCGTCTGCATCGTGCATTTCCCTGAAGGACCGGAAGGAATTGCCATGAATCTGTTCCACCAAAAAAACCGAACCGGTCGCTGAATATCCAGCGTCTTTTTTAGTTATCGAACCTGCTCTCCCTCTGACTTGTGAAAATGTTCGGATTTTACGGATCGATCCGTAAACAACAGACCTGCCAGTTCTGCCGGACCAAACAGCCCCGGTATCCCCTGATGGCGTTGACTTTGTGTTGTTTCGGATGCTTTGGAGGCCCCGGTACGCTCCTGGCGCGACGCTGGCCGGGCGGGCACCTGCCGTTACCGGGGGATTGACATCCACTGCGCGCCT
>JBEIEK010000200.1:0-10876 GCA_040382995.1 Planctomycetaceae bacterium
GAACTCCGGTGCAGGCCAGATCGAGGCTGCGTTTCTGTTTCCGCTGCCGGATGATGCGGTGGTGGGATCGCTGACACTGCTGGTTGACGGTAAAGAGCTGACCGGCCAGGTGCTGGACGCTGCCGAGGCGCGGCGGATTTACGAGGCGACGGTGCGACGTCAGCGGGACCCGGCACTGCTCGAATACGCAGGGCGGCGATTGTTGCGAAGCAGCGTATTCCCGATTCCGGCGGGGGCGGAGCGAACAGTTGAGTTTGAGTATGTGGTGTTGCCGGTGGTGCGGGGAACTCTGCGGGAACTGCGGCTGCCTCTGAGGTCGGTGCGTGGTGCGCAGTCACTGGGATCTGTCGATGCGGCGCCGCTGAATGTTCAGGAAGTTTCGGTGAACGTAACGCTGCACAGTGAAGGCCCGCTGACGACGCTCTACAGTCCGTCGCATGGCGAGGTGCGGATTGAAGGCAGCGACAATCTGAAGACAGTGTCACTGCAGCAGAAGGCAGCAGGTGTTCCGGGCGACTTTGTGCTGATGTATTCGAGTGATGGTCAGGATGGGGTCCCCGCAGTCCTTAGTTACCGTCGAGATCCCTCGGAACCTGGTTACTTAATGGTGCTGGCAGCACCTGCCGACCAGAAGTCCCGTCCCATTCCCGGGGGCCGCAGTATTGTGCTGGTGATTGACCGTTCGGGGTCGATGCGGGGCGAGAAATTTCAGCAGGCTCAGCAGGGCATTCGCAGGCTGCTGGAATCGCTGCAGGCAGAGGATCATTTCAATCTGGTGGTTTATGACAGCGATGTCGAACTGTTTCGAAATGACCTGCAGCCGGCAACTCCGGAGAATCTGCAGGCCGCGATGCACTGGGCAGACACCCTGAAGGCTCAGGGAGGAACCAATATTTCTGAGGCACTGCGGACAGCGCTGCGCCTGACAGCGAAAGGTGAGCGGCCGTCGTGGGTGCTGTTTCTGACAGATGGTCTGCCGACGGCGGGGGTCACGGATGAACGAAAAATCGCCGAGGCGGCTCTTGACGCGAACACCGGCCGCGCCCGGATTTTCTCATTGGGAGTCGGCTATGACGTCAACTCCAGACTCCTTGATCGACTCAGTGCAGCGCACCGTGGCCGCACACAGTACGTGCTTCCGGGGGAGCAGATCGACCGCGCTGTGGCGGCCATTGAATCCGGTGTTTCCAGTCCGCTGCTGACGGATCTGCAGGCGCGGCTGTTCGCTGCGAATGGAGTGGAATTGGAGGGCATCACGCGAACATGGCCAAAGAGCCCCACCGACATTTATAAGGGTGAAGTCTTCGTGCTGACAGGACGCTACAGAAACCCGGGCGCGGTCAGGGTGCAGCTGACAGGCCGGCGTGATGGTGCTGAAGTCATACTGTCGGGAGCCGGAGAATTGACAGCTCAAAGCAATGACTCGTCCCTGTCTTTTGTGGAACGCCTCTGGGCCTCTCGCAGAATCGCCGAACTCACCGCACACATGGACCAGAACGGGGAGCAGGATGAACTGCTGACTGAGTTGCTCGAACTGTCAAAGCGTCACGGCATTCTGACGAGATGGACGTCATTCCTCGCCGACGAACGCCAGTCTCTGGACTCGATGACCGCACTGCCGCACCTTCGCGGGTCCGTGCGTGAACAGGCTCGCAAAGTATCCGGGGCCGAGGCGATCCAGAGCCGCAGCGACCTGCAGAAACTGTTCGGCAGCAGCTCAATTCCGCAGTCATCAGTCCCGGGCAGCCCGGCGGGGGGCCTGGGGGGCGGTGTAGCGTCAATGATCGACGGCAGCGCGGGAGTCCCCGGTGCGGTCAATTCCGCACGAGGGGTGGCGGCTGGCAACGATCTTCCGGGCGGGGCCGGCGGGAGCGGAAATCAAAGCTCTCGCCAGAATCTGGCACCGCGAGTGGTCGGCGGTCGAACATTCTTCTGGAAGGATGGTTGCTGGATGGACGTGCGGCTGAAGTCCGAAGACCGCAGCGGAGCAAAGCGGGTGCGGTTGTTTTCTGATGAGTATTTCGGGCTGATTGAAAAGGACGCCGAAGCGGCTTCGTGTCTGGCTGAATTCGGGCAGCAGCCTGTGCTGATTCGACTGGGAGAGGTGGTGTACCTTGTCGAGTAACCGGTTGATTCACGTTAATAAAACCTGACTGAGCGCCGCTTCCAGCAGGTCCTGCCGGGCCAGTTCTGAGTGCAGGTCCTGGGGAATGCCGGATTCGCCCCAATACGCACCGGCCAGTTGTCCGCAGACGGCGCCTGTGGTGTCAGCGTCGTCGCCAAGATTGACCGCGCGGAGTACGGCATGGCGGAAATCCGTGGCATCATGAAACGCCCAGAGAGCCGCTTCAAGGCTTTTGACGACCCAGCCTGAACCCTGAATTTCGGGGGGCTGTTTGTGGCGAAAGCTGCCTTTGGCCACTTCGAGGATCAGCGGGTGCAGGGGCGTTGTGCGATGCAGTTGTTCCAGTGGCTGCCAGCGGGGAGACAGCACCGTGTTCCGATCCTCACCGCGCATCAGTGCTGCGAGCACGAGTGCGAAGTAGCGGCAGGCAGACAGGCACTGATCGCTGGCGTGTGTTGGCAGACTGGATTCCGCGGCGAGCCCTGCAAGATCGGTGCAGTGATCCGGGTACAGGTGGTTGTAGCGGATGGGGACAGGAGCCAACCGCATGATGGAGCCATTGCCGCTGGAGCGTTCGGCACGGTCACCGGAAGTGTGTGGATCCTGAGTCTCCGCGAAGCGGGAGAGGGCAGATCGCGTAGCGATGCCGATGTCAAAGCATTTCCCGTTGACAGAATACCGGCCTGTCTTCCACCATGCCACGTAGCGACTGGCCTGATCATGCAGATCCCAGGCGACACAGCCGAGGCTGTCTGCCAGTGCGAGGGCCATGCTGGTATCGTCCGTCCACTCACCAGCCGCGAGTCCATGGGGGCCTCCGGTTCTGTAGTGGGTAACGGGGCTGAAGCTGCCGGGTGATTTGAATTCCACTGCAGCCCCCAGAGCGTCTCCGACGGCCAGTCCAATCAATGCGCCTCGACGACAATCGTTCATAACTGTCTTCCACCACTTGAGCTGTGAGGGAATGGATTGGAGTCAGCGGAGTGCATCTTCGATGATTCGCTGCACTGCGTGATCGAGTGACGTGTGTTGTTCGGCGAGTGCGGCTGCGAATCCGGCATCGGGGGAGAGGCAGGGATTGACATTAATTTCCAGAATCCACGGCTGTCCATCCTCGTCGACCCTGAAATCGACGCGGGCATAGCCCCGCAATTGGAATTCGGTCCAGCAGCGGCGCGCGAGCGCCTGCAGTTCGTCGAGCAGCGGTCTGTCGCCGGATGAAAATGCGAAGGTTCTGGGAGTCTGGTGGTATTCGGCGGCGGTTTCGCTCCATTTTGCCGAATAGCCAACGATCCGCGGCTTGTCTGGCGGGAAGTCCAGGAACTGAATTTCGGCGGGCGGGAGAACAACGGGCTGGCCGTTGTCCGCAAGCAGGCTCAGATTGAACTCGCGGCCCTCAATATATTCTTCGGCGAAGAACGGCGTGCCGAAGCGTTCGGTGCGTTCGTTGAGCAGTTCGCTGAGCAGTTGTGGGGGGGCTGCAGCAAGCGGGACGACGCTGTCGTCGGTCAGTCCCAGCGACGCGTGCTCGCAGACGGCCTTGACGACGGCCTTCTGCGGACGGCGCCCCGGTGACGAAAGTCCCTGCCAGTGCGACGTGCAAGGCTCAAACCATGCGGGCGTGGGGAGTTGAGCGGCCGTCATTCGCAGCTTGGCAGCCAGTTTGTGGGTCGTGGCAAGCAGTGCGAGAGTGCTGGCTCCGGTGAATGGCAGGTCGAGCGATTCGAGGAGGATGGTGGCCAGAGGCATCAGTCGGTCGGTGGCGGCGAGTGTTTCGACGAGATTGAAGACGACGTCGGGGGCAGCTTCGAGGAGCGCGGTGCGGGCTTTGCCAAGATCCAGCGAAAGGGGGATGCAGACGGTCTGCCAGCCCAGTCGACGCAGCGACTGCTCGACGGCGACGACCTGGCGCAGCACGTCCAGATCGCTGGCTGAATCGGTGATGGAGACCTGATGAAAGAGGATCGCGGCCCGCATCAGTGACTCCTGCGGCGGGTGGCGGCCGAATTGACAATCGCAGCGATCAGGTCGACATATTTCATGCCCACTGCTGTCGCAATCATTGGCAGGTCTGAATGTTCCGGATGCAGTCCGGCAAGCGGATTGGATTCGATGAAATGCGGTTTGCCTGTATTGTCGGAGCGAATGTCGATGCGACCTGCGTCTCGGCCGTTGAGCACTTTCCACGCGGCGAGCGCGAGTGCTTCGGCGGCAGCGGCTTCGGGATCTTCGTCGGAGCGGACGAGGCGGTATTGAACGAGTTCTTCGGAGCGTTCCTTGTTCACATAGGAATAGGCGCCGGGTTCGGCGGCATCGAGCAGGAAGACTTCAAGTGTGCCAAGGACGCGGGCTGCAGCACCGCTTCCCAGGAGCCCGACAGTGAACTCGCGCCCCGGCAGGTAGGTTTCCACCAGCACCGGCTGAGAAAAGCGATCAAGCAGGTCGCGGCAGACGGAGTCGAGTTGCGCAGGAGAGGTAATGACGGATGCCGCCGAGACGCCTTTCCCGGTGCCTTCAGAGACCGGTTTTGCGAACAACGGGTATGGCAGGCTGACTTGTGTGATGTCTGCAGAAGACTGCACAAGATGAAAACTGGCCGTGGCAAGACCTGCCTGTGCGACGAGCGTTTTTGTGAGCCCCTTGTGGAGGCAGACGGCCATCATCAGGGAATCGGAGAAGGTGCAGGGGATGTTCCAGGCTTCGAGGATGGCCGGTACCTGGGCTTCACGAGCGGTCCCGGAGAGTCCCTCGCAGATGTTGAAAACCAGATCCCAGGAGTCACCTGCTGCAAGGCGCTGCACAAGTTGTCGCAGATGACCGATGCGGTCTGGCTGGTGTCCCAGAATCTGCAGCGCGTCAGCGATGGAGTCGATGGTGTCATCGCGGTCGAATTCCGCGGTTTGCTCGGGCGAGTACCCCATGGCGAGATACTCCGACCGCAGATCGTACGTCAGTCCAATCCTCACCGCTGCCTCCGGCCGCAGTCTTCACTGCAGCGCTGAACCTCTGGCGTCCGCCCAGGCCACCAATACCTGGCGACCCTGAGTTGACGTCCTGGGCGTATTCAAGACTTTGAGGCCGGCAACCGCAAGGGAAAAACATTCCACTTTCGCTGCAGATTTTTTCTCACTGGCTCTTGCGTCCGGCATTCTGGGAATTATAACGCGACGCGGCGAAGGGCGAACGCCCGCGCTCACAACTGTCAAAATGGACTTTGTTCAGACTGCTGGGAGGTGCAGAGGAACGTCTGCCACGATAGAACCTCACCCCGGTGCCCCTGCTGAAAGATTCAGAGCGCTCGGGACGAAGACTCGGTTTCCGGTATCCACTGTTGATCGTCTGCCTGGGATGGAGTCGGCCGGGTTAGACGCGAGTCTGCCGACTTCCAGTGTTGTGCATTCCGCGTTGTTTCCGCTGCAGGCCAAACGAGCTCGCTGCAGTGGACTTAACCGCGGTTCTGGAGTCCTTCCCTGTGACTGAAATTTCTGCCGGTGGTGGCGACTGCGTCTCGTCCACCATCGCCCAACCGGAGCATGAAGAGCCTCCGGCGAGTTCCTCTTTGCTCGCCCAATTGACCGCACATCCCGCGAATCCTCCCCGGCCTCATCTGCTTCAGACCATCGCTGCCGGCATCCCGACAAAGCCCGTTGCCACTGCCACCGCCACTGCCACCGCAGGAAAAACACGGCCGTCCTCCCGCCGTGTCAGCACGGCGCCCGCCGAAAACCCCCGCACAACGCTCTTCCGGGAACGCTTCTATCCGGACACCACTGACGCCGAATGGAACGACTGGCGCTGGCAGTCCCGGCACCGCATCCGCACTCTGCAGGAGTTTGAACGGATGCTTGAACTGTCCCTCGAAGAACGCGATGTCCTCGCCGACGGCGGTACACTGCTGCCAACTGCCGTGACACCATATTATATGAGTCTGCTGGATCCGGATGATCCCCTGCAACCGCTCCGCAAGACTGTTGTGCCAACCACCCGCGAATTCGTTCGCACCCCAGGCGAAGCCGATGATCCGCTCGGCGAAGATGGTCACAGCCCCGTACCAGGGCTGGTGCACCGTTACCCCGACCGCGTACTGCTTCTGCCTCTCGACTTCTGCTCCACCTACTGCCGCTACTGCACGCGCTCACGCGTGGTGGGGCACGGTGAAATCCTGCCGAACACTCAGCGGCTTGAAGCCATCTTCCACTACCTTGAGGAAACGCCTTCCGTTCGCGACGTGCTGATTTCCGGCGGTGACCCACTGGCACTCAGCGACGACCGACTTGAATGGATCCTCGGACGCCTCCGCAACATTCCACACATCGAATTCGTACGGATCGGAACCAAGATGCCGGCTGTGCTCCCGCAGCGGATCACGCCGGAATTCTGCAGCATGCTCCGCCAGTTTCACCCCCTGTGGATGAGCGTTCATTTTCTGCACCCCGACGAATGCACACCCGAGGCTGCGCGGGCCTGCAGCATGCTGGCCGATGCCGGCATCCCGCTCGGATCCCAAACTGTCCTGCTGAAAGGCGTCAACGATGACGTCGAGGTGATGAAGAAACTTGTGCACCAGCTGCTGCTGATGCGCGTACGACCTTATTACCTCTACCAGTGTGACCCGATCAGCGGCTCTTCACACTTCCGCACACCCGTCTCAAAGGGACTCGAAATCATTCAGGGACTTCGAGGACACACCACCGGCTATGCCGCTCCCACCTACGTGATCGATGCTCCCGGTGGTGGTGGCAAGATCGTCCTTTCGCCCGAGACAGTCGTTGGCCGGGATGGCAGCGATCTGCTGCTGAAAAACTTCGAGGGCAGGACATTCAGATATCCTGACCCCCTCGAACAGGCCTGACAGCATTAACGTGAGGGGCAAGGGGGGCACAGGAATGATGCCCCCTCGACGCCCCGTCCGGGAACAGCTGAACAGACGGTTCGCAGGGCGAAACGCCACTATCACCACCGACTTCATTTTTTCTTCGGCTGCTCGTTCTGCTGTCGCCGCCAGTCCCATGGTGCCAGCGGTGAGGGTTCTGACCACAGGCCCTTCTTCCCCGCCCGGGCACGCTGCTCTGCTTCCGCCAGTACACGATTGTCCGGCGCGAAACGCACGAAGTGCCACGCCCACCCACGCTCCACAAGCTCCAGATTCAGGAGCGTTTCCGGACCACCCTCGCTGATCCGCACATACACGTCACCAATGATCTGGCCTGTGCGGTCTTCTCCCTGAGTGACCACGCGAAGCCTGCGACCACGGACGAGGGATTCCAACTGCTCCCGGGACTTCGTACCCGAGCCTTGTTGAAGTTCGGGGGCGTCGATGCCGTTGAGTCGAATCCGCTTCTGTTCACCGTCGGTAAGTTTAAGAAGCAGAACATCGCTGTCCGGAACCTCCGTCGCCACACCCGAAAGCTCAGCTCCCGGCGGCAGTTCGCGACGATACTCCACCAGCAGCCGCCCTGAATCTTCCGCCGCAGAAAACTCGGTCGGATACTCGCTGCCATCCAGGTCATAACACACACGCAGCCTGTCCGCCGGCGTCAGCTCAAAAATCGCCAGCAGCGTCTTCCCCTGGTTGGGCCCCACCGTCCCCTCAATTTTCATCCTCGAAGGACTGACGCTGCGATCCACCCGGCATATTCCGCGGTCCGGAGTGCCGTTGACGGTCACCGAATACTGGTCGCCGGAAAGCTTCAGCACGGTGGACTCACGGAATTGCTGAGAAACATCCTCGCCATTCAACGTGGCTGTGAGCGGGTGCCATGTTCCCGACTGACGCTCCGCCACCTCACTGGTCTCGATCGCTACGACGCTGTCCTCAGTCCCCACACGAATGCTCTGTGTGCGACGCGACTCTCGCGGCGTGCCTGCATATTGAATCACTTCGAGGACCGCCGTTCCCGAAGCGACCCGGCCACCTACGAAGCGAATCACCGCCTCGTACCGACCGGGCTGTGATCGCATCTGCAGAAACTGCTCAATATGCGTGTCCGCGGGACGACCACCGGCGGCCTCCAGTTTCCCGTCCTGTTTGACCAGCCGCCCAAATGTGCTGGTCTCCGGTCGCCGAAAACTGCACTCCTCACCGGCAGGATCACGAACCAGCAGGTCCAGATCCGCGTTGCCGACCCAGCGGAGAATGATCTGCAGGTCCTTTCGCTGGGCTGCTGCCAGTCGCTCGCGCAGAGTTGCCGCTGCTGCCGACGCCTGCTGTCCCTCCAGCTCCTTTGCCATCCCATCAACCACCTTGACGGCTTCCGCATGCTCTTTTTCCCAGCCGCTGGTCCAAACCCATTCCAGAATCCCCAGCCGCGCCAGCAGCTTCTGCTCCCGGTCGCCGGACTTGTCCGCCACACTGCGGTACAGCAGCCATGTTTCCGCCATGTTCGGCTTCAGCTGCGCTGCGTCTCTCAGCAGGGTCAACGCTGCGTCCCAGGCTTCAAAACGCGACAGCATCGCAGCCGTGACCAGCATCTCGGGGACCGAGGAAACTCCAAAGTCCAGACGAGACTGCAACACGCGTCCAATCTCCTCCGCCGGACGCCCCGCCAGCTTCATCTGCAGGGCCAGCAGGTCGTACAGCCACGGGGCAATACGACCTGCTCGCAGTGCTGATTCAATGCAGACAATCGCAGACTCCCGCCGCCCCGACTCGTGCAGCTGCTGTAACACGCCCGCCAGCTCACTGTCTGAAAACACGACTTCCGCGAACAGGCGGTCCCACCGCTCGTCCTCCGGTCCGGAGAGCGTTTCAAATTTCGCCAGCACCTGCCGGGCTGTCAGGCCTCGCTGAGCTTTACCTGGCGGCTGCTGTGCCTTCGAGGCAGCTGTCGGAGTCTGCTGCCGTCCAACGAAACTGGCCATTCCGGGCCAGATTGCAGGACGGAAAAGAAACAGGGACAGCATCCGCGAGCATGCACTGCGGATGCTGTCCCCTGATTCATCTTGAAAGGTCTGCGGCTGAACCGCTGACTGTGGGCTTATTGAGCTGGTTTTTTTTTGCCGGGGACATTCAGCTGGATGCCCGGCGCTGGTTCGGCGGGTACGGAAAACAGTCCGCCACCCATGCCGCCCATGCCACCGCCGCCCATCCCACCCATGCCACCGCCCATCCCACCCATGCCTCCCATGCCACCACCCATGCCTCCCATGCCGCCGCCCATACCTCCCATGCCGCCGCCCATGCCACCCATGCCACCCATGCCGGCCTGCGTAATCACGACAAGGTCTGCGACGTCGTAGATACGAGTGACAAGGTTCTCCGGGGATTCGGCGGTTTCGACAGTGGTCACCATCATGACTTCATTCTTGATCATGACTGTGAGGTCATTGTCCCTCACCTTGGCAAAGATGAGTTGCAGTGCATTTCGCAGAGTGATGCCGGCGAGGTCCACACCTGCGACCGTGGTGTTGTTGAGGAACTCGGCATCTTCACCGATTGCTTCGTCGTTTTCGTCGAGAATGATCCGCATGGTGTACGGACCCTGCTCGGTGTAGGCGTCGGAAATGAAGCTGAGGATTTCGCCGAGCGATGTATCGGTCGGGTACTGCAGGGGCCGTGGCAGTGGTTCGTCAAGTTTCTTTTCGAGCCACTCTTCAATCGGCTTCACGGAGCGGAGTGAGAGCGACTTGTACTTTTCCTTGCGGCGAATGGACAGAGCGCGCCAGACGTCCGCCCGTGGATACTGGACAGGAGGTTCATCGGGGAAGGGAACGTGTGAGAGTTCGACCTGGTAGAGCGTTGCGAGGAAGCGGTCGTGCCGCAGGTTGATCAGGTCGTAGGCTTTCTGCAGTTGTCCTGCGGCTTCGGACATGACCAGAGCGGCCGTGGCGGTGCCGTTGCCTGGTTCGTCGCGAAGGGCCTCGCGGGACACTTCTTCGGCGTCTTCAAAGGCATTCTCGTCACCTCGGCGGGCCTGCACCATCAGGGCGCCGACCTGATCGATGAGTGTCTTCAGGCGTTTCTGGTCGGCTTCGACTTCGGCGAGCTTTTCGCGCTGGGCTTCCTGGTTGGCGCGGGATTCAGCAAGTTGCTGTTCGATAATTTCGTAGGCCTGGCGACGGGATTCGATGCCGGTCAGGGCAGCCACAATCCTGCGGTCCAGTTCCTGGCGTTTTTCGGGAGCAATTTCCTTTTTGGACCGGACAGCTTCGAGGACGTCCTTGAGCAGGCCGACGGCGTACTCAGGTTGTTCGGATGCGACACGTTTGGCTTCGTCGATGGCCGCATTCACGCTTTGCACCATCTGTTGAGTGATGATGGCTGCGCGGGTTTCCGTGCGAGTCAGGGCGTCACCTTCGTCAACACCCGGGGGCCCCAGACGATCTGCCGGAGGCGTGACTTCGTCCTGCATGCTGGCGGTCAGTGAGGTCAGCAGCGGGTTTCCTGCATCCAGTGTGCGGGCCTTTGAGAGCAGTTCGAGAGCCTGCTGAGTGCGACCGGTGCGGTGCAGCTCGCGGGCCGTTTGGATGGATTGCGTCACGAGGGTGTCAAGGTCGGCTGAGGCCTGTGTGAGACCATCAAGACCGATATAGGGAGAATTCAGACCGCCAGTCGCAAGCGATTTTTCGGCGAGAGCGGCGACTTCGGAACCGCCGTCGCGGACGGCCTGCGGTGCTACCTGCCACGATCGCGTCTGACCTGCGACAGTGCCGCTGATGCTGAGGCTGTCAGTGACGCGACCTGAACCATAGACGAGCGTGTGACGATCGGACCGCAGCGCTACAGTTCGGGGAACGGCCAGTTCGGCGTCA
>JBEIEK010000201.1:0-10863 GCA_040382995.1 Planctomycetaceae bacterium
AACCCAGCTGGCCCCCCAGAGCCGCGACCGTCAGGGAGTGGTATACCCACCCAAGCCACCCAACCAGACCGTCGCAGGGTACATCGTCGCAGGGTACATGGCACCCGGCAGCGAACCTCTGGAGTTCTCTCCATCACCACAAAAAACAGGAAAGGCGTGCGGGGAATGTCAATCCCCCGGTAACGTTACGTTCCCTCACGGCCGACGTCTTCACGAGCACGCACCCGGGTCGCGCCGGGAGGGCTACCGGCCGCTGTCCGCTCAACAATGCGGCCCAGCGAGTGCTGACGGACTGGAAGTCCGTCATACGTTGGGGAGGTCAGTCTTCTGTGATCCACGGTTCGACGGCTTCAGCGAGGAGTTCTTCGTCGAGGATTTCGTGGGCGAGCAGATGGTCGGCGATGGCGCCGATGGCGGACCAGTGATAGTCGTCAGAGAAGGCTTCGTGGAGCTGGATGGTAATCAGTTCGGCCCGGGCGAGCCGTTTCTGGGGGTCGCGGATGGGCTGCAGTGCCTGCAGGGCCGCCTGCCAGTCCTGCTGCCATTCAGCGACGACACCGGGATGGAAGCGGCGACCTGTGTGGATCATTTCGGCGACCGGTCCGGCGAGCGCCACCCAGCAGAGGTTTTTGGCGAGCACGGCGGGGGGGAAACGGCGGCGGTCCCAGAGAATGGTGGTGTCACCGAAGCGACGGGGTCCGTCGTCGTTGTCCGGAGCAATTGAAACGGACTGCACGCGAGCACCCACGAAGAGTGCCGCCCATGCGTGGCCGGCTTCATGCCATGCGGTGACTTCGTCGATGTCGTCCGTGCTGCCCATGCACCAGGCTACTCAGCCGGCTTTGGCGGTGCGGGTTCGCTGGTTTCCTTTTTCTCTGCGGATTCCGATTTTGGTTCGGCGTCTTCTGATTTTGAGCTGCGGGTGGAGCGTGAGCTCTTTTTGCGGATCACGGGGGGGAGTTCGCCACCTTCGGGGATGAACTTCATGGAGACGGAATTGACGCAATGTCGCGTGTTCTTGTCGGTGAAGCCTTCTCCGAAGAACACGTGTCCCAGATGTCCGCCGCAGTTTTTGCAGGTGATTTCGACGCGAAAGCCGTCTGCGTCTCTGGTTTGTTTGACAGCGCCTTCGATTTCGTCGTCGAAGCTGGGCCAGCCGCAGTGGCTGGGGAATTTGTCCTTTGCGTGGTACAGGGGGGCATTGCAGCGTTTGCAGATGTAGGTCCCTGGGTCCTTCAGGTCGGTGTATTCACCGGTGAAGGCGCGCTCGGTGCCTTTCTGTACGATCACCCACGATTCAAATTCGTTGAGCTTGTTGTACTGGGAAGGTGCGTCTTCGGATTTGTCTTTCACTGACTTTCCCTTTGCCTGTTTTTTTGCCGACTTTTCCGCGGGCTTTGCAGGCGGTTTGGAAGTGTCGGGCGTTTTTTCATCGGCCACAGCCGCAGCGGCCGTGGGCAGCAGCGGTGTGCTGGAATGTTCACAACCGCTGATCAGGACAGCCAGACCAGTCAGCGCGAGTGGCAGACGGAGCATGCGAATGTCTCCTGAGAAGTGGCAGAGGAACAGGTGCAGGCAGGGAATGATCAGTGCTTGAGCGGAGTGAAGAGCACGGATGCCATTTTGCCGCTCTCCATTTTAGGCGGCTGTTCGACGGAGGCTACATCTTCGAGCATCTTGACGATTTCGTGGAGCATTTCGAGACCGCGTTCGTGGTGCGCATTTTCGCGGCCCTTGAACATCACGTTGATTTTGACCTTGTCGCGACGTCCGAGGAATTCGCGGGCCTGCCTGACTTTGACCTCGATGTCATGCTGACCGGTTTTGGCGCGCAGACGGAGTTGTTTCAGCTGAGTTTTGTGTTGACGGGGGCCACCGGATTTTTTGTGGCGTTCGTAGAGCACCTTGCCGTAGTTCATGATACGGCAGACCGGTGGTCGGGCATCCGGACTGACTTCCACGAGATCGAGGCCATCATCCTGCGCCATGCGCAGGGCCACCGCAGTTTCCATTTCCCCAAGCATTTCACCCGTGGCACTCACAACACGAATCGGTGAAATGCGGATTCGTTCGTTCATGCGAGGCATGTTGGTTTGGGGAGCTGGTGTCGGACGAGTTCGTTTAATGGTTACCTCCGTCAGCAACAAGAAACAGAGCCGAAATGACGCCAGCACCGGGAACTCGGCCCGAACTGCTGACGCAAATACACCGGACCGCCGTGCGATCCGCGGACGTCTCCGTGAAATTTGGCAGAAATCGTACCAAAAAGCCAGTGTTTTTCCGGAAAGGCCGACGACGATCTCAGGAACGCCTTCCCCAACCCCGCACAGACCTCGTTTTTTCCACTCTTTTTCCCCCGAAAATGCCGTCTTCAGCGTATGCTTTCCACGCAGAACACACCGCTCCGGATACCCGCTTCACACAGGAATCCCTGACCGCATGTCTCTTTGCAATCCTTTCGGTCGACTCCACTGCCGTGAAGCCCTTCCATTCCTGTTCAGAATGGTTTTCACCAGCTGCCTGTGCCTCTGCATGCCCGCTGTCCTCGTTGCCCAGTCCCCGGAATTGCGGGTGAATTCCCTCCGCGCCGGTCTCGATTCGCACGGGCAGCCCGGACGCTGGCTCCCGGTACAACTCGACATCTCCGGACTGCCAGCCGGCGAAACTGTGCAACTCACCGTCTCCGCGCCTGATCCCCGCGGTGACCTCTGCGAGAGTGTCTGTGCAACTCAGCTGGTACCGGCAGGCGGAACCGTTCGACTGGAAGGCGTCTTCTGCTCCGGGCGGCTGGAAGGAACCATCCGCCTGATGCTCAGGACCGCTTCAGGAACCCAGCTCTGGCAGCACGAAATCGCCTCCGTCGAGTCCGTTGCCGCCCCAACGACCTCTCCGGCGGCCACAGAGGTGAACCTGCCGCAGCAGCTGACCATGACCCGCCAGACTCCCATGACCCTGCTCACCATCGGCAACCAGGCCGGACTCGCTGACCTGGAAGAATTGTATGCGGGCGAACCGGCAACTCGAGATCTGCTGAGGGTGATCGCGCTGGAGTCCACCGAGCAGCTGCCGTCCATGCCGCGAGGACTGGACAGTATCGACGCACTGCTGCTCACCGACAGCTGGAACCTCACGGACGCCCAGGGAGCTGCCATCCGCGAATGGGTGCTGGCCGGTGGCCACCTGATCGTCAGCTGTGGTGCCCAGGCTGACGCACTGCTGAGCTCGCCCGTCGGACGCTGGATTCAGCCAAAATTCGGGATCCCGCAGTCCGGCAACACCCTCCAGACGCTGGATCTGACGGCCATCCAGAATTTTGTGCTGGGGGCGGTCGCCCTGCAAACAAACCGCAACCCGGTCACCGTGCTCAGAATGCAGGCCCCCCAGCCCAAAGTTCTCGTCAAATCGCTCAGTGATCCGCTCATCTCGCGAACCACAGCCGGGGCCGGACTGATTACCGTCGCTGCCGTCAATCTGAATGCCCGACCGCTCGATCAATGGCCCTCCCTTGCACGGCTGCATGAAACGCTGCTGTTTGGTGCCCCACAATCCGGGCGGACAGAACAAACACGCTCCGGAGGCCGTATCGCATCGGTCGGCATCACCGACCTCTCAACTCAACTGGCCGCCGTGTCTGACGCCCTCCCGGACAGTCAGCGATGGTCCACGTGGCAGGTGATGGCGCTGATGGCCACCCTGCTTGTGCTGGCTGGCCCGGTCGACTATTTCCTCGTTGTCCGACTGCTCAATGCACCCCGCCTGACATGGCTCACACTGCCAACTCTGATCATCGCCGGCTGCCTGTTCGCCGTGCAGGGACTCAGCAGCCAGCGAACCGATTTTTCAGCTCGTGATGTCGGACTCCTCGACGTGTTTGAAGATGCCGGCGAACAACGCCTCAGAGCACGCACGTGGTCAAGCCTCTCGGCCCGGGAAAGTCGCTATGCGCGGACCACCACCGAAGATGCCTCCTGGCTGCAGACCGTTGCCAATCACAGCGGTGAACGCTGCCTGATGTGGTCCGGACGCATCGAAAACATCTTCGGCGGCATGTACCGACCCGGCGGAGCAGGACTTGGCCAGATGATCAGCCGGCATTCCGAAACACCACCCTTCACATCGGAATTCACCGCTCTGCCCCTGATCGCAGATGGTTCCACGGCACTGCTGACGGATCGTCGAGGCGCTGCGGTCGACGGACGGACGCTGATTCAGTCCAGCCTGCGACTGCCCGCAAACGCACTGCTTGAAGGCTCATTTTCTCACCAGCTGCCAGGTCCCATCAGAAACTGGGTGGTCATCTGCGGTAATCGCATTTATTCGCCGTCCGACCGCGCCTCTGATGACGTGCGAGAACTCAAACCCGGAGAACTCTGGTCACGAGAACAGGGTGGTATCCGCGTGCTGGAGATTCGTGACTTCCTTCGTGGAGTCCGGCTGACCCCAACGTCCGGCGGTCCCGGCAACTCCACACAAAACAACGTGTCCATGCCGCAAAAGAACTGGGACGTCAGCAGTCGCAATCCCCTCGACATCCTGCTCATGGCCTCGCTGTATGAGTCCGCCGGCGGTCGAGCCTACGTGCAACTCAGAAACGATGCACTTCGCCGGGATGAACTGAGCGATACCATTGCGCTGAACAATGCCCTGCTGGTGGGTCTCATGGCAGAACCGCTGGCTGAACTGCAGGTGGATGGTCAGTCAGTCCAGGCCACGACAACTGCCACCGTTGTCAGACTGTTCCTGCCGGTGGAAAGATTCACCGAAGACCGCCCACAGGCCGAAACCAGCAACGCCAACCCCGATGGAAAGTGACCGATCCAAAGCCCGTTTCCGCAGCGGTCACTCCCTGACCAGCAAACACACCTCATGCGACTCCTCAAGATGCTTCGCCGCAATCTCAGGATCCATGTTGAAAAGTGCTCGACCACCCGACACCCAGGATCGCCCCCTCCAAACAAACACGGCACAGGCATCCCGGATCGATGACACAGCGGCCACGTCTTCCATCCCACCTCCCTCAATCGCCTCAAATGAGAGGTTAACACTGCTCAGCATCCACCACTCCCCGGTCTGCCGCTCGCGAAGCAACAGCCGGACGGATAGCCAGCGACACTGAGACCAGCGGAGCCCCCGCGGACGACCTGATGCCGCAGCCTGCTCAAACCAGGCAGCCTCCAGCTGCCGCCGGGAACTGGTGAAACGCCAGTCCAGCCAGCGATGCCGGAAGTACTTCAGCAAACTCTTCAGCATTCCCGGCACCTCCACACATACGCTCACGGTCGACAGCACAGGACTTTCTCAGATAATCCGCCTATACTCTGTCCACCGGCGTCTTTCAAATCACTGGAGTAAACCCCTGACCGAATCCTCCTCTTCCCGATTCCAGCAGGTCTGCCTCGCTGTCGCACGATTCTCGGCCGGTGCCTGGGTCGGCGGAGCGGTGCTGTTTGTGATTACCAGTGTCGCCGAACAGGTGCACCCGCGATTTGACTCCGCCGTCCGCGATCAACTGGCCGCCATCCGCTTTCCCCTCTACTACCTCTACTGCTGGTGCTGCCTCGGACTGCACGTCGCCACGTCTCTGATCAATGCCTGGCTCTGCCGGAAACACGGCCACATTCGTCCGGCCGCGGCAGCCGGAATTGCCACTGCTGCCCTGCTCATAGCCGTCGCTGACCATCAATTCGTCTACCAGCCACTGCTCGACCAGATCACTCCGCCCGGCAAACCACGCACTCAGGAATTCATCCGTCTGCATAACGCATCCCGAATGGTCAATCAGATCCATGTGGGCCTCGCAGCCCTCGCCGGGATGCTCATTTGCCTGCCACTTCCGACGGCGACACCCACCCGCCGCCACGGCCTCCTCAACGCCCCGGAACGCTGATTCCATGCATATCTCTGAAGTCTTCGAATCCACTCAGGGCGAAGGTCCCTGGGCCGGTACACGGTCACTCTTCATTCGAACCTCAGGCTGCAACCTTCGCTGCTCCTTCTGCGATACACCCTACACCTCGTGGAAACCGGAAGGCACCGCACGCAGCGTCGAGGAACTCGTCCGCGAGGTTGCTCTCAGCCCCGCGCCCGACGTCGTCGTCACCGGCGGCGAACCGCTGCTGGTTCCAACCCTGCCAACACTCATCGAATACAGCCGCAGACTGGGCAAACGCGTCACTGTCGAAACCGCCGGCACCGTCGACCTGGACTTCTCCTGCGACCTCGTTGCCATCAGCCCCAAACTCGCCAACTCCACACCCACTGGAACCAGTTGGGCGTCACGCCACGAGGCTGCCCGATTTCGCCCCGATGTCATTCGCAGTCTGCTGCAAAAGTCCCCCGGAATCCTCAAGTTTGTCATCGATCAACCCGGCGACATCAACGAGGTCCTGACCACGCTCAGCAACATCCGGGATGTCAGCAACTCCCTCGTCTGGCTTATGCCCCAGGCCCGCACGCGTGATCAACTACGCGACAAAACTGAGTGGCTCAGGGAACTCGCCCGTTCCCACGGATTTAATTTCTCGTCGCGCCTGCACGTCGAAATGTTCGGCGATCAGCGAGGTACGTAAAAAAAGGCCGACTCCTCGGGAGCCGGCCTTTTGGATTCTGGTGGCGTTACACGACGCTCAGTTGACTTCAACAGCAGGACCCCTGCGGCGCCCGGATGAAACGCGGTCGTTCTCACCCACGAACTCAATGATTGCCTGCTCGCCGGCGTCGCCAAGACGCACACGGGCCAGTCGCACAATCCGTGTATAACCGCCGGCACGAGATTCGAAGCGCTCGGCCAGTTGTCCGAAGACCAGTTCCACAGCGGCTTTGCTGCGCAGAGCAGCAAACGCCCGACGTCGAAGCGCGAGAGCCGGGGCGGTGGCCCTGACCCAGTTCTTTCCGGCATCTGACTTACGCCATTCCTGCCAGGCGTCACTGCCACGTTCAGCCTCGGATGAAAACTGCTCCGCCTGCTGAACCAGCTGACGTGCCTTGCGGCCCATCGTGATGATCTTTTCAATGAACGGGCGGAGTTCCTTGGCCTTGGCGACCGTGGTCACGATGCGTCCCCGAACCTTCGCACCACCCTCTTCACTGTCTGCCAGCGTCATCACCAGACTTACCGCCATATTGCGGAACATGGCGTGCCGATGGGACGCGTTACGACCAAGTTTTCTACCAGCACAGCGATGTCTCATGACCGAGACCCATTCAAAACAAATCGTTTACGGGGATCACAGCCCGGCCAATTCCGGACTGTTTTGCCGCCTGTCAGCGGCCTAGCGAACGGAGTGATTTGGCAAACGCATGCCAAGCCGAAGATCAATGTTTGCCAGACGATCACGAACCTCGTCGAGCGTTGTCTCACCGAAGTTTCGCACCTGCAGCAGTTCGTCGTCCGTACGGACAACAAGATCCCTGACGGTGTTGATGCCAACCGATTCAAGACAGTTGGTGGCACGCACGGAAAGATTGAGTTCCGCAAGACTCTTGCCGAGTTTCTCTTCGAGTTCCATATCAATCGGCGAGTAGCCGGTTGACTCCAGCATCCCGCGGAGCCCACCCTCGGGGCCGGTCTCCGGACCCGGTTCACGGAAGGTGATGAAGCAATTGAGATGTTTTCGGAGGGTCTTGGCGGCCTCGACCAGCGCCATCTCGGGGACGATCGTTCCGTTCGTCCACAATTCGATGGTCAGCTTATCGTAGTTCGTCCGCTGCCCGACTCGAGTCTCCTCGATCGTGTTGCGAACACGCGTCACCGGGGAAAACGGAGCGTCGAGCGGAATGATGCCTACCTCGGGCTCGTGCTGATACTGGTCAGACGCTGGTACGTATCCACGACCATTCTCAACAGTCATCTCAACGTGGAAGGGCACGTCATCAGTCATCGTGGCAATCACGAGATCCCGGTTGATCACGACCACCTGATCGTCGCAGATCACGTCGGCGCCAGTTACAACACCCCGGGTGTGCTTTTCGATACGCAGCGTCTTGCTGGAGGCACCGTGGTTCTTCACCACCAGCGACTTCAGATTCAGGCAAATGTCCGTCACGTCCTCAACCACCCCGGGGATCGTCGTGAACTCGTGCTGCACGCCGTGAATCCGGGCGCGAGTCACAGCGGAGCCTTCGAGGCTTGACAACAGAATCCTGCGGAGACTGTTGCCGACAGTTGAACCGAACCCACGCTCGAACGGTTCGGCAACAAAACGTCCATACGTCGGAGTGCGCGTCTCTCTGTCCAGAGCCACGCGACTTGGCAATTCCAGACCACGCCAGCGAATTCTCATCTTTACCCCCTGAATCCAGAATCAGTTGCCATCTCAAACACGACGGCGCTTCGGAGGACGGCAGCCGTTGTGCGGCAGTGGAGTCACGTCCTCGATGGATTTGATCGCCAGCCCTGAGGCCTGCAGACCAGTGATCGCACTTTCTCGGCCAGCACCAGGCCCCTTGACACGAACGTCCACCTCCCGGACGCCGACCTTGGAAGCCTTCTCTGCCACCGTGTCTGCCGCTCGCTGAGCAGCAAAGGGGGTGCTCTTGCGAGATCCCTTGAAGCCCACAGTGCCTGCGGTCGCCCAGCAGATCACATCGCCACCAGCATCCGTCATGGTTACGATAGTGTTGTTGAACGTCGCCTTGATGTACGCGATGCCCTTGTTGACATTCCGCCGAATCTTCTTCTTTTTGACCTTCGCCACAGTTCATTCCCGCCCAAAAAAGTGAATCACTTCAGGTCCTTCACGCCCTTCTTCCCTGCCACGGTCTTCTTGCGACCCTTCCGAGTTCGCGCGTTGGTCTTGGTTCGCTGACCGCGTACCGGCAGACCCTTGCGGTGGCGAATGCCTCGGTAGCACTGAATTTCACGCAGACGACCGATGTCCTGCTGCACCTTACGTCGCAGCGGACCCTCGACCGTGTAGTTCTTGTCGAGATGCGTCGTGATGCGACTGACCTCGTCCTCGGTCAGTTCTCCTGCTCGAACGTGTGGGTCAACACCCAACTCGTAGCAGATCTGGACAGCCAGATACGGGCCAATGCCGTAGAGGTAGCTGAGCGACACATAGGTCGGCTTGTTGTTCGGAATGTCTACGCCGAGAACACGGGGCATTGGTTAATCTCCAGCTGGTCAAAAGGTAGACAATCAGCCCTGACGCTGCTTGTGCCGCGGATTGGAAGAACAGATCACGAAGATCTTCCCGCGCCGCCTGACCAGCTTACAGAAGTCACAAATTCGCCGGACGCTGGATCGAACTTTCATCGGAACACCCGCCTTTTTCAGGCATACTGGAAGCGAAAGACTAATCGGAACTACTTGTCGGAATCGAGCAGTCCGGGGTAATTTCTCATGACGAGATGGGAATCAATCTTCTGGACGAGATCGAGCGCCACAGAGACAATGATGAGCAGACCAGTGCCACCAAAGAAAGCTGCAGTCTCGAAGTCCTCGGTAATCGTGTTCGCGATCAACGTTGGAATCACGGCAATCAATCCCAGGAACGCCGCACCCACGTAAGTAATCCGCAGCATCACCTGCTCAAGATGGTTTGCGGTCGGTGAACCGGGACGATAACCCCGAATGAAGCTTCCACTGTCCTTCAGATTCTCTGCCATGTCCTTCGGGTTGAATGTGATGGCAGTCCAGAAGTAACAGAAGAAGTAGATGAGGATAACATATGCGAGGCTGTAAACAAATCCTCCACCCACTCTGAAGAGGCCACCAATCCACGTGAGCCACTCGCCGGCCGCTGTGGTACCGAAGGCCATGCCGATCTGGGTGAGCAGAAAGAACGGAATCATCAAAAGACTGGAAGCGAAAATGATGGGCATCACACCAGACTGATTCACTCGCAGGGGCAGCCACTGCTGGTTACCACCGCTGACCTTCCGTCCTCTGACATGGCGAGCGCTTTGGATGGGAATGCGGCGCTGGCCCTGCGTAATAAAGATGACCACGGCGATTACTGAGACAAACACGAGCATCATCACGAGCAGACGTTCAATGCCAAACTCCGTGCCAATGCCCACACCCTTGGTACGGATCCCGTCGACCCAGCGCTGAACCACCGCAGGCAGACGAGCAAGAATACCGGCCATGATCAACAGACTGATACCGTTGCCAATGCCATAGGCATCAATCTGCTCGCCGATCCACATCAGAAACACGGTACCCGCGGTCATCACCAGGGTGCCGAAAATAATCCAGTGCAGTCCTGTGTAGTCAGGAAGGAAATTCGCCTTCATTGACCCGAGGAGGAAGAAACTTTGGAAGATGCAGACGACCACCGTTGCGTAGCGAGTGTACTCGTTAATTCTACGACGACCGGATTCGCCCTCCTTCTGCAGGGACTCGAGCGGAGGGTACACGGTTGCGAGCAGCTGGAAAACAATCGATGCCGTGATGTAGGGCATGATACCGAGACCGAAGATGGATCCGCTGTCGAGTTGCGTCGCAGCGAAAACAGACACCACCTGCAGAAGACCAGCTACACCACCGCTTGCGCCCCCGGTTTCAGCCTTACCCAACCTCTCAGCCACAGCGGCGTGGTCAATGAAAGGCAGCGTAATGTGGAAGCCAAGGCGATAGACAGCGAGCAACACGATCGTCAACAGGATCTTGTTGCGCAACTCAGGGATTTTGAAGACGGTCATCAGCTTCGCGAACACGACGAAACTCCTCTGCTGCCGCTCACCTAGCGTTCAATGCGGATCACGGCGCCGCCACACGCGACCACTTTGGCTTCTGCAGAAGCAGAAAACCGATGGGCCGAGATTGTCAGAGCATGGGAAACATCACCATCACCAAGCACCTTGAGTTCGTCGAACCGCGAAGCAACAAGCCCACGGTCAACGAGCATCTGTGGAGTG
>JBEIEK010000202.1:0-10854 GCA_040382995.1 Planctomycetaceae bacterium
CCGGTGGCTATGGCACACTGGACGAACTGTTCGAGATTGCCACACTTGTTCAGACTCGCAAAGTGGAATCCTTTCCGATCGTTCTCGCCGGCGTTGACTACTGGAAGCCAATGCTTGACTACCTTCGGGAGGTCATGGTGGCGAACGGCACCATTTCCACCGAGGACGTCGATCGATTCTTTCTCAGCGATAACCCTGCAGAGATCGCTGCACATGTCAGTCGCATTGCCAAAACGGAGTTCGGTGTTCGAGAGGTCCAGCCCAAACCTCGCTGGTGGCTCTTCGAACGCGCCCCCTGGCCCCGCTAAGGGAATGATTCCCGCAGAGACAGAAACGTCGGAGGCCAGTGGGTCAGAACAGCAGTGCCCGAATCGCATTGCCAGCGGCCAGCACCGTCAGCCAGCCCCCTGTTGCCGCCAGTCCTGTCGCGGCAAGCAGCAGCAGCAACACTTCCGCCACCTGCAGCTGGATGATTGTCAGTCGGCTGCAGCCCAGCCGAAACATCGTCTGCATTTCGTTCTCACGCAACCTCAGCGAAAGACTCAGCACCAACCCCAGCAGCAGCAGCGTCACAAGAGCAGCAGCCAGAGAACAAATCCAAACCAGCTGTTCAATGCGAAACACCATCTCCAGCAATTCAGCGATGACCTGTGGTGGCTGGATACATTGAACCTTCCCTTCAGTATCTGCGTACCGTCCCAGCAGCAGCACTCGTGCCTTTTCACTCACCGGTACCACCAGAGCTGCCGTCAGGGGAAATTCGTCAGGATCTCCATGAAAGTGAAAGGAATCGCGGTTTTCGTCGGTGATCTCAATGTACGGCAACACGCCCCGGTTAACCGTCACGCCCTGCTGTTCCGACGCATTCTCCATCAGCAGTGTGGGATCCGTTTCCTTTGTGATCTCCTGATGTCCATGACCAATGCCCTCAATCACCCATGCCGTCTGCACATCGGTGAACACCGCAAAATCATCCGGGGAATGAGATGTCGCAAGGACTCCGGATACCCGCAGTTGCAGCGGATAGTTCCCTGCCAGATTCAGCGCGTTCTCGGGTGCCGAAAGCAGCGCGTCACCGGGTTTTAATCCCGACCGTTCTGCGTAGCCCGAACCCAGAACACATTCTCCCAGCAGCGCCGGAAGCTCTCCGGCCGCGGTCTGCAAACCCCGAAACTCGAAGTACTCCGGTGACGTGCCCACAATCGGCACTCCATCCACACCGGGACGCGATTGAGTTCGAAAGCGAATGTGCAGTGGAATGGCTGCTGCCAGCTGAGATTCATCAACGGCACGCGCGTCTCGCATGGTGATCACGGCAGGAGGCCGGGACTCGAAGTAAAGCGCATGCAGAGCCAGATCCATCCGACTGCCGACAGCCCCAAGAACCAGAGGAGTTGAGCCAGCACGCAGCGCGATTTCATCCTGGAACTGCCGAAGCGCCAGACGCACGGTCAGCGGCAGCCAGATGGTCAGAGCCAGACTGGCGATGAGAATCAGCGACCGGCCACGATGCCACCAGAGCGATCGAATGGCGAGGTAGAGTGCCTGCGTCATCCCACACGCTCCCGCGGTTCGAGGAAACTTTCAAACGGGATCGTGCGATCAAATCGCGACAACAGAGAATGGTCATGCGTGACCATCATCAGTGTGGCACCCGCGCGTTTGGTTTCCGCCAGCATCAGCTCCACCATGCGGCCGGAATTGCCGGGATCGAGGTTGCCTGTGGGCTCATCCGCCAGCACCAGCCGCGGGGACAGCAGCAGAGCTCGGCAGAGCGCTGCACGCTGACGTTCTCCCTGAGAAAGCCTCACGATGGAACGTCCTGAATGCTGTCCAATGCCGACAGCATCCAGCAATTCCTGAGCACGTGCACGAAGTTCCTGGGTGAGCCTGACCGAAGGATGGATGCGACAGGGCAGCAGCACGTTATCAAGCACATCGAGGTAGTCAATCAGCTGAAAATCCTGAAAGACAAGGCCGATTTGCTGCAGGCGAAAAAGTCGCCGTGCGGGATCCTGCAGCTGAGTGATGCAGGTGTTGTCAATCCGGATGCTGCCGGAATCAGCAGGCAGGATTCCGGCGATCAAATTCAGAAGCGTGGTTTTGCCTGAACCACTTGGGCCAGCCAACACCACCGACTGGCCATCTTCGATCCGCAGTTCCGGTATGTGCAGCCGAAAGACACTGTCACGATAGGAAAATCGAAGCTGTTCTATCTGAATCATCAGACTGTCCACGGACAAAATGCGACCTGCAGCGATGTTTCTGCGACACGGAAGTTTATCGGGCGCAGGGAGGATGTGCGAGCGAAGGCGGGCAGGAGAGGGCAGGGCAGGGCGGCAGCGTTGCACCGTGGATTGATTCCAACGGTTTCCAGGCGTTAAGATCCCAGCGATTCCGGCACCCGCAATCCGGTGCACGCTACACAGAGGCTCCGCCACAGGACTTGCCATGCCCAACGCTCCGCTCCTTGCCCCGAAAATCAAGAAGTCACTGCCTGCGAAGCTCAGCTTCGTGAGCATCGCCGTTGTGCTGCTTTTCGGTGGCAGTCCACTTTCCGCAGATGAAGTCAAGGCGGACACGCAATTACCAGTCATCCTGCTGACAGGCTTTGAACCCTTCGGTGAAGAAAAACCGCCCAACCCATCGTGGGAAGGCATTGCCAAACTGAATGGTACCGAGTGGGAAGGCTACCGAATTGCCGCAATTCAGCTGCCCGTTGTCTGGGGAGCGCCGCTGCAGCAACTGGAAAACAAGGTCAAGGAACTCAGGCCGGTTGCGATTTTCTCGTTCGGACAGGGCTATCCAGGCGCCTTCGCAATCGAAACAAAAGCGTTGAATCAACGCGGCGAAATCCCGGACAATGCGGGCAATCTTCCGCCACTGCCGCTGATCGTCGGAGATGGTCCAACGGAACTGGTATCCTCCTTTCCGTTCGATTCCATGGCCCGTCAGCTCAACCGGCAGGGTTTCAATGTCCGCATCTCTGCTCGGGCCGGACAATACCTCTGCGAAGAGACCCTGTATTCCCTCGAAACTCTCCGTCGACGCACCACACCCAAACCCGTCGTAGCGTTCTGTCATGTCCCACCTCTCGGCTCCATGCTCAACGACAAACCTGTTGATGCCGGTACCATTCAGGAATTCGTGCTGGGCTTTCTAACCGCATGGAAAACGGTTCAGAATCTTCCCGCCGAAGGGGCCCCCGCCGAATCGGCAGCGTCAACCACTGCAAAACCTGCGACGGTCGATGAACCCGCCAAAGCCGCTGCACCTGCCGGTCCGGTGAATCCCGAACGAGCGGCCGTGGAGAAACTTGTCCGCAACTATTTCAAGTCGTGGTCGGATCAGCGAATGCGGGACTATGCCGACTGCTTCGCCGAAAATGCCGTGATTCAGGAAGTCGATGGTGGCGATGTCCGCACGCAACTCAAGGACCCCTTTGTTGCTGAACAAACGAACTACCATCGCATCGCCGTGTTTCGAGCAGTGGAAGTGCCCGTTCAGACGTCAATTAACTTCGAGGCCGAGCTGGCTCGTGTTGTCGTCTACTGGAAACTCACTGCGGGCCCTCGCGTTCAGTACGGCTACGATCACTTCACACTCGTGAAAGTTGATCAGGATTGGAAAATCGTCAATCTTGTGTTCTACGGTGTCAAAAAACCCGGGAATTAGTCCAACTGCCAATGACCTTTGTCCCCAAACGTTGCCCGGATCGCCCCGCGCGACTACCATCTCTCAGTCTTTTCTTACTGTCCCGTCGCTCGATGGAGCCCCAGCCATGACAGGTGCCGACGAAAACGCCTCCAGGTCCGCCGAATCCAAAACCGCACTTGCCACCTTCGGAGGTGGCTGCTTCTGGTGCACCGAAGCTGTGTTCCTGAAAGTGCGGGGAGTGAACAAAGTCGTCAGTGGCTACACTGGTGGAGCCAAAAAGAACCCCACCTACAAGGAAGTCTGCACAGGTCTCACCGGACACGCCGAGGTGATTCAGATCGAATACGATCCTGAAAAGATCACCTACGAACAGCTGCTGGATGTTTTCTTTCACACACATGACCCAACGACTCTGAACCGCCAGGGAGCAGATGTTGGCACGCAGTACCGATCATCCGTCTTCTACCACAACGCGGAACAGAAAGACCTGGCTGCGAAAACCATCGCCGAACTCAACAAATCGGGCGATTTCGATGATCCCCTTGTGACAACGCTTGAAGAAATGAAGATCTTCTATCCTGCCGAGGACTATCATCAGGACTACTTTGCAAACAACCCTGGAAACCCCTACTGCATGGCGGTCGTTGGGCCCAAAGTTGCCAAGTTTCGCAAGCGTTACAAAGCTCTGCTGAAGAAAGACGGTGAGTAGCCAAAACTCACGGGCGCGCTGCACCGGGATCCTCATCAGGAATCACACTTCCATGGGGATCCCGTTCAGACGTGGGGCCCTCGGCCCGCAGTTTCTCCCTCAGCGCTCGCCCCGTGAAGTGTTCCAGCACCTCAGCCTGGCGATGAATCACACCGGCGTCGACACCTTCGTTGACCAAGTAGGTTTCCCAAAGTCGATGTGAGCGAACCAGGGCGGAGGCGGCCTGGCGACCTGCGATTGTCAGGCGATATCCGGCAAGTTCAGCTGCCACCCAACCCCGCAGCCGCTGCCGCTGCAGGACCAGCCACGTCGGAAACGTCGACGACAGCAGCCTGCGTGCCAGAAATCCGGCCTGTACAGGTCCTTCGGCTCCGCGTTCGTCCAGGCGATACATCAGCGCGATGGTGTCTTCCGCAAGAATCCTCAGGGCGAGTCGCTGGTGGCGCAGCCAGACTGCAACCAGCCCCCGGGAAGGAGCAAACAGTCCGGCCAGCAGAAACAGCAGCCCCGCGCAGACCGTCATCATGCCAGCACTGCTGGTGCTGCGAAATCCAAACCAGCGAGGTACAGTCACTGCCGCAGCATCACCAAGAACGGCGGAGAACGCCGCTGCCGCAGCGCTGATCATAATCATTCGGCTCAGCCGATCCGTCAGCAGCAGCGCGATTGAAGGTGGCACAATCAGCATGGCAACAACAAGAATATTCCCAGTTGCCTCAAAGCTCGCCACTGTGGTGATCGCCACAATGACCATCAGCAGATAGTGCATCAGCTGAGCACTGCAGCCTTCCGTGGTCGCAAGACCAGGATCGAAGGAACTGATCAGCAATTCCTTGAACATCAGCACGACAAAGGCGAGGTTGATGATCAGCACAAGAGACAATGTGAGCACAATTCGAGGAATTTCAAGCCCGGCCAACGCGACAGTGTCCAGCGGCGAAGCCTCAAGAATTCCGTAAAGCACACAGCCAGGGTCCAGATCCACTGCTGGAGCCGCCTGAGACATCAGCACCAGTCCGGCTGCGAACAGCGTCGTGAAGGCCACGCCAATGGATGCCCCCTCGTCTACCTTCCCCACATCGCGGATCCACTGCGTCAGCATCGCAGTGATCAATCCTGTGGTCACTGCGCCCACGTAAACTGGCAGACCGGAACGACTGTTCGTGATCCAGAAGGCCATCGCCAGCCCTGGCAGCACCGCATGACTGACCGCATCACCCAGCAGGCTCATCCGCCGCAGCACGAGAAAATTACCGGGCAGTGATGCTGCTACCGCGCACAACACTCCTCCCAGCATCACCCAGCCGTCGTAGGACCATGTCCAGCCTGGCACCCCATCCATCACTGCTGCTCCTTTGCATGGGGACTTTGAGGAATGACTCGATGGCCACGCTCCTGCTCAAGGAGCAGCTCCAGTCGAGCGATCAGTGCTGGCTCCAGCACGTGCTCGACAGCATCCGCCTGACGGTCCACGCGCGAGGCGGCCACGTCAGCATGCGTCATCAGGTAAAGCTCCCAAAGCCGATGATTGTGGACAAGCCGTTCTGCTTCAATCAGTCCACGCTCGGTCAGTTCGATCTCACCGTCCGCTCGACGCCACACCAGCCCCTCAGATTCACACCGCTGAATCTGCCGCTGCAGTTGCCTCAATGACCACGTCCGCAATTCCTGAAGTTCGATCAGGCGAGCCGCTGCTGGGCGAGTTGTGCCGGGATGGCTTTCGAGTTCGGTTTCGCGGAGTTCATAAATTCCCCTCAGCAGGTGTTCTCGGTCTATGGCAAGCCTCAAGCCCCGCCGACGCTGGACTCTGACCAGCACTCCACGGGCCCCGCCAAACATCAGACTCAGAAAAAACAAGGCAGCGCAAACCAGAACGATGACTGCGCCCGATGGCAAGTCCGGGAACACTCCGCTGACAGTTGCTCCCAGTAAACCCGAAACACTTCCAATCATCGCCGAAATCATCACCATGCGATGCAGTTGATGCGTCCAGAACCTCGCTGCCGCGGCCGGGATCACAAGCAATGCAATCATCAGCACCAGCCCGACAGCCTGCAGTCCAACAATCGTAATCAACATGACGATTGTCATCAGCAGTACATCCAGTAGAGCCACCGGATAGCCTCTTGCAGCCGCGAATCCCTCGTCGAAGCACAACAGGGTGAACTCGCGGTAGAAAAGAACGAGGATCGCTGTTGCCGCGATGCCCGCCCATGCGATCAGTCGCGCGTCACTGGCCGTCATCAGCGCCGTTCGACCATAGATGAATGACTCAAGCCCCGCGATGTGACCAGACTCAAGCTGCTGGGCGATGCTGAGTATCGCGATGCCTGCGCCGAAGAAGACGCTGAGGACAATTCCGAGTGCAGCGTCTTCCTTCAGCCGCGGTAAGGCACGGATGATAAGGATTGCAGCAACCCCGAAACCACCACTGATCGCCCCACCGAAAAGCAGCACCGGCAGAGCTTTTCCGTCGAACCCAAGCAGGGGTGCAATCAGGAACGCAAGACCTACACCAGGCAATGTGGCATGGCTTAGCGCATCACCAATCAGCGCCCTCCGCCGCAGCAGTGTGAAACAGCCCACAAATCCAGCGGCGGTCCCGAGGAGCGTTGCGCCGAAAACAACGACCCGAGTGTTGTAATCTCGAAGCAGGAGCACTCGCGAGAGTGCGGATTCTGAGGCAACGTCAGCGGAGGCTGTACCGCAGCCACACAGCAGCACGCTGCAGAGCAGCAATCCTGCAAGGATGCGAACTGGTCGCTGACAACTGCCATTCACAGATTCCGCTCCCGTCGCCGCAAAGCCTCCGTCGCCTCATCCAGCAGGGTCAGACGTCCACCGTAAGTTCGCTCCAGGTTCTCTCGCGTAAAAACAGTGGCGGTCGGCCCCTGCGCGACCACACGCATGTTTAGTAAAACCACAGAATCAAAATAATCCGGCACGGTGTGCAGGTCGTGGTGAATCACCAGCGCTGTCCGGCCTGCTGCCCGCATCTCACGTAACAACCCCACAATCGCCTGCTCAGTCGCCGCATCCACGGCAGAGAATGGTTCATCCATCAAATACAGGTCCGCTTCCTGCACGAGCGCGCGTGCCAGAAACGTACGCTGCTGCTGGCCACCGGAAAGCTGACTGATCTGTCGATTGGCGTACTCCCCGATGCCCACACGTTCCAGCGCCCGCATTGCCAGTTCCCGGTGCCGCCGCAGCACCGGGCGAAACCAGCCAATTCGGCTGTAGAGCCCCATCGTGACAACATCGAGGACGCTGACCGGAAAATCCCAGTCCACGCTCTCGCGCTGAGGCACATAACCCACCCGATGCCGGTTCTGTCGCCAACTGCGACCAAACACCTCAATCCGCCCCGAGGCCCGTGGAACAAGATCCATCACCGCCTTCAGTAACGTGCTTTTCCCGGCACCGTTCGGCCCAATAATTCCCACCAACTGTCCGGGCGCAACGTCAAACTCCACGTCCCAGATGACTGGTTTTCGCGACCAGGCCACCGTCAGGTCCTGTATCGATAGCGGATTTGCCTCGCTGCCCATCAGAGCTCCTCCCCGCTGCTGAGACTCAGGCGACCACTGAAGCCGCGTTCCGGAACCCTGCCTCCAAGCGCTCGTGCCACGACGGTCAGATTATGGTCCAGCATCCCGACGTATGTCCCTTCCCAGGTACCCGCTGCCCCCATCGCGTCGGAATACAGACTGCCACCAATCCGAACACGGTGCCCCCGCGCTGCCGCCCCCTCAATCAACGCCTCAATGCTCTTTCGAGGCACACTTGTCTCCACAAAAACCGCGGAAACTTTGCGAGCAACCAACAGATCGACAAGTTGATTCACTCTGAGCAGCCCGGCCTCAGATTCGGTGGACAACCCCTGAACCCCAAGCACCTGCAGACCGTAAGCCCTGCCGAAATACCGAAACGCATCATGCGATGTCACCAGCACTCGCGATGCTTCCGGAACGGACCCGATTACCTCCCTGCCATACTGATGCAACGCACGCAGCTCTCCGGATACGAACTCCGCTCGCTGCTGAAACTCAGCCCGCAACTCGGGCCGCCTTTCCGCCAGCAGCCCGGCAATCACGGGCAGAATCTGTGACCACAATTCGACGTCCATCCAGACGTGGGGATCCGGGTGAGATCCCTCGGCAGTGCCACCGTCTTCTTCACCAGACAACAGACGGTCCGCAGGAAGCGTCTCACCCAAAGCCAGCACCTGCCGGCTGCCTGCAAGGCGCCCGAGCGACTCGCGGAGACGCCCCTCAAGCATCAGACCAACGGAAAAGATCACATCGGCCGACTGGAGCAGGCGAAAGTCATCACGGATCGGTTTGTACAGGTGGGGATCAACCCCGCTTTGCATCAGCGTCCTGACGTGGATTCCATCGCCTCCCACACGTTTCACCAGATCACCCACCATCGCCACGGTAGCAACGACCTCGACAGCAGTCTGCAGAGAATCCACAGTTGCAACGGAGGGTGCGCGGGAACAGCCAGCGGTTCCCAACCCCAGCGTGCAGCCGGCCCCAAGACTGAGTTGGACGAATCTTTTTCGGGTGAAAACCAACACTCTGCCCCCCGACCAGACAAATTAATTCACTTCGACGCGGTGGCGGAAGTCTAGCCCCCGACACAATGAGGGCAAAATCAAACCTCCACATCCCGATTGAAATTGGCGGGAAATGAAAAAGGGCACCGACTTTTGGTCGGTGCCCTCAATTCAAGTTCAGTACTCAGCCTCCCGGCGTTTATTCCACCGTTGCTGGTGCCGACTTGGGCTTCCGCTGTATCAGGATTCCCTTCGGTGACGGCTGGCTGGGGTCGACAGGGAGTGGTGCTGGCTTCACGCTCCGACCGACGAGGATTCCCTTGGGATCCACGGCTGGAACTCCAGTAACTGTGACCAATTCCTCGTCAGAGACTCCACGGTCCGTGGCTGGAACGTCCGGTCGAACAATCGGATTTCCATTTTCATCGACAGGGAAGCCAAGCACTCCGATCGAGAATGGCGTTGGCAGGACACAGAACCAGTCGATCGGCATGACGATCTGGGGTTCCATGCCGATTTCGGGCTCAGCAATCTCTTTTTCCGGAACAGCAACAAAGCTCTCCTCGATCACGATCTCCGCATCCAGCCCAATCTCTTCATCCACCGGGCCCACATCAATTCCGGCCGGATCAGCGCCTTCCATCACCCGATCGGCCGCTGGAAGTTCTTCGGCAAGAGCCGGCTTAGCTGCTGTCGCGCGGGGCGACTTCACCTGACGGCCAAGCAAATGCTGCTTGTCGCTGCCAACACCGGAACCGACAACCTCTTCTCCTTCAGCCTCTTCCGGAGCTTCCTCCACTGCCCCTTCTTCGACAGCCGGCTCTTCTTCGACAGCCTCTTCAGCAGCTTCTTCTTCCTCGACTACTTCCTCGTCCACTGCAGGCTCTTCGGCTGCCACTTCTTCGTGAGCTTCCTCTTCGGCACCCTCTTCAGGTGCTTCTTCGCGAGGCGGCTTCACATTGCGGTCGAGCAGGTGCTGCTTGTTCTCCGGAACATCGTCGGCATCCGGAGTCGGCAGGCTGATCGGCTCGCTGTTTGAGTGGTCGCCCTCGTCGCCTGCTTCCGGTTCCTCGGCAACAGGCTCTTCAGCAACTTCCTCTTCGATCATCTCTTCTTCAGCGGCTTCTTCCTCTTCGACTCCTTCTTCAACGGGAACTTCTTCTTCAGCCAATTCCTCCTCGACTGCTTCTTCAGCAGCCTCTTCTTCTTCGACTACTTCCTCGGCAGCTTCCTCTTCCTCCGCAGGCTCTTCGGCTGCCTCTTCTTCGTGAGCTTCCTCTTCGGCACCCTCTTCAGGTGCTTCTTCACCAGGTGGCTTCACATTGCGGTCGATCAGATGCTGCTTGTTCTCCGGAACATCGTCGGCATCCGGAGTCGGCAGGCTGATGGGCTCACTGTTGGAGTGGTCGCCTTCTTCGCCTGCTTCCGGTTCCTCAGCGACTTCCTCTTCGGTCATTTCTTCTTCAGCGGCTTCTTCCTCTTCGACTGCCTCTTCAGCAGCCTCTTCTTCCTCCACTGCTTCCTCTTCCGCTGCAGGCTCTTCGACTGCCTCTTCTTCGTGAGCTTCCTCTTCAGGTACTTCCTCACGAGGTGGCTTCACCTTCCGGTTGATCAGGTGCTTCTTGTTCTCCCGAACGTCGTCGGCATCCGGAGTCGGCAGACTGATGGGCTCACTGTTGGAGTGGTCACCCTCTTCGCCTGCTTCGGGTTCTTCCGCAACAGGCTCTTCGGCAACGGGCTCTTCAGCGACTACTTCTTCCTCAACCGGAGTTTCCTCTTCGACCACTTCCTCCTCGACCGGCTCTTCAGCCATCTCTTCTTCTTCAGCTGCTTCTTCCTCTTCGACTGCCTCCTCAGCAGCTTCTTCTTCCTCGACTACTTCCTCGGCAGCTTCCTCTTCCTCTGCAGGCTCTTCAGCTGCCTCTTC
>JBEIEK010000203.1:0-10842 GCA_040382995.1 Planctomycetaceae bacterium
CTCGTCGCTCTCACTCACGCGTCCAACAGCCTCGGCACAATCCTGCCCGTCGAACAGATGACGGCAGCAGCCAAACGCCACGGCGCACTCGTGCTGATTGACGGCGCCCAGACGGTTTCTCATATGCCCATCAACGTGCAGGCCATCGGCTGTGACTTCTTTGTGTTTTCAGGACACAAGCTCTTCGCGCCAACCGGCATTGGAGCCCTCTACGCCCGCCGCGAAATTCAGAATGTCATGCCACCCTGGCAGGGCGGCGGAAACATGATTCGGACAGTCACCTTCGACGAAACCACTTACAGCGACCCGCCCGCAAAATTCGAAGCGGGGACTCCCAGCGTCGCCGACGCCGTTGGACTGCATGCCGCCATCGACTACGTCACCACGCTCGGCTGGCCCGCGATCATGCACCACGAACACCAGCTGCTGGAATATGGCACAGCCCGACTTCAGGAAATTCCGGGACTCAAACTCATCGGACAGGCGCGGCAGAAGGTCGGTGTCCTGTCGTTTGTGCTGCCAGGCCGAACGCCCGAAGAAATCGGCAAACTCCTGGATCAGGCCGGTATCGCCGTCCGGGCCGGGCACCACTGCGCTCAGCCCTCGCTTCGACGCTTCGGACTGGAGGCCACCGTCAGACCGTCGCTGGCCATCTATAACACTACCGCCGACATCGACCGCCTTGTCGATACGCTGCATCGGATCCGCTAAGGGCCGCACACCGAAGTCTGCGAGCGGTTGATGGTCCTGTCTCAGGCTGCCCGGGGTTGCGTCCCGCCGTCGGCTGCAGGCTCCTGCGGACGTTCCCGATGGTTCCGCCACCAGATTCCGAATTGCGTCAGGGCGACAAGATTCGGCTGCCGCAAAGATCCATGAACGAGTGAGTTCCCTGGATCTGCCGAATTTCCAGGATGTCGTTCGGGCCGCTGTTCCAGCCACTGCCTGCCTGCCGTTTCATTCTGAGGTCCAGGATTGGCAGTCCGGTCTGAAGGCCATGTTTGAGTACAGTGACTCCAGCGGACGACACCGTTGCCTCCGGAGCGTGCGTCACGATGAGACGGCGAACGGAAGACCTCCAGACCTCTGAAATCCACGCTTCGCCGTCATACGGAACCACTCGATCATGGAACCAGCCATGTGCGTGGAACAGTTTGTCAATCAGATCTCCTGCTGGCGTGTTTGTGGTGTGGACAAGTACCGGTACAACCGGGGGGCGGGTAATCAGCCATTTTGAAACTTCGATTCCATCACCGGCGTCAACGTACCTACCGTGTTCGGCAGGCACCATGTCGAGATCATTATCCAGCGAAATCAGGGCGACATCATAAATTCCACTCGATTGATCCATCAATTGAATTGAACTATCCTGCCAATCTATGAATTTTCTCAACTATCATCACCTGTTGTATTTCTGGATGACGGCTCGAGAGGGCACGATCCAGAAGGCCGCTGAGCGTCTGCACGTGGGTCAGCCCGCGATCAGTACTCAGCTGCGACAGCTTGAACAATCGCTCGGCCAAAAGCTCTTTCGTAAATCCGGCCGCACGCTGGAACTCACTGAAACCGGCCGCATTGCGTGGCGTTACGCGGACGAAATCTTCAGTCTCGGCCAGGAACTGACGGATGCCGTGCGTGGACATTCCACCGGACAGTCGGTGCGATTTGCTGTGGGTGTTGTCGACGCCATGCCCAAGCTCATGGCCCGCCGGCTGCTCGAACCTGCCTTACAGTTATCCCCCGATCTGCGGCTCATCTGCACCGAAGACAGCCTTCCGCGCCTCCTTGAACAGCTCACCGCCCACCAGATCGATCTTGTGCTTTCCGATGCCCCGGTGACGGCTTCCATGAATGTGCGTGCGTTTAATCATCCGCTGGGCGATTCGGCTGTGGGGCTGTTTGGGATCCGCAAGCTGGCCCGGCGCGTTCGCAGCGACTTCCCGCAATCGCTCAACAACACGCCCATTTTGCTCCCGGACCGCGCCACCGCCCTCCGCCGATCGCTCGATTCGTGGCTGCAGCAGAACGACCTGCATCCGTTGATCCGCGGTGAATTCAGCGACAAGGCGCTGATGAAAGCCTTCGGGCTCACCGGCGAAGGACTGTTTCCCGGCACGATGGCGATTGCAGAAGAGATTTGTCGGCAATACGACTCGGAACTTGTTGCCGAGCTGCCCCACGTCCGCGAACAGTTCTTTGCCATTTCGGCCGAACGTCGGATCAAGCACCCGGCGGTGCTCGCCATCGCCAGCACCGCGCGCAAGGATCTGTTTCTGTAATCGCCTTACTCCCCGTCACTGCCAAAGCCTGCTTCCATGCCCGCAATTCTCAACGGTACCGTCGTCCTCCCCGATCGGCTCCTGACGGACGGTATGGTGCTGACCAGTGGCCAGCTGATCGAATCGGTTTCGCGGCGTCGTCGTTCGCGCCGGAACGTTGACGAAATCGATGCCCGCGGAGGTTTCATTGTTCCCGGCTTTATCGATATTCACGTGCACGGAGGCGGCGGATTTGACTTTATGGACGGCACGACCGATGCCGTTCTGAACAGCTGTCGAGCCCACCTCAGGCACGGCACCACCACGCTCTTTCCCACCACCACCACGGGCTCGCTCCAGCACATTCTTGACATGATCTCGGCCTGTCGTGCTGCTGCCAAACTGCTGCAGTCCGGTCGCAGCACCGGTGCGGCTGTGGCCGGAATCCACCTTTACGGTCCCTGGTTTGCGGCGGACAAGGCTGGCTGCCATGATCGCAGTGAATGCCGTCCGCCGGCGGTTGAAGAAATCCGCCAGTACTTCCGGACGAAAATGATCCGCATCGCCACCTGCGCCGCCGAGCTGCCTGGTGCCGAGCTGTTCTGGAAAGTGGCCCGCAAGCACAACTGCCTCATCACCTGCGGACACTCAAATGCTTCCTGGTCAGAAATGGCACGCGCCTTCGACTACGGAATGCGACATGTGGATCATTTCTGGTGTGCCATGAGCAGTGTGCCGTCACTTCGTCAGCGGTTTGGTACTCCGATGCAGGCCAGCATGGCAGAATTTGTGCTGATGAATCGGGAAATGAGCACCGAGGTGATTGCCGACGGCTGCCACCTCGCCCCGGAACTCCTCGAATTCGCCGCCCGCATGCTTGGCCCCGAACGACTTTGCCTCGTCACCGACTGCAACCGCGCGCTCGATATGCCCCCCGGCCCCTACATCTTCGGCCGTCAGGATTGCGGCACTCCCTTTCACAGCGACGGAAAAGTCGGCTGGGCTCCTTCGGGCAGCCTCGCCAGCGCCGTCACTGGCATGGACCACATGGTCCGACACATGCATCAAGCCACCACAGCCGGGCTTCCTGCCGTGATCCGCATGGCCACGCTCACTCCCGCCGAACGCAGCGGCATCCAGCAGACCCACGGCAGCCTCGAAGCGGGAAAAGTTGCAGATGTCTTGATTCTTGACCAGGACCTGCAGATTCAGCAGATCATTCTGCAGGGAAAGCTGGTGCAAGCCTGACGAGCTTTGATTTTTCGGAAAGCCCACAATATTCCGAGTTCCTGAGCGAACTGTCGGCCATGGTATTTTCTTCAGGAGACTGCAATGGTTTCACCGGAAAGCATGGCACAGTCACAGGGGGCGGCTGCGGGTGACTTCCCGGTCCGATTTTTTCCCGGATTGATCTTCCACGGACTGCTCGGTGTGGGTGGGATGGGAAGTGTCTACCTCGTGGAACATCCGGTGCTCAGACGCAGGGTCGCTCTGAAAGTGCTCAGGCCTGACCGCAGCGAGACGGAAGGTTTTTCAGAACGATTTGCTCGGGAAGCCAGATTGCTGGCGGCACTGCAGCACCCCAATGTCCTGACACTGCTGGAATTTGGTACCGCCACAGACCCTCAGCAGCTGACCACGCTGCACTGGCACACCACGGAATACATCGACGGTCAAAACCTCAGATCGCTGCTGGGGGCCGGGCCCGTGGCACCATCCCAGGTCAACGACATCATGCAACAGATCTTCGCCGGTCTGCAGCACGCGCATGCTCAGGGCATTGTCCATCGGGACCTGAAGCCGGACAATCTGCTCCTGGATCGCACCGGTATGGTCAAGATCGCCGACTTCGGACTGGCGCGATCAATGAATCCGGAAAATGCCAGTCTGTACTTTACACAGACACGACAGGTGACCGGGACACCCCAATACATGGCCCCGGAACAGCTGACCGGAAAATCCGAAACAGATGTCCGCACCGACGTGTACTCCCTTGCCGTGCTGTGTTACGAGCTGCTGACGGGTGAGCTGCCGCTGGGACGCTTTGCACCGCCTTCCGAAAAAGCTCCGATCAGTGCGCAGATCGACAACGTACTGCTCAAAGCGATGTCCAGTAATCCGGCTGATCGCTTTCAGTCGGTCAGTGAGTTTTCATTAGCGTGGACTGCAGCTATTGAGGGACAGGCCTTCTTTCACCGCCCACCCGGTGCTGGGTTTTCGACGGTGATTGATCGCACTGTACACCTTGCCTGGCAGCGGCTCAGCGGGAAACGTCAGCCAACCGTGGCGAAGCCGCAGGAGGGACCAGCGATTCTGCAGTCCGTCATCGCCGCAGCGGGCGCCGGCGGTCTGATCCTGCTTGCCAGGCTGCACCAGGGATTTCTGACGACACATGTCCATCAGCTGGTTTTCTGTGCGTTGACGATCGTGCTGTTTTCACTGACAGCCGTCAGCAGTTTGTTATCCCTCCGATGGGCACGATTCAACGTTACAAATCGATTCGTGCTGCTGGTCGTCTCGCTCATTCTACTGGTGCTCTCTTTTGTCAGTCTGCTGACTTCCAGCTCAGGCGACTGGACCGTGAGTCTGGGGATTCCGACAATCATCGCCCCGCTGCTGCTTGCGCTCAATATCCGATCACTCGTGTTCACTCTGCGAAATCAACGCGCTGTCCGCACATCCTCTGCTGCTACTCTGTCCATACGCTGTCCGGAAACGCATGCGTCAGAGCAGGGGCTGCCGCGCTTGTGTGCAACATGTGGAGCACCGGGTGAAGGCGTTGTCGAAAGACAGCTGCAGTACTACTGGAAGGCTGACTACCGGCGGATGCTCGCAGGGGCCATTTGCGGTGTAATTCCAGGGCTTGTTGTCGCCGCCACAGCTCAACAAGTGCTCAAAGTTCGTCTTCCACTTTGTCGTGAACACATGGATGATCGCAGACTCCTTCTGACGCTTGCTTCGAGTGCATGGCTGCTCATTCCGGCACTCGCCATAACTGGAGGCTGTCTGTCGGCGATGTTGTGCTTTGGTCTGCTTCACTCCCCATCCGTGCTCCCAGTGATTTTCTCTGCGTTCGCATCTGGTCTGGCGGGGGTTGGATACTATGTCGGCCTCATTCTTCCGCCCTGGCAGCCTGTGACAGAAATCAGCCGCACTGAAGAGGGCAGCCCACCCGTTGGCGTCGTACTGCTGGATCGTGTTCATCGAAAATTTGCGGATGCCCTGCGTGCTGACCTGGCAGCCGCAGCGGTTGTCAGCCCGAAAATCGCGTCGCAGGCATCAGAAACTCGCGTCTCTGGAACCCCGAATTCTGGTCGCCAGCCGCGCAGCTGATGGCAGCAAAGTCGCGTCCCTTCCTGTATACTGCTGAATCGCGAATCACCCATCCTCGCTTCCCCTGTACGGCTCCGCCGACCACCCCCAGCCAGGTGTCCGCATGCTCCTGCACCGCTTCATACTCGCCACCATCCTGCTCGCCACAGCCTCTGCTTCACTGGCCGACGAATATCCCGCCACCTTTCGACTGCAGGAACTGGATCCGGCTGCCGGTCGTGTTGTTTATGCAGTGACCACAGCCGATGTCGATGGCGACGGCGACACCGATGCTGTAGCGCTCACAAATAATCGCGTGGTCTGGTACGAACAGCCATCGTGGAAACCGCATGTCATTCTTCAGGACCAGACTCCGCCTGACAATGTCTGTTTCGCCGCGCACGACATCGATGGCGACAGGCAGATCGACTTTGCCATCGGCGCCGGCTGGACAAAAACCGGAACGCTTCACTGGATCAGCCGTCCCGCCAGCGGCGAAGGGCTCTGGAAGGTGCATGCCATCGGCGAAGAGACCTCCGTCCATCGCATGCGCTGGGCTGATGTGCTGGGAACTGGCCGCCCTCAGCTGGTCGTTTCACCGCTCAACGCCAGCAGCGGAAATGGCGTGCGACTATTGGCCTTTGAAATCCCCAGGGATCCAGCGGTTGAACGCTGGCCTGCCACGGTTCTCAACGCCCAGCTCAATCGCATGCACAATCATCTGCACATTGATTTCGACGGGACCGCTCCGGTTGACACCATCGCCGCCAGCCGCGAAGGACTGACACTCATTCAAAAGCACGGCGACACCTGGAACAGCCGTCTGCTCAGCCTCGGCAAAACCGGTCAGTCAGACGTGAATCTGAACGGTGCCGGTGAAGTTCGTGCCGGACGCCTGAAAAACGGCCGTCGCTGGCTGGCTGCCGTTGAACCCATGCACGGAGATCAGCTGGCCGTCTATCCGGAACCGGCGCCGACTGCGGGCGACAGCAGTGTCCCATCCTGGCCCCGCAAAGTCATTCATGAAGGTTTCCGTCGTGGGCATGCACTCTGGGCCGCCGATCTCAATGGTGACGGCACAGACGAGCTGATCTTTGGCCACAGTGACACACCCGAAAAATTTGGCGTTGAGGTTTGGTGGAACACAGACGGCAGTGGCCAGGAGTGGCGACAGCAGATCCTGGACGCCGGCGGTATGACAACAGAGGACCTGACGGTCGCTGACCTGACCGGTGACGGCCACCCTGACATCCTCGCCGGCGGCCGCGCGACGGGCAATGTCAGGCTGTATGTGAACCGGGGAAGAGAATAGCAATCAGACGCCCACGAGATTCCATCACATCGTCCCGCACAGGCAGACCCCCGCCCGGCATCCAACTAGCCGGGCCCAAACTTCAGTTCACTCAACCTGACCGTCCTGCGAACCCGTGAACGTCCGGTCATGTCGTGGATGCGAAACTGCACGGACGGGTTGGCAGACCAGTTGATCTGCAGCATGCCGAAGTGAAAGTCGTCACAGGCATTCCCAAGGCGATTGCCGTTGGGTTCGATCTTGTCCCAATCCTGATTGATGCCGCTGGCGGTCAGATCGTAAAGTGGGTAGCAGCCGGGGGGCCGCAGCACAGAGAGTTCGCCCCAGTGGACGTCGCCGGAGAGGAACACCACGCCTTCCGCCCGCGTCTGGCGAATCAGGTCCACCATCTTCAACAGCTCCCGCGGGAAATTCGTCCACGATTCCCAGCCGTTGTATTCGTGACTGAACTGAATGCTGCTGCCGATAATCCGCAGATCCGCCGGTTCCTGCAGGCGCGCTTTCAGCCACGCCCACTGCTCTTCGCCCAGGAGTGTCTTCTGTGGATCCGTATCGGGCAGGTAATCGTTTTTCCAGCTTGTCAGCGGCGACTTGAGCGGTGGGTCTCGGAATGTGCGGGTATCAAGCAGGATGATCTGCAGTTTTTTTCCGAGGCTGGCGTCTTCAAAGCGATAGGACGAATAGATCCCGGCGTGCTGGCGTCGCGGACTATCAGGCGCTTCGTTCCAGAACTTCAGGAACAGCTCCTTTGACTGTTCCTTAAAAGGATAGTCCCGTCCCGCGTCGTTTTCGCCGTAGTCATGGTCATCCCAGGTTGCAATCGCCGGAACACGCGCACGCAGAGCCCGAAATTCGGGACGCTGTCCCAGCCTCGCGTATTTTGCTTCGAGCACCGCCATGTCGCGCGTGTCACCGTAGATATTGTCGCCAAGATAAATGAAGAGTTCCGGATCCCAGTCCAGCACGGTGTTCAGAATCCGCTGCGGTTCGTCCTGATTGCCGCAGGAGGCAAATGCGATCCGGGAAATCAGCGGATGGTTTGCCGGCTCACAGGCGGGGGGCAGCTTTGGATCCTGAGCGGTGGCGATGCTTGTCAGCAGCAGAATCGCCGGCACGAAGACTTTTAACACGAGTGACTCCAATATGTCCTGAAACGTAGTTTCGTCGGTCATGTGAAGCTGCGAAAATGCCGGAGGCGAAGGTGAGCTGTGGCGTACTTTTCGCAGAGCGAAAAGCGACTATTGGCCCAGATCCGCGGTGGCCGACTGCAGCAGACGAATGGTCTCTTCAACCAGCAGCTCGCCACCACCGTGGGCGATCGTGCTGTTGGTCGGCTCATAGCCTCCTCCGGCGAAGGCAGCTCGTGTGGGAACGTAAAAGGTTTCAACACAGTTGGTCAATTCCAGAATCATGGTCTGTCGGCACGGGGACGCGCGTTTGATTGCCAGCCCCAGCTCGACAAACACTTCACCGGGCAGGCAGACGATGGCCAGATCTCGGCCGAGGCAGATCACCTGCAGGTCGACCGGGAGTTCGGGACCGACGCCTGCAAGTTCCGAGGTCAATCTGCGGGCGAGCAGACCGTCGGCGTCAGCGGCGAGCCGCGGCGAGTTGCGGAGCTGGTCGATCATGAGCGTCTTGTGGGCCGTGACGTGATCGAGAAACTCGACGGATTTTCCGGCGGCGACATCTTTGAGAATGGCGAGCGAACGAGTGACGGCATCGGCATCAGCTGGTTGCAGCGGCAGTCGTACTTCCTTCGACCGCACAGCCAGCACCGGGTGCTCAATCGGCGTCAGTGTCGGCAGAGCGGCAACGATGGTGCCACCCACCGACTTCCCGATCACATCGGTCGTGTTCCGCATCGTGCCTCGAGGATTGACGTGGTTGATGTCTCCGCAGCAGCCAGTGCCGAAAATCGAAATCACTTCGGGGCCCAGCGCCTCACGAAGAACACTGCTGATAAACACCGGATAATCAGCGCTCCATTTGGTGCCGCCCACCGTGTCCAGGTGCAGTGCAAAATTGCTGAAGATCGCTCGCGGCCGTCCGTTGGCATCCCTGACGGCCAGCAGCGGAATCTCCGGATCGATCGGTCCGGCGGAACGCACTGTGCCAGCGTATTCCAGTCCCACCCATGTGCGTACGCTGCCATCCTTCTGCACGAAGCGACGGTTGAATGACACGGGTGTCTGCTGTTCGGCCCAGCCACTGTGCAGCTGGGCGGGGGCTAGCGACGCGTGGGCTTTGGCGAGGGCCTCCACCGTGCCGTCAATCACCCTCGCGATGTACGCCAGTCGCTCCGGAGACTGTTCCACTCCTGTCAGCGCCGCAGGGTCTGCTGGTGGGTTCCGGGTGATCAGCCAGCCGTAGAGCGATTTGTTATAGTCGGGGGCCGTGTGGGAATGCGTTGCCGAAACAGCAATGTTTGCATATGGAATGCCGGTTTTTTCAGACGCCCGGCGACGGACAATGCGTGAGAAGTCGGTGGTGATCCCAATCAGATCACAAACCACAATCGCTGCCTGACTATCGCCGCTGCGGAAGACAATGGCCTTTGCCATGAGCGGATCCGTGGTGCCCTCGCAGAGCCGTTCATGGAAGTAGCCTGCCATGGGGAACCCCTGTGGAGGAGTGATGTCTGTTTCGGCGACACCAACCTCCATTTCTGTGGCGCTGGCAGAAGCGGACAGCAATGCAGGCAGCAGAAGCAGCAGAGCCACGAGCTGCCGGAAGGCTTTGAGATTGCGAAGAGTTACATTCGGGCAGCGCATAGGAACCTCTGCAGTTTCCGGACCGGGCAGGTGAAACAGACTGTGAAGTCTAGGCGATCGGGAGCAGTGAACGGAAGCGCCGCACTGCGTCAGCTGTGTCGGCCGCGCGCTGGTCGCCACCCGAGCGTTCAAGGCACATCCAGGCCGTCGGATTGGCTTCCACAAGTACCGCGGTCAGTTCCTGCCAGTCGACGGTCCCGTCCCCGAAGGCCGTTTCGATCCCGCCACCGTCGACATCCTTCTGAGCATCGCGGAGGCGGATGTAGCCGACGTGCTGCCAGATACTGCGATAGAACGCTACTGGATTGGCGCCCAGCATCACACAGGCCCCAGGATCGAAAACCAACTGCACAGGTCCGGACTGGACTCGAGCCAAAAGCTGGCGGATGCGGTCAAGGTCACAGCTGGCGATGACCAGTTGCAGGACCGCGCCGTACCGGGAAGCACTGGCGGCCAGATCATTGAGAATCTCACACAGCGTCTCGAACTGCTCTGCCGGAGTGCTTTCGCGGCGACCGCCATCTGTGGCCGTTCGCGGGGCAAACGAAAACGGGAACAACAAAGAATCCACGTTCTCGTTGGTGGGGGCATCCTTTGCAGGTTCTGCGGCGGTCTGCGACGGATCCGGAATCCGCCCCACGCGGATGATCACCTCAGATGTCCCCAGCTTCCGCACAAGTCCGCAGGCGGCGCGGATGCCATCGAGGCGCTGTTCCAGCGATGCGGCGTCGGCAAGCGAGTGACGAGAAGGGTAGTAGAGACCGGCGACCTTCAGCTGATGTTCCTCCACCTGATGCCGCAGCTGTCGCAGGGCTGATTCAGAGAAATCGGCAGCCCGTACCTCGGTGCGGGCATTCAGTCGCAGACCCTGCACGGGCTGCTCTGCTGCCATGCGGATCGCGGACCTTAAATCCACTCCAAAATCCTCTGTTGCTGTTGCCAGCCGAAATGCCATCGTAATCAAACTCCCCGGGGCTGCGTGGTGCGGCGACAGTGCCTGTGACGCTGCATTCTATCCGGACTGACGCCTGCAGCCCAGAGAGCCACCCGTGCGATTTGGCGTGCACTGCTCAGCCGCGTTTTGGGCCCCGATTCGGAATGCCACGCTCACCCTGGATTTGGCGTGCGGGGGATGTTAATCCCCCGGTAACGGTGCGTGCCCGCGTGGCCCGAACCGCATCAGGAACGC
>JBEIEK010000204.1:0-10754 GCA_040382995.1 Planctomycetaceae bacterium
AGTGGTTAATGACAAATCAGTGGTGCCCAGACGCAGACCGGTCAATCGGATTCTTGTCAGCCCAATCACTTCAAAGTCCACGACAGAAGGATCACCGAGGGCGATGATGGCACCATCCCGTTCCTCTGTCGCCAGTCGCTGATTCAAAGACAACAACCGTCCCTGACCAACAATTACCTCCATCCTGCCATCCGTGCCGTGGACAGACTCCACGAGGTCCCCCAAAGGCTGCGGTGGCTCCAAAAGCAACTCTGCCGTCGGATCTACAAATCCGACAGATCCTCCATCCGGAAAACCACTGTCCGGCTGCTGGGCACATGCGGGTCTGGCCCAGATTCCTGCCAGCAGACAGCAGACCCATCCGCAAGGTGCCATCCTCCCCAGCCGCAACCTCGCTCTACTCCCTCGAAGATCAATACTCACGCTGTTCGCTCCATCGAAAGATGAGTGCACGAATGCAACAATCGTTGTGCACGTTATCTTCGACACAGGCAGCCGCAGGCGTGACCTTCGCTGGCCGCACCTGCCTCGCAGGAGCGTTGCATCCCAGGGCAATTACCCGAAGCCCGCCCAGCACAATCGAGCCGCGACCGTCAGGGAGTCGGGCTACTCCACCAGCCGCACCGGGCGAATTCGCGCTGTCAAAGGCAGCCGATCCCGAACCGTGATGGCAGCATTTCCGCTGCTGGACATGCTGCCGACCACGATCGAAAAGTTGTAGGTGCCATTGCCGCTGACATTGAGCGATCCCCACTTCGCGTAGATCCTCCCCGAAATGCCTCCGGGAAATGAGGCCCCGTTGTTGATGCTGATACTCTCGGTATTGACGCGACGCTGGTAGATGACCATGTCCTGAAACACAGACATCGGCGAACCCGCCGCAACACGAATGGGTGTCATGTTCACCTGCGGGCCATTCAGCGTGATTCCGCCGAATCTGGTGCGCTGCCCGTTGGGAAGTGTCTGGCTGGACGTCGCCAAATCCGCCTGATCGTCACCGCCCGTGACAGGGTCCCACGTCGAACCGGTATTGTAGAACATCACGCCGTTGCCAGTCACAGTTCCGCCGGTGATGGACATGATGTTACCGCCGCCGGATCTGTTTTGCAGTACATAGATTCCGGGCATAAATACGACAGTGCCACCATTGATTGTAATGTTGCTGTAGATTCCGGGATTCAGCGTGGTCACCCGGGTCACCGCATCATACGAATTCGGTGCCACAAGGTTCTTCGGGGCTCCAACAGTGATGGAAACGCTCCCCAACTGCCTGTTGATCACACCATTGGCTGTCGTCGGGATCGGCATTTGATTTCCGGGCACATCGTGAAACGGGTCACTGACGAGGTCGTTCGTGCCCGCGTGCAGCTCACCAACAGCGGGAGCCCTGTAGTTCGCCTCGTCATCCACCCCCCCTGACACATACACACTGGACGCCAGCAGCGTCGAACCGCTGCCACCCATCACGATTGATGCCTGCCCGGCTGGATACTGGCCAACGATCGCACCGTATTCGTTCTCACCCTGCCGATTCGTAAACACAACAACAGCCGCGTCCACCAGCAGACGCGAATTCGTCCCGGACACACTCAGTCCCGGATTTCCAAGCGGATTCAGAATCACCACACCTGCACCAAGGGGCAGGCTGCGAAAGCCAGCCACCGCGCGGGCTGTCAGGCTGTGATGCGTATCCCGGTTGCTCAGCAAATGAATGAACCTCGTGTCCAGCGGATGACTCACCAGAACCTCGACAAATGCCGGATCATCGGTGAACGGCCCCGTGATCGGCGGATGATGCACGATCACCTGTCTTCCGCCAGTGCTTGCACTGTCCCTCGGCAATGCATTCAGCCCAAAGGCGACGGAATCAGCCCACGCCTGCAGGGAGTCGTGTGAGGCGCCGTTCTTCAATGCGATCGCCACGCTCCGGGCCGTCGCATCCGCAACGTTCTGCGCACGCTCGTGACTGGCCAGCAGCAGTCCGCCGTCGATGGTCAGCCCAACCAGGCCAATCAACAGCGGCAACAGCAGCGCGACAAGGATCAGCACATAGCCGTCGCGGCTTTTGTGAACTGAGTTCCGGAACGCAAATGTCTTCATGGCGGCACCTGCCGTTCAGTTGGAAATGACCATCTGAGAATCGCTGCTGACGGTGAAAGAGGGCAATCGCAAAAACGGAACAGCACTGCGGTGCGGAATCGAAACCTGCACCGTCACGAGGCTGCCGGGAGAATTCAGGTACGGACCACTTCCGCTTTTCTGCCACGTCACTGTCACCTGCACATTGGCCGGATCCACGGCCGCAGCCTCCAGGATCGGATCAATCCGTGCATGAATCGCTGCCACGGCCTGATCGACTGACCACACTCCGTGCTGCAGCGCGTCCGCACCATGCACAATCGCCATCCGCGCACCCATTCGAGCTGCTTCGTGGCACAGAGCAGCCCGCTGCACCGCAATTCCAAGGTCGATCATCCCGAAAATCAGCAGCAACAGCAGAGGCAGCGTCAGTGCGGATTCGACAAGTGTCGCTCCTGTGCGATCAGATCTTCGAGACACGGGGGTGATGACGGCGAACCTCAATCGCACTTCCCCCCTGCGGCATCCCGGATTCCCTGCAAACCGTTTCCTCATCACATCACTCCCTCACGCGTCAGGCGGTCTGCGACAGCACGACTTTGCGAGCCATCGTCCAGGTATGCGGCAAGCCAGGCCACGACACAATCGTGTCAAACGACGTTTCCACCTGAACACTGACAAGTCCATTTGCAAGCACGGAAACATCAACCAGAATCTCTGAATCAGTTAACGGGGGATTCAGGAGTGCTGACTCCGTGATGGCTCGCTGCCGAATCGCCGCAATCCAGCCCGGTACGCCACCAAATTGTCCAGGTGCGTTCAGGCTGGCAAAGGCGGCCGCTTCACTGGCCGCGTTCGACACACAGATGTATCTCAGCGTCAGTCGGCCCGCATCCACGCAGCCCAGCAGCAGCAGCACCAGCAGTGGCAGCGCGATGGCCAGCTCGACTGTGGCCACACCCCGGCGACATTGGTCGGTCGATTGCTCAGAGCGCCGCATCAGAATCCTCAATTTCATTTAATCCCGACGGGGGGGACGGAAAACCAGCCACGTAATCATCATGACCACAGCGGCCACACAAACAATCGGAATGCCGGATCGCAGATTCCAGCCACCTCTCACCACAGTTCGCAGCAGGCCCGCAAAAGGAAACTCAGGATCCACCCGCAATCGTTCAGGAATACGTTGAGTGACCATCAGAAAAAGACCGGCCGCAAACACTGCCAGAAACAGCAGCAGTGCGACGACCGCCGTCGTGCGGCGACGCGCAGGGGCACTACCAGCACCACTCCATGTTTTCTGGATGGCCGCGCAGCGATCCAGCAGGTCCTGCAGCAGTTTTTTGTCCGCCGTGGCCAGCGAATCAAGACTTGGCCATGGAGCAGAAAGTTCCTTCATACCACGCAACACACCGCCATCCGCAGGCATGTCTTCAAGAGATTGATCAATATGACCCTGAAGACGAAAATACAGTTCGCGATATCCCTGCCGGCTGAATTCGGCTGAGTGAACAGCATGGCGAGCAAATCGCCGCACGACATTTGTCCATTCATTCCAGGACGCCTGCAGAAGTTTCATCGCTGGGCTTTCAATTTGGCTGAGCGACATTCCGGCTATCCTTTCCTGATCACTTCGCCAATGACCCGCTGAATCTGCAGAATGGATGGCACCAGCACCACCAGCAACAGCACCGGAAAAATAAACAGGATCGTGGGAAACAGCATCTTTACCGCCGATTTGCGAGCGGCCTCCTCGGCGCGCTGGATCCGCTCGACTCGAAGTGTCTCGGCGTGCAGCCGAATCGACTTCGAAACACTGGAACCAAACCTCTCCGCTTCACGGACAATGGTCGCCAGATATCGCAGTTCAGGAATTTCAAACCGGGCGCTAAGCTGTAACAGCGCCTCCGGTGCAGACATCCCCAGCTCCATGGAACGACTGACCACACGCAGTTCAGAAGCCAGCAGCGGATGGGCCAGACGAAGCTCATACCCCACCCGCTGAATCCCCGCATCCAGACTCAACCCGGCATCCGCACAGACGACGATCATGTCCAGGGCGTCCGGCAGCGTGCGCCGAATCTCCGTCTGCCGTCCGGCCTCCCGCCATTTCAGCCAGTAGTCGGGCAACAGAAATGCGGCCAAACCGGCCACCAGGCTTAACAGCAAAGCGATCCATGTCGGCAGCAACCCCATCACCCAGCATGCCACAACGGCCAGCACCGGAACCACGATCAGCATCATTTTCGTTCCCAGAAAAATGAGCGGCGCCTGCTCACGGTAGAAACCCGCTCGAATCAGCTGTGTTCGCAACCTGTCCTGATCCTCCACACTGCTCGGAATCAGCGGCACCCCCATCCGCGGAATCACGTCGTCAACCAGCCGACCAACCATTCGACTGCCGGATCCGACGTCCGCCTCGCTGCGCCCCAGCTCCTCCAGCCGCGCAGAAAGCCGACTCCTGAAGCCGGTAATGACGACGGCCATCAGCCCGACAAGACAACTTGAGGTCACGAATGCCGCAATAATCAGAATCAGATCCATTTGATGATCGCTTCAAAAGTCAAAGTTGATGATTTGACGAATCCAGACCGCCCCGATCAGCTCGGATACAAACCCCGCCGCTATCAGCCGCGGGTGTTCCAGAAGAATGGACATATGCCCCGGGTTGAGCAGATACATCAGGCCGAAGAGCGCCAAAGGCAGCGACAGCAGGACCGCAGCCTGAAACCGGCCTTCCGCCGTCAGCGTCTGCACTTCCCCGCGAATTCGAAAACGCTCCCGGATCACCTTCGAAAGGTTTTCAAGAATACTGGCCAGATTTCCTCCAGCCTCACGCTGCACGGTCGTCGCCACCACAAACATGCGAACTTCCAGAAGTCCGGTCCGCCGGGCAAGCTGGATCATCGCCGCGTCCGCCGGTAACCCCAGATTCTGCTGCTCCGTGCAATACGCGAATTCCCTGGCGATCGGATCGCTGAACTCACTCGACACCAGCTGCATCGCCTGCGTCGATGTCTGTCCAGCCAGCATCACACGACTCATCATGGAATATGCATCAGGCAGCTGAGCTCGCAGTTTCTCAAGACGCCTCGACCGCGCATGAAGCACCCGCAGGATCGGCAAAGCAAAACCCGCCACCGCCAGAAGCAGCGGGATGAGCACAAATGACGTCAGAAACGCGGCCGGGATCCCCAGCAGCAGCGCGACACCGATGGCCTGAAACAGCACCACATGGGCTTTTACAGGCAGACCTGACTGATCCACCAGCACCTGAAATCGCCCCCACCAGCCAATGTTCTCTTCCGATTCTTCAGCAGCCGTCTGGGATGACGTGTTCAGATTCCGGAAAAGGTTGCTGCGGACGATCGGGCTGGTGACCGTTTCAGAGATGCGTCTGCGGACTCGTGTCGCGTCGCTTTCCTGAAAGTCTCGCAATAACGCAATCGACGCGGCGACCGCCAGCAGTACCGCCACGAAAGCAAGGATGGTAATCATTGTCGTCATTTTGCTTCTGCCTTGTCACAGTTCTGTGGTTGACCGTTGTCAGTCATCATCCGCGCCTCAAAAAGGTTTGCCGAAAAGCTGACCCCGTAGGCTTCCAGCCGTTTCAGGCAATGCGGCCGAACACCTGTGGAACAAAAATACCCCAGCGCCCTTCGCTTCGAATCGATTCCCGTCTGCCTGAACAGGAAAATGTCGTGCATCGAAATCACATCACCTTCCATGCCGGTGATTTCCGAAACGGAAACGACCTTTCTGAGCCCTCCCGAGAGCCGCGCAACCTGCACCACCAGATTGATCGCGGAGGCAATCTGACGACGCACAACCCAGATCGGCATTTCATAACCCGCCATCCCGACCATCACCTCAAGGCGACTGGTTGCATCACGGGCACTGTTGGCGTGGATCGTTGTCAGACTTCCCTCGTGCCCCGTATTCATCGCCTGCAGCATGTCGATCGCCTCGCCACCACGACATTCGCCGACAATAATCCGATCCGGCCGCATGCGCAGCGCATTCCGCACAAGGTCTCGCTGAGTGATCTGGCCCTGACCTTCAATATTCGACGGACGTGTTTCCATGCGCACAACATGCCGCTGCTGCAGCCGCAACTCCGCTGAATCCTCGATCGTCGCAATTCGCTCGGACGATGGAATCGCACCGGAAAGGACATTCAGCAACGTCGTCTTTCCGGAGCCGGTTCCCCCCGAAATCAACACGCTGAGACGCGATTCAATACAGGCCGTGAGAAACGTCAGCATCTCACAGGTCAGTGAATTGTTGGCCAGCAGCCCTTCGGAAGTGAGTGGTTTCGTGCCAAATCGCCGAATGGAAAGCAGCGGACCATCCAGTGCCAGAGGCGGAATGATCGCATTCACACGACTGCCGTCCGGAAGACGCGCATCCACCATCGGACTCGATTCATCCACACGCCGCCCCACACGCCCCACAATTCGCTGAATAATCTGCAGCAGATGTGCGTTGTTGTAAAATGCCAAACCCTCCACATGTTCCAGCAACCCGCGACGCTCCACGTAGATGTCAGAGGCACCGTTCACCAGAATGTCCGAAATGTCAGGATCCGACATCAGCGACTGCAGCGGGCCAAGACCGAATGTCTCGTCCATCACCTCGCTGATCAAGGCCTCGCGATTCGCCTGACTCAGCAATTCACTGGACTGATTGCAAAGCTGCTCGGTGGCTGCACGCACCTCTCTGCGCAGGTCTTCATCCTTCAGCGTGCTCAGCGAAGAAAAGTCCATCGCCGAAATCAGCTGCCGATGCAGTCTCGCTTTGATTCGACGAAAGTCTTCGGAGTTGTCGACTGCGCCGCCGTTACCTGATATGGACCAAGCCACAAATCGCCCCCGTGAGTCAGATATTTCTGAGCAGTGTTGCAGTGAATTTTTCGACCTGCTGCGCAATCGGTGAACGGGGAAAGCCCTTCATAAAGGGTATCCCGGTATTCGCCGATCGAATCAACACCCGCCGGTCCTCCGGCAGAAACAGATCAATCGGCTGGTTCAGCGCAGACTCCACCTGACGCTGAGTCAATTGCTCCGGCTGACCCACTCGATGGGCGATCAGGCGGATCGAGGACTTCGGGACGCCGTGTGTCCGAAAATACTCCAGCACCCGAATGACATTCCGCAACGAACAGAACTCCATCTCAAACGCAACCAGAATCACATTCGACAATTCCAGCGCCGCGATCTGCTCATCCCGCAGTGATGCCTGAATGTCAATCACCACATACGGATAAACGGTCCTGGCCATGGCAACCACCGTCGATACGGTCCGAACCGTGACACTCGACATGTCCTCGTAACGCAGCGGGGCCGACAACAGCGATAAGCCGTCTCCAGCAGGCGTCAGTGTCCGCGAAAACAGCAGCTCGTCGAAGTCAGCAATGTTTCTGGCAAGATCTGAAATGCTGTGTTTGGGTTTCACGTCCAGCAACGCAGCCAGATCACCGGTCGCAAGATTCAGGTCAATGACGGCACACTGATTTCCAGCCGCCACGATGCTCGCTGCCAGATTCGCAGCGATCACAGACGAACCCCCGCAGGAGGATGGCGAAAGTACGGATATCACCTTGCCCTTCGCCTCGCCACGGGATCGCCGCAGCAACGCCTCAACCTCCTTCTCCAGATCCTCTTCATTCAGATATTCATCCACACTACAGTCGTGCAGCAGATGCAGAATTCGCCGCGGATCGGGCGGACCAATCACCACCAGCTTTGACTTCAGCTGACCCTTCAGCTCCTTCAGACGGTCCTCGAATTCCTGCTGTGGCTGCTGGACTGCAATTAAAATGTCAGGTCGCGATGTCCCCAGCAGTTTTTTGATCTCCTGTGCATCCGTTGTGCCAGTACTGCGGCAGTCCCACGACCACTTTTGTAAAACAGCCTCAATCCTCGCCGCAATCGAACTGTCAGGACTCACTACCACCGCTCGCATGCTGTCCCCGATTCTTCCACTCTCTGCGCTGAACGTCCCGGATTATGGGTCTTCCATGGTTCCACTCGCGAACCACGTCACTGCTCTTTCAAAGGCTTGTTGAATTCCGCCAAACTCGCACTTTCCGCCGGTCGCACCAGCACAAGGCCACCATAGGTCCCACGCAGTGTTCGAATTCTCACCTCCGGCCTCACCGTTTTCTGCGGGGCTTTGGGAGTGGTCGCCTCCCGCAGCTGCTGGGTCGTCCGCTCCAGACTCTTCTGCAACTCACTCACCCGCTGATTCATCTGCTGCTGCAGACTGGCCAGCAGTTCCCGCTTTTCCTTTTCCCGGTCCATCGGCTCGGGCGCAGGTGGCTCGCCACGCAGACGCAAATCCGCCACCGTAATCGGCGCCGTCACGGCCGCCAGATGATCCGCTGGATTCCGCAGCGCCAGCTCTAAAGTGCCGCCGTTCTGCGCCAGACTCAGCTTTGCCGCCTGCTCCGGCGTCACCAGCAGAGTGACGGATTTCAGCTGAGTCGTCCGCGACGGTGGCACGTCGTCCGCATCCATCGACTGATCCACTGCCAGAATCTCCACACTCTGCAGCAGTGTCACCGTGATCGTTCCCGTAGAATGAAACTGTACAGCTCCGACTGTCAGCAGCACGTCCACTCGATTCCCGGGAAGCACAAAACCGGCAACGCCCGAGGCAATCGTCGGCGTGCGAATTGTAAAAGCTCGCATCCCCTCTGGTACAAGGCTCGCAAGCCCCGGCACCGCGTTCACCGGTGCCAGAAAGCTCTGAAACACCGGCTGCCCCGCGATCAGCGGGACCAGCGCCACACGCCCAATCGTGCTCTCGCGATCCACCACCGCACCCTCCGGAATACGACTCTTCGGCCAGCGATTCACGGTCAGGCTGCTGTCGAGAATTCGATCCCCTCGCGCGACGTCCGCGGCCATCGTCACCACAGCGACCGTGGGTTCACTCGGCTGCGGCTCCCATTGCCGGGCCAGCCTGTGAACTCCAATCGCTGCTGCAACCCCCGCCGCCAGCGCGAATCCAGCCAGAAGTATTGTTTGGCGTCGCATATCAGACCTGCACTTCCATAGCGGTGCTTAATTCACGAAATCCCCGTGTCATCAAAAATCGAGCCACAGTGGCGACCGCCAGCAGCAGCGCAAAGGGAACCACCTTCCACCGGGACCGCCCATCCGGCAGCTGCCGCCCAATGGCGTCGGCTAGCTCGCAGGAGGCGGTGCCGGGAGGGCGAAGCTCCTGCTGAGCCGCATCACTGCCGCTCCGTAAACACGCTGGCAATCGCTCACAGCGCGGACCAGCGTCGGGTGGCTCGGCAGGAGCCTCGCCCTCCCAGGTCTCCACCCGGCTGCGTAGCCAGAGCGACAGCGTGCCAAACAGCAGACCTGCAATTCCGAAGATCCAGACCACATCCGGAAACAATGCCCACGCACCAATCCCGGACAGCAGCTTGATGTCGCCGGCACCCAGACCGCCCTTCAGAAACGGCACAATCAGCAGCCCGACAGCTGCCAGAACTGCCGCCACACTGATCACAAACCCCGCAACGCCGGATTGCAGAGTGTGATACAGCATCCCGGAGACGATCAGCGGAATGGTCACAAGGTTGTGAACTTTGCGCCACAGAAGATCCGTGGCAACCGCAATCAGCAGCAGGCATGCCGTGAACGCCAGTGCGAACACCGGAAGGTGCACCATCGAACGATCTCTCCGCATCCTCAGGAAAAAGATTGCCTGCAGCTCCGTCTGCAGGCAACTCAGACCCTGCGTACACGCCCATCAGGACGTGCTCGCGTTACGGGGGAGGAGTGAGCGCGGTGGTCACATCCGCGAACAAACCGCTGATATCCGTGCCAACGGTCGTAATCGCCCCTATCGCGGCCAGTGCAATTAACGCCACCAGCAGTCCATACTCAACCAGCGCAGCTCCCTCCTCGCCGGCCACCAGCTTCCGAAAGATATTCCTGATGCGATCCATTTCTGACTCCTTATGTAACAGCAAAGACTCCGAAGTGATTCCCCGTGGAATCCAGTCGAGGCGAACCCCGTTTCGGCCTCAACGTCGACAGCGACATCAGCGTCGATGTGCTGACGTTGTTCGGATTCATCCTTTGCAGACCACGTACCGCCGCAAATGGGCTCTTGTGCCCAGCCAAAAGCTGTGGGCTTTCAGGCAGGTTTCAGACGCGGCCGCGGCACCTTGTGCGAATTCGTCTCGCCCGCAACCTCAAACAAGCGCGCTTCAGCACCGCCCCAACTCCCGTACCCTTATCCCACAGGCAGCCGCAAGGCGGCTCAGCGGTTGGGCGGCAGCACAATCGCATTGACTTTCTGTTGGTTCAGATGTCCTGGAGGTCCAGGTTCTCGTTCACACGCCTGGGCTCGACAATGCCAGGCGAGCGGTCGATGTCAATCGGCCGGTAACGTCCCTGGTGCGATCCTGCTGCGGCGCCGGCCGCACTGGCACGTACCGTTACCGGGGGATTGACATCCACTGCTCGCCCCGTCGCGTTCACAACCGAGCCGCGACCGTCAGGGAGTCGGGAAAACTCCTCGCCGTAAAGCCAATCTGCACAATAGTTTCTGTGTCGAAACGCACGTCAGGGTGCCATGCACCCCTGGCGAACCATTACACGCCTGGTTTCGATCCTGAAAGGCGTGCGGACGATGTCAATCGGCCGGTAACG
>JBEIEK010000205.1:0-10754 GCA_040382995.1 Planctomycetaceae bacterium
CTTCCGGGGACAGTCCCCGAAACGGCAGCAGACGAGGCTGAGCAGTTGATCGCGTCAGCGGTCCAGCGGCCGCTGTGCCGGAAATTCCGCAACCGGGAGCGCGTTCATCACGACCGGTAAATCCAACATAACCGCCCCACCCATCCCGTCGCTGCCGGGGACAGTCCCCGAAACGGCAGCAGACGAGGCTGAGCAGTTGATCGCGTCAGCGGTCAAGCGGCCGCTGTGCCGGCGATTCCGCAATCTGGTGCGCTTTCATCACGACCGGTAAATCCAACATAACCGCCCCACCCGTCCCGTCACTGCCGGGGACAGTCCCCGAAACGGCTGTTGGAGAAGGGCTGCAATTTCAATTCTGTGTGCGGTAATCGCAGGTAATCCGTGGATTCCTCTTGAATTTGATATAGTGCATCAATAAGCTGCACCCGCAGGGAATGTAATATTACTACATTGCAAGGAGGTGCTCTTCAAAACCTGCTAAGGGCTCTCTCCAATGGCTCGATCACCGCGTTCTGAATTTGTCAGTCCGGATGACAGGGCTGTCTTCATGGCTGTTTGTCGCAGCGCACGCACTGCATTGGCTCCTGCACCTGGGTGCTGCGGTTCCACCACTGATGCTCACCGAGTCGAATTCATCGAGGACTTGATTCGCCGTTTTGCGCGGTTTTTCTGCATCTCTGTGCATGCTCATGCTGTTCTGCCATTCGAAATTCGACTCATCCTGGAGGCTCGACCTGACCTCGTTGAGGGTTTCAACGACACCGAAGCCGCTCGCAGATGGCTCAATATCTGTCCGTCGCTGCGACCGGAAAAACTGCGTTGTTGCGAACCCACAGACGAAGAGATTCTCCTACTGACTTCCGATCCCTCCCGAATCGCTCAGATTCGCAGCAATCTCAGCAACATCTCATGGTTTCTGCGGCTTCTTCAGCAGCGGATTTCGGTGTTTTGCAATCGTGAAGACAACCACCAGGGCAGATTCTGGGGTGACAGATACCGGTCAACTTTGTTGCTCGATAAATCCGTTCATCTGCTGGGGATGGCTAATGTGGACCTTGCAGCAATCTTCGACGAGTCCGGAATGCCGGATTCGGGACGCGGTTTCACATCCGAGGTGTACCGGAGGCTGGAGCAGATGGATGCAGGCACCGTTGCTTTCCCACGGGAGCCGACGGCTGACCATGCGAAGACTGCCGATCTGAATGTTGGCAGTGATTTGCCCGTGCAAGTGGTCACCGAATCTGCACCGGTTCAGCAGTGCCCGCAGAGTCAGCATCTTGCCCCGATCCGGCTCAACCATGATGCAGCACTTCACATGCAGCTCACAGAATATCTGGAGCTCCTCGAATGGATCAGACAGGGGCTTCACGATTGTCAGCCAAATCAGGTTTCTCTGCGTTTCCCGGAGCAATTTCGGGATCTGCCGCTGACGAGGGCCGCATTGATCGATGTTGTATGCAATTTCAATCGACTGTTTAGTCACGTTGCCGGGAGTCCTGCGCAGCTGGATGCGTACGTGACGAAATCCGGGAAGCGTCGCGTCTGGTTGCGACCGGCTGCTCGACGGCTATTTCAGGAATACTTTTCGCAGGCAGTGGCCTAACGACTGTTTCCGAACCTGTCTTTCGCCTGGGGAGGCAGTCGGGACGAGTGTGTTCCAATAGGTTTCCACGAGGACTTTCGAGAGTCTCTAGGCAGCGGTCAGCAGGGCCAGTTCTTCAGCGTTGACGGCGACGATAGCGATGCCCAGTTTGTCGGCGACTTCGGCGACTTCTTCGGGTTTGAGAATAATTGTCATACCGGCTTCGACGGCGAGGACCTTGCCACCGGCTTCGTGCATTGTCTTGATTGTTTCAACGCCGATCGTCGGCACATCGAAACGCAGGTCCTGTCGGGGTTTGGCAACCTTGACAACAGTAAATCCACGTCTGCAAAGCTCACCAGCACGGCGGATGCATCTGTCGGTGCCCTCGATGGCTTCAACGGCGATGACAGCGGTGTCATTAACTACCACTGTCTGGCCAACATCCAGACGTCCCATTTCTCTGGCAAGGTCCCAGCCGAAACGAATGTCTTTCCACTGTGACGGAGTTGGGCGGCGCTGGGTGAGGAATCCGTGTTTCACAAGCAACTCCGGGGCATAGTTGAGTGCGGAATCGAAAATCAGGCCATCGAGTTCAAATTCGCGGATCACTGCTAACAGGATGGTGTCGTCTTTTTTATTTTCCCGAGCGAAGCGATACCACATGTGAATGGTTCGCCAGTCCGGCAGCAGTCGCAGCCAGCGGAAAGGGTGGAACAAAACTGTTTTCTCGATTTTCCCCGCCATGATCACGCGATCCACTCGCGCTTTCTTCAAAAGTCGGATTGACCGGCCCATGCGCGCAAGAGGAGCAAAGCGAAACTCATCGCAGGCTTCGGCAAGGTCTGGCGAGGCCATTCCAGCGACACCCAATCCAAACACCTGATGTCCAGCTCTCCGGGCAGCACGGGCGAATACAATTGGAAATTCACCGGCACCGGCAAGCAGCCCCAATTTCATCGGTGGCCCCTGACATGGAAACGGCAGCAGCCGGGGTTCAGTGAGGTTGGAAGCATTTGCGGACATGGTGGCGGGCGTGGGTGAACGTGGATGCGGCGATTCGGGGAAAATTCAGGCGGCTGACGATTCGTGTTCGCTGGCCTGTTTCACAAGTCCAGCGACTGTTTTCTCAAGCTGCTTAACGGTATCTCGCAAATCCGGAAGCCGCTTAAGCGCCATGAGTTGGCGCGTTGTTTCGGCAATGGGAGCAGCGGGGCTGCCGAGGTAAGTCTGGCCTCCCGGAAGGTCCCGATGAACTCCGGCCTTTGCACCGACAACTGCTCCTGAACCCAGGGTGACGTGATCTGCGACGCCGACCTGTCCTGCGCAGACCACGTAGTCTCCGGTCGTCACAGAACCAGCGAAACCAACCTGAGAAACGATGAGGTTGTGCCGGCCGACTCGGCAGTTATGGCCGATCATCACCTGATTATCGATGCGGCTGCCGGTCCCGATAACGGTTTCGCCGACTTTCGCGCGATCGATGGTCGTACCGGCACCTATTTCAACATCATTCTCAATGACTACGGTGCCGTAGTGTGGCAGGTGCACATGTCGGCCGGCGACGAGGCGATAACCAAAACCATCTGCGCCGATCACACAGGACGCGTGAATGGTCACATGACTGCCAATCTGCACTCCGTTGTAGAGCACTGTATTTGGATGCAGCACGACATCATCACCAAGAACGCAGCCATCGCCGATGACGACGCCGGAATGGATGTCACAATTGTGTCCAATGACGACATCTTCGCCGATCACGGCGAACGGATGAATGTTCGTATTTGCTCCAATCCGGGCTGTTGCGGCAATGCTGGCTTTTGCGGAAATCCCGACTCTGGAGCGGGGCCTTGGCGGGAAGAGCACTCCAGCCACGGACAAAAAGGCCGGCTCCGGCTCCGGAACGACGATGAAGGTGACGTCGGGAAAGTCTGCCAATTCGGCACGGACCGACTCGGGAGCAATCACCAACCGTGCCTGGGACTTGCGAAGGCGAGGCAGATTGCGGGCGTCGCCGACATAAGTGAGGTGCAGCGGACCAGCCCGCTCAACCACCTGCACGTCGCAGATTTCACGATGCGGGTTTCCCACCAGTTGTCCGTGCAGCATTTCGGCCACTTCACGAGCTGTGAGCGATTTTCGTGCGACATCCGGCGACATTGAGCAGTCCTTTGCTCTGCAGGAAAAAAAGGTCCACCCACGAGTCTAGCGACCGGGCGGAGTTTACTGCAAGGGGAGATCAGCGGAGACAAGCTGATCGGCATGAACAGCTCAGCGCCGTTTTTCGTTAAAAGCCGCGATGGCACGCTGAGCATCCGGAAGTTGCAGGCAGCGGATGTAGGCTTCGGTATCCGCATGCCAGGCAACTTTCGGCTGAGACCCTTCATCCAGATGGATCAGTCGTTTGGTTTGTCGCAGCGCTTCTGCCGGAAGCTGCAGCAGTCGTTTTGCCCATGCCTGGCCCTGGACCAACAGTGATGCGGCTGGAACAACTTCGTTGACCAGGCCCCAGTCCAGTGCCGTGGTGGCTGAGATTGGGCGACCGGTCAGGCAAAGTTCGAGAGCGCGGGATTTGCCGACGAGAGCAGTGAGCTGGGCGAGGCCATAACCGGGCGGCCAGCCGAGCAGCACTTCGGGCATGGCAAAACGGGCAGGATGGGACGCGATGCGGAGGTCTGCGGCACACGCCGCCACACATCCGCCACCGAATGCATCGCCATTGACCAGAGCTATCACGACCTGCGGAATGCGTTCCAGCGCGAGGTACATACGAGCCTGTCGCCCGCTCAGTTGACGTGCTTCATCCGTGGGAATCGTCGGTAACTCGCGAATGTCATCTCCCGCACAAAACGCTCGTCCAGCACCGGTGAGCAGCACCACTCGGACGTCTTCTGAATGCCCCGCCAGCCATGCCACAAGCTGCTCAAATTCGCTGGTCATCCGGCGATCGACCGCGTTGAGCACTGCCGGGCGATTGAGGGTGACGACCGCAGTTAGGTTCTGGACGCTGACCTGGAGCGTGGAGAAGACTGGCAGAGAGGAAGTGTTGGGGTGCAGATGATGCATGGAGGATTCCGCTGAGACGGCCGCGAGGTTCTCGATGATCTTTTGAACGGGCAATACAGCTCGGACATGTGTACCCTCGCCCAGCAGTCGCTCACCGCAGCGACACTCGACCCGGAAATGAATTCTGCGACCTTCCACCGCCGTGACGGTTGCGTACCCGGTGACTGCTGCACCGAGGCTGGCGCCTGACACGTGTCGGATCTGTACATCAATCCCAACGGACTCTTCATGATCCTCGAGGTGAGGTCGAAGTGCTTCGCGGGCAGCACGTTCCATCAGGAGGATCAGATTTGGTGTGGAAAAGACGGTCGCGCGAGAATCTCCGCCGAGCGTGATGACCATGTTGGCGTCGACAACCCAGTGAAGTGCTGCTGTTTGACCGATTTGCAAAGTGGATTTCATGATGAACGTGAGAAAAGTCGGGGGTGGCGGTGAGCAGGGGAGGCCGAGCAAAGTGCAACGCTGGCGGCAGCATGTGACGAGGGAGCCGTGTGGATGAGAAAATCGCCCACACGCGGCACTGAATCCTCAGGATTTCGTCGGCTTTTCGGCAAATTCACGGGAATTCCGTTGTGATCGCTTCAATCCGTGCGGAATTTTCTTGCAACCCGTTTGACTGCTGTTCCGCAGAAATCCGCGGACCTTTCCAGAATCCTTCCCTCGAAACTCGCAGATTGCCACCAAACCCTGTTTAATGTCGTCAGCCCCCGGAATGGTTCGGGCGGGCTCTTTTCGGAGATATGCCCCATGCGAGGACCTGGTTCGCCGGCCAGCCTTCTGTTTCGGCTGGTCATCCCTGCAACCGCAGCGTTCGTGATCACGATACTCGCGATGATTGCAGTCCTCTTCGGGGACGATCGCGCACCATTTGCTCAAGTCATCAATCGCTATGGAAACGTGGCGCTTGTCGTCGAGTTCATTCTGATCATAGCACTGACGCTGGCTTCCATGACTGCAGACCGGATAGCCACGCTTCGACAACTGCGGACGGGAAATTCCTTTCGTACTTCATCCTCCGGCGACGATCCGTCGAACACAACATCCACTTAGCAATCAGGGTACGCTGCATGTTTGACCTTCCTGCAATCCAGTCAGCATTGAAACAGTTTGGTCTTGATGGCTGGCTGCTTTACGACTTTCGCGGCTCCAACATCCTCGCTCAGCGGATCCTGAAGATGCCCGCTGATTTTCATGGTTCGCGGCGGTACTTCTATTTCATCCCGGTCAGCGGTCAGCCGCGGAAGCTTGTGCATCGCATCGAAACGGACGTGCTGGACCATCTTCCTGGCAGCCGTGCCATCTACCTCCGCTGGCAGGAGCTCGAAGCCGGCGTCCAGTCAATGGTACAGGGTTCCAGACGCGTCGCCATGGAATACTCGCCCCGAAACGGCAACCCATACATTTCGCGTGTTGATGCGGGTACAGTCGAACTTGTCCGCTCATTCGGCAGTGACGTTGTCAGTTCCGGGGACCTGATCTCATTGTTTGAATCCGTCCTGAGTGAACAGCAGCTGCAGAGCCACCTGCGAGCTTCGGACGTCACTCATTCCGCATATGGTCGGGTCTGGTCGTTTATCAACCGCAAGGTTCGTGAAACGGGGAGCGTGCAGGAAAGCGAAGTGTGTGATGAAATCCTGCGGCATTTTGACGAGCATGGACTGACCACCTACAGCCCTCCAATCGTCGGAGTGGACGCCAACGGCGGCAACCCCCACTACGCAACTGGTACCGGCAGCAACACCACCATCCGCGAGGGCAGTTTTGTGCTGGTGGACCTCTGGGCTCGCGAAAAACCGGCCGGTTCCTGCTACAGCGATCTGACTCGCACAGGTTACGTCGGCACGACGGTCCCCGACAAATACACTGAAGTTTTCAGGGTTGTTGCCGCGGCCCGCGATGCTGGTATTGCCCGTGTCCGCTCCGCCTTCGCTGCGGGACTGCCAGTCACCGGTGGGGACGTGGATGATGCCGTACGTGCCGTGATTGAATCGGCTGGCTACGGCGACGCATTCTGTCATCGCACAGGCCATAACCTGGCTCAGGAGGTGCACGGCAACGGAACGCATATGGACAACCTTGAAACCTGCGACAATCGCCGAATCCTCCCTGGAACACTCTTCACGATCGAACCGGGCATTTATCTTCCGGACTTTGGCGTTCGCAGCGAGATCAATGTCTTTGTCCAGCGCGACGGGCAGGTGCTGGTAACCGGGGGGCCATTGCAGACGGAGGTCGTGCCGATTCTGGCTGTCGGATAGGATCACCATCCACCGGAAACAGACAACCCTGGCGACGGGAGTCGCCAGGGTTGGTCATAAAAAACTGCAGCAGGCGGTGCAGGTTGATCAGGCGAACAGCGCTGGGATCACTTTGCCATCGCGAACGATCATCACGGGGCGACCGGTGGACGTGTGGTATTCGTGCGTGTGATCGATACCCATCGCGTGGTAGAAGCTGGCAGCGACGTCATCGGGAGAGAAGCCTTCATGTTTGGGCATGCTGGCGGTTTCATCACTTTCCCCGAGCACCTGTCCGCCACGAACGCCGCCACCGGCCAGGAGCATAAACATGTTGCGTGGGTAGTGATCGCGACCGACGCGTTCCTGATTGATCTTCGGCGTGCGTCCGAATTCTCCGGTGACGTAAACAACGGTGGATTCGAGCAGTCCGCGGGCAGCGAGTCCGGTAAAGAGTCCGGAGACGGCTTCGTCGAGTGCCGGCAGGAGTCGGGTTTTGAGTGAGGTCCAGTTGTCGCGGTGAGTGTCCCAGCCACCATTGGAGACGGTGACGAAACGGACTCCGGCTTCAACGAGTCGCAGTGCGAGCAGGCAGCTGGAGCCAAACTGGGATGAGCCGAAGGCTTTGGCGAATTCCGGTGATTCCCTGCTGATGTCGAAGGCTTCACGCGCTTTGGTGGAGGTGATGACAGCGTGTGCCTGTCGGCCGAATTCGTCCATACCATCGAGCAACTGGCTGTCTTTTTCGACATCGCTGAAGGTGCGATCGAGTTGTGAGAGCAGGCTGCGGCGTTTTTCGATGTCTTCGATGGTGAGACCGCCGGCCATGGTGATGCCACGGACCTTGTAAGGCTGACCGATCTGTGGGGTGGAGGTGGTGTTCATTGGGGCGTATTTGACGCCGAGGTAACCGGGTCGCTGGGCACTGTTGGGAATGGCGACGAACGGTGGCAGCTCGGGAACACCGGGGCGTTCTTTGGAGATGACAGCGCCGTAGCCGGGGAATTCCAGCGAGGGGAGTGGCCGATTGCCGGTGTTGACGTATTTAGTGCCGAGTTCGTGTGCGGCAACGGAGTGTGAAACGCCGCGCAGGAGCGTGAATTTGTCCATACAGGCAGCGATTTTCGGCAGGTGTTCCGAAATGGCGATGCCGGGGACATTGGTCTGGATGGGGTTGAATTCGCCGCGATATTCGGAGGGTGCATCTGGCTTGAGGTCAAAGGTGTCCATGTGGGATGGACCGCCGTTGAGATTGATGAAGATGGCAGCTTTGCCTTTTGCGTTCGGGTTCACACCGCTGGCGGCGGCCAGTTGTGCAAAGCTGGCCATAGTCAGCCCGGTGGCGCCGAAAACTCCGGCGCGAAGCACTTCACGACGGCCGACGCCGTCACAGTTCTTAAAGAATGCCATCCTGGAAACTCCGTTGGAAACTGACCTGGTGAGGAGAAGGGGGGTAAAGAGGGGTGATAAGGCTGGGTTTGGAGTCAGTGGTTGACGACGAATTCACGGGTATTGACGAGTGCCCAGAGGACGCTGCGAATGCCTTCGACGGGATCCTGAGCATTTTTGATGTGTGCCTGGGCGGTTTGGAGTTCATCGGCTGTGGGGAAGCGTGAGAGCGTTCGCAGCCAGGCTTCTGTGATGACTTCTTCGGCGTTGAAGTTGGGTGGAAGGCTGGCGGCAGCGGAATTATCTGCGGGCGCATCTTCCGTGTCCGCCTCAACGATACCTTGAGTTTTCGCCTGTTCACGGAGGGTTTTGAGCTGATTGCGGAGGGCCACAACCTGCTTTTCAGCGTTGCTCTTTTCCGCCTCAGCAATTTGCGCCTTGAGTCGTTTCACGCGGGCGGTGAAGCGTTCCTTCAGTTGTTCGCGCTGTGCAGCGCGCTGACGTTCTCGGGCCACATCGGCTCCGTCGGGCGACGAGCGGCGTGTGAAGGTCAGATTGTTTTGTTTGGCGACTTCCGCGAGCCAGCCATCGTTGGCGTCAAGCAGTGCGAGGGCCTGGCTGTCATTGCGGAGGAAAATCGTCTGGAGCAGACTGGGTTCTTCGCTGCGATCGCAATCGCAGTTGCTTTCGCGGACGGAGCGACCGAAGACGGTAAGGGCATAGTCGGCGGGCCCACGATTACCGCGTCGGAGTCCGGCACCGGGAATGGCAACAGCGCGTTTGTCGAGGCTGGTGACGAATTCGGTGTTACGCGTGTTGTTGAGGGTTGCCTGCAGGAGGATGTCGACAGCGATTTCGGCGGCGAGCCTGCGCGGGACGGCGCGACTGAAGTTGCGTTCGTCGAGGCGGTTGGTGGAGTTGGGAATCCAACTGAGCTGGTAGGTGCGGCTGTTGAGAATTTCTCGATGCAGCCACTTCATGTCAAAACCGTGTTCGATGAAGCCTTTGGCAAGGTAGTTGAACAGATCGGCATTGACGGGCGGATTGGCGAGATTGAGGTCGTCGGCGGGGCTGACGATTCCGTTATTGAAGTAGGCAGCCCAGACTCGGTTAACGAAGGCTTTGGCGAAGAGCGGGTTTTCGGGGGACCGCAGCCAGTCCATGAGCGGCTGACGGGGATCTTCGAACTGAGTGAGGTCAACAACGGGGCCAGCGAGGATTTTGGCGGATGGTGGTGCTGCGGTGGAACGGGGATTATTTCGAGCCGTCCCGCGGCGCTGGGGAGTTGGCTGAGCCTTCACGGAGTAGACTTCGGCGAGTGGAATGGTGGCGCCATCCCGGACTTCGTCTGCGAGAACTCGGCGCAGGTCATTCCCTTTGAGTTCCTTAGCCTTTTCGAATTGGGTGAGCATCCGTTCGTAGTCGGCTTTGGCGTCTGGGCGGGCATTCTGGCGAGCGACTGTGGACTTGAAGAAGCCTTCGAATTGTTTGAAGTCATCCTGAGTCCACTGGTCGAAAGGGTGTTTGTGGCACTGCGCGCACTGAATGCGAGTTCCGAGGAACGTGTAGGCGAACGCGATGACTCGATCTTCGGATGTTTGAAAGTTCTGTCGGGCCCAGAAGTGGGCGAGTCCGCTGCGTTCGGCGTAGCCGGCGGCCCCGGGGCCGTCCTTGTGGTAGAGCTTTGAGACATTCCGGCAGTAGTCTTCGTAGGATTCGTCGGGGTTGCGGCTGACGGCCAGCACGATGCCTTCCATAATTTTGTCGTATGATTCATTGTCACGAACGCGTTTTTCGATCCAGGCGTACCAGTGTTTTGCGGCTTCGCCCTGGACGGGTGTGACGTTGTTGAGTTTGTCGTCGCTGTTGCCGGTGAAGTCGCAGAGTTTGGTTGTCCACCAGGCAACGTAGCCGGGGCGTTCGAGGAGTTCGTCGATTTTGCGGCCGCGTTTGTCGGGGGACTGGTCGAGCAGAAAGGCACGGACTTCGGCGGGGGTTGGCAGGGTGCCTGTGACATCGAGACTGACACGGCGGAGGAATTCGGCATCGGTGCAGAGGTCGGACTGGATGATGCCCACCTTCCGCAGTTTTTGGACAACGAGTTCGTCAACTTTGGTGGGTGCTGGGACGTCGGGGTAGTTCTCGCCATACTGAGCAGAGACGGGGCGAATCACGGGGATTGGGACAACGGCGCTGTCATAGAAGGCGACGACATGAGTATCTCCGGGGGAGGCTGCTGTGACGAGCCCTTCCTGGGAGATGTCTGCGACCTGATCATCGTTTGTCTGGAAGCGACAGAGCGTGGTGACATCTTCCCGGCTGCCGTCTGACCAGACAGCGACGGCTTTGAGTTGCTGTGTCTGTTCCTGGGCGGTGAACAGGATTTCAGTCGGTGTGACTTCGAGTCGCTGGAGAGTTGGAGGGTTGTCGACTTGGGGTTGAGCGCCATTGCGGACCCAGCTGAGGAGCAGGTGATATTC
>JBEIEK010000206.1:0-10735 GCA_040382995.1 Planctomycetaceae bacterium
CACTTCGCTTTCCGCCTCGATGTAGTCCAGATCCGCGATCTCTGTGACGAGGTCGGCCGTCCGGCGATCCACCTCTGCCGTAGCTGTGAAATAACTGGATGCCCGACTCCGCAGATTCACCGCTTTGCCGACGTAGATCACCCGTCCCTGAGAATCCTTCATCAGATAAACGCCCGGCGTCGTGGGAAACCCCTGACCTTTTCCCGGGGTTTTCCCCAAGGCTCTGCACCCGAATCCGATCCCGGAACCCGCTCCCAGCCACCCGTCATTCAACCTGCTCCTGCAAGACCCTCGAAAATCTCGGCATCATGTGCAGGATTGTAGAGCACTCGCGGAAGTTCCGATCTCGCTGATTCTCAATTTCCGCAATTCTCCGGGTCGCCGGCAGGGATTCACTCACCAATCCTGAAAGTGGTCTATTTTTCTGTTCTCCCCTGATTGCTTTTTGTTGGCTTTTTCGTAGGTTAAGTACAGGGACGCGGGTCCTGGAACGGGGGGTTCCCGGATTTATTCTCCGCTGTCACCATCTCTTGAAAGGCTGGGTCTTATGAAATTCGTTCGCTCTCTTGGCATGCTGGTGCTGCTGGCATGTGTTTCCATCACCCTCGGCTGCACCGGTGGCGAACCGTCCGGCACTGCCGCTCCCGCTGGCGGAGACGCTGCAGGCTCGGTAACTGGTGGCGGCGCTCCCGCTGCTGAAGCTCCGGCTGCCGAAACTCCGGCCGCTGAAGCACCCGCTGCTGAAGCACCCGCTGCTGAAGCACCTGCCGCCGAAGCGCCTGCTGCCGAAGCACCTGCTGCTCCCGCAGAAGAAGCTCCGAAGGAAGGTGCCTCCGAGGAAGCCCCTAAGTAGCCAAACATCCAAATCCGGCCAAACGCACTGCTTTTGTCCGGTTTGTTGTGCTTGAAATCAAACGCCTGACCTTCCACGGTCAGGCGTTTTTCATTGAGAGCCAGGCGGCAGATCCTGTACGCGACAGCCTGGTAACGACTGACTCAGACGCGGACCCTCAAACTCCACCAGCTCCGCCGCCGCCCACGCCCCGTTGCCCTCGGCTGCAAACTGCAGATCCGCGTACAGCAGCTGCAGGTCTGTAAACTGCGACTCAGGTAAAGCAGCCGGTTTTCCCAGGCTGCGGTCAATGTAAACGGCTGGCTCGGTTTCGGGCGGAACCACTGCGGGAATCCCGGACGATCCCTCCGGACCGGAAATCCGCACGCGGATGGATGCCGACGTCCATGCCTCACCCGGACGAACGCGGATCATCGCCATGCGGGGCTCGAAGGCGGCCTCATCGCAGACCAGTGCTGCGTCCAGCTGCTGCGGACCGGAGCCAGACGCGGTGCCATCGTGCACCACAAAGTCCACCACGCTGAATCCAAATCGCTGGGTTACGTGCTTCAGACCGGCTGTCCATGCGGTGCGTCCGGGGTCCGCAATTTCGCAGAGCATCCCTCCGCCCCGGCAGGCCAGCAGGACGTTCTCCAGCTCCAGCGATTCCGGGGGCTGATTCATGGCGAATCCGTACCCGCCGCCGGCAAACACAGAACGCCGGATCTCGATGCGTCCCTCGTCCCCTGGCGGGGCATACCACGAGATTCCGGAAAACTCGTCCGCCGCCGCAGGTGATTGCACCACACAGTTCTCAATCGTCAGCTCGCGACACTGGACGGCGGTCAGCTGCGTCGAACTTGCGGCCGCCGCGTTTGCAGCTTCCTGCGGCCTTCCCTGCTGAATCTGAAGTCCTCGCAGCTCCAGCGTTTCTGACTGCAAAATCCACGGTCGGTCGGTGGGGACAAGGATCACTGCACAGCCCGGGCCCTCAGCTTCAATCCGCAGCGGTCCCCGAACTCGCACTGTGCCTGCCAGCCAGACCTGATCGGTGGCCAGTCGCACCACTCCGGACGCGTCGGGCGCAGGAAGTGGCCGTGGTTCCGTGGACCGTTTGCGCAGCGCCTGCAGTTCAGCTGTGACTGCAGGAGTAGCAGCAGCGGTCGGGCCATCTGGCAATCGCGTCCGCGGCATTGCCAGAGTCAGCAGCTCGGGACGCAGGAATGGCAGGGCGCCAGCGGCCGCGAGCAGGCCTGTCGCCAGCAGCCACCTTCCACGCCGAAATGCTGTCCGCCGACGAACGCGGGGAGCATTTGCCATGGCCTGCCGCATCCGTCTGTCGGGCAGCTCCCGCACCACTCGCCGCAGTCCACCAAAGCCTGTCGGAGCTTTCGCATTCCATGCCTGCGACAGCTCAGACATCCGGGCCGGCCGGAGTTCAGGAAGTCGCCGCGTCATCGACACCAGCTGCCGCGCCAGCCACTCCGGACAATCAGGCACCAGCCCTCGCACATCGGGAACGTCGTTGTCCCGCAAATGCAGCATCCTGCGGACAGGATCGGCTGCAATCACCGGCGCTCGCGCGGTCAACAACTGCCACAGCAGACATCCCGCGGCGTGCATTTCGCTGCGCACGTCCGCTGGCCGCGCACTGCCCGGAAGTTCCGGTGCCACGCCCTCGCTATGCCGCAGCGACGGTGGCTGCCCCATCGTCGGCCGCGGCTGACTCAAACGCCGCGAAAAAGCGTCCACCAGCACAACGCGGCCGGCAGGAGTCAACCGCAGATTTCGCAGCACCACTTCCCCATGCAACACACCTGCAGATTCCAGCCATGCGAGGCCCTGCAGCAGCTCTCTTCCCACCTCCGCCACGACTTCCCATGGCAGACGGCCTCCCCGTACCAGCAGCTCAGAAAAGTCCCAGCCGGGGACAAATGCGGTCGCCAGCCAGACGGCTTCAGCAGCCGCAGACGACGACGTTTCCTTCTCCACCACTTTCGGAAGCGCCACGCTGCGTGGTGGTCGCGGCCCCGAGCGCTGCAGAGCCTCGAGTATTCCCGACGCACGGTCCGCGGACACCACCAGCCGCCGCAGAACCTGCAGGGATCGCGTGCGCGAATCAAGTGCCAGAAATGTGCTGCTGCCCAGCGGCTCCCGAAGTTGTCGCCCGCCAATCACCAGTCGTGGCGGTGGTTCCAGCTGCAGCTGAGAAGCCTGCCAGGGGGTCAGCAGTTGCCGCTGCACCAGCGCATCCAGCCACACCGAATCGAAGTCCGGGAGATCCCGCGCCAGATCCCGCACGATCGCCTCGCAGTCCGACCAGTGCGCGTACTCACCCAGGCCCTGATCACGAAGCAGACCCGGCAGGCGGTCGGAAGGCAGTCGCTTTCCTCGGCGTATCAACAAAAACCCGCTCCCTCGGGTGTTTCCCTCGAAAAACAAAGCACGCCGAGGAAGTCTGGCAGAAACTGCCGAATTCGGAAAGAGAAATCCCGTGGCAGTTTCGGCATCATCGCTACCGGCGCTCCGCACGTCGAAGTTGAGGCATGGAATCCTGAGTTTTCGACGAGTTCGCCTGGAAGTGGCAAATTCCGCCCTCCGGCAGGGCGATACACGCAGGAACTGCCGGTTTGCGCGTCGCCTTCCGGCCATCGAACGGTCCCACGCACCGATTGCACGGGCGTCCTGCAGGCCGTTTCACAGAGCAGATACGGGAGTTATGCAACTCAGTTGTGGGAGGAATCAGCTTTGAACGGCATAAATCAGACAACCATTCAGCGACATAATCACTCGGAAGTCAGAGCCTTCCGCCAGTATCTCTGGCTCAGCGTCCTGATGGGGCTTGGAGTGGTCTTCTTCGGCATTCAGCTGCTCGTCGTCGGCCCCCTCAAGGGACGACTCGATCGGATCCAGACCCGACTCGACAAATCCGAATCCAGCATGAATCGGCTTGTGGCTGCTGGCAGCACCACCGGCAAAACCAATGATCTGCTGACCAGCCTGAATCAGCAGGCTGGCCAGCTCGCCGACCTCCGCGGCAGCATTTCCGAAATCCGCTCGCTGCGGGATTCGGTTGAGCAGGAAGGTGCGGCAGCAGCACAGGCCATGTCAGCGGTTGAACAGATTGCGTCCGTCCAGGAGCGTCTGATCGCCGGACGAGATCAGACCGCAGCAGCAGGCGAACAGGTTGCCGCCATGGAAGCCCTCCAGCAGGCAATCATCTCCGGTGGCGAGGCAACGGAAGTGGCGGATGCGTCACTGCAGGGCATCGTGGCTCTTCAGAATCGCCTGATTGCATCTTCAGGCAACTATGAAAAGGCCAGCGAGGGTGCCGCGCGGATGGCAGACCTGGCGCAGCGAGTGATCGCGGAGTCTGACGAGGTGGCCCAGGCGGCCGAAAAATTCAATCAGTTTGTGGGTCTGCGCGACAATGTCGTCGCCGCTGCTGAAAACCTGCCGCAGGCCACAACCGGCATCGCAGGGCTTGCTGAACTTCGCACGAGCGTGCTGGGCGCCACAGAACAGCTGTCGGCTTCACTGGAAAATGCCCGTCAGCTGAACGAGCTGAATGGAATGCTCAGCGGTGAAGCGGAACGCATCGCCACCGCACGCCAAAACCTGCAGGCCCTGCTCACCATTCAGAAGCAGCTGGCTACAGCAACTGAGCAGGTCACTGCAGCCGTGCAGAACTTCGAGATCCTGAATGAGTTTCAGGAGGAAGTCTCGCTGCACATTCGCTCTCTGGAATCGCTGCGACGCACGCTGCTCGAAATCGCCATGATGGAGACCACACTCGGACGCGTCGCCCGCACCATCGAACCGCTGACGCAGATCGGCAACCTGCGACGTCTGGGAGACGAAGAGGTTCGGGAAGCAGCCCGCGTGATTCTCGACCGCCGGATGAACCGCTACTCACAGGCAAATGCGGCGGAAGCGGGCGGTGCCACGACCAGCGACACGGCCGACACCACTGACAACGCCAACCAGCAGAAGACCGCCGCTGAAGAAGCTCCGGTACCTGTGCCCCGGGACGCATCCGTGCCAGCCCCCTGAGAAACGCGACAGGTACTGATCGTACTTCTCTGAAAACAGTACAGCCCCGGACAGGTCTCGACCCGTCCGGGGCTGTTGCATTTTCGGACCACTCTGTTCAGCAGCCACTAGTTGCCAAAGTTGTTACCGCCAAGGCTCCAGAGGAAGTTGAACTGAATCAGATTCAGGAACACGTTGCCGACTTCCTCGTCCAGCGTGTACTGCAGAACGATGACGTCCTTCGGCTGAATCAGGATTCGCTCGCCTGGATTTGTGAGTGCCTTATTCAGATCGACGCGGATGGCAATCTGGTCACCGCAGGCCAGTTCGCGGATCACGATGGCCTTTGATGGCTGGCAGTACTGCATACCGCCGCGACCACCGCCGCCCATTCCGCCACCGCCGCCCTGCCCACCCCCAACTGCACCCACGCCGGTACCGATACTTCCGAGCGGTCCGCGGGCGATGGCGATGGCAGCCAGAATGTCGAGATCCTTGTCTCGGGGCAGCGGATATTCGCCACCACCCAGAACCCCGGCCGTGAAGAATGTTTCCTCATCCCGGCTGCGGATGATCACAATGTCGCCTTCATCCAGAATCACGTCTTCCTGAGCGAACTGGGGAGGATTGGCTGGATTGTATCGCAGCGGAATGCGGGTCACGTTCGGAGGATCCGGGATCGGTGCTTCACTGCAGAAGCACGGATCTTCGCAGTCTGACTGGCAGACCTGCGAAAGAATCGCGTCAGCATCCACTCCGGACTGATACAGCCCGCGGTAGATCATGATTTCGTTCCTGGCATCGGTGCCCGGCATGCCACCGGTTTCGCTGAGTGCATGCAGAACGTCATTTTCGTAGGCCGGCAGGTCAACCACCTGTCCCGTGCCGCGTTTGGACACACCCTGCTGCCCTCCGGACTCTTCGCGGATCACCATCACGCGGACCTTCCGTTTCTGGATCAGCGTCACGATGATGCTTTCTTCACCTTCCCGAAGGATCGGTTCGGGGTAGATGTAGGCCATGCGAATGGCATTGGTCGCTTCCACAATTGACATGCCGTTGACGCTCACGGCGTCCACAATCGGCAGGGCAATCGTGCCATCCTCGCGAATCGGCACGGGATAACCCACGGCGGGAGGGCGATTTCCATCTTCCGGATAGTGTACCGGAGGCAGCTGCTCTTCATCTCCAAGCACGCCCTTGATGTACACGCCAAGGACGTCGCCTGGACCCAGCTGGTAGGTCTCGGGCGGATCCTGCCGCAAACGCAGCAGGGAAATGTCCTTGTATTTGTCCTTGGAATCCGCTGCCAGCAATTCAGCGGGGACACGCGAAAGCGGAATCGCGTCTATATTGCGGTTGGAAAAGCAGCCGGTCTGCAGCAGGCAGGTACACACCAGCGCAGCCGTTATTCCGTAAACTGATTTCGAGCGACACTTGTCAGCCCGCCCGATTGTCATGTGCAGGGACATATCTGAATAACCTCCAACGGGGTTGTTTTGGACTGATTCGCTCGATTCAGTTGTTTTCCACGCCACGGCCGCCACCGCGGGTCAGCCCATCCAGCACCGAAGAAGCAGATGAGCCAGGCAGCACCGGCAATTCTTCGACACTCCCCACGCCCTCGCCCTGCGGCTCCGGCAGCATTTCTTCTTCTGCTTCCATGTCGCTCGGCGGAGGGTTGAAGCTGTCCATGTTGACAGGCGCCTGCCGGGTCATCAGGTTGCGACGGGCTGTCGGGGAAATCGGCAGTTCGCTCAGCCCCGCCATGCCGTCCTGATGGGCAGCCAAAGCACCGTGCGAATAACCATCAAACCACGAGTTGATCTTTTCGCGACCAGTCGGCGTTTCATAGCAGGGCTTCCAGTAGCAGCGTGGCGGAAGCGTTGGCTGGCATCCCTGCCCCCCGCTGACCACGTTGCGATACCCGGCTTTGAATCCAGTCGAGAAGTCTGAAGGATGGTCAAGGTCGTCATAGCACCACGACCACTCACCCCATGCCTTCTGCGCCAGAATTCCATTCCGCACGCTTGTCTCTGTCTGTATCACATAATCATGCAGGCTGCTGCAGCCGGTCGCAGTCATCAGAAATGCGGCCAGCAGAGTTCCTGCTGTCTGGCGAATCATGATCCGTACTCCCCTTGAACTGTTGTCTGAACCCAATTCTCAACTTAGTCAGATCACTTCACACCACGGGCCAGCGACGCCGCCGCTGACTCCCGCACTTCCTCAGAAGAGTCGTCCGCAGACAACTTCTCCAGACGACCCACCGTTTCCGCTGAAAGCGGCCGAAAGTCGCTCAATGTCAATGCCGCAGCAGCCCGCACATCAGCGTGCGAACTTTCAAGCATCCTTGTCAGCAGCCCCAGGCACTCCTCGCGGCAACTCAGCGTTGAGCAGTGACGCATGATCGTCACCCCCTGCACCTGCACCGCCGGCTCGCACTCAGGCAGCAGCCGCATCAGATTTGTGACTGTCGCGGAATCAATCTGATTATGCTGCTGCTGCGAATCCACAACAGCCAGCAGCAGACTCACATCATCCGTTGTCCGGCCCGACTCCTGCAGTGCTGCTGCAATCTGCGAGTCGTCGCTGCTGCATTCCCCCAGCAGGGCTGCTGCCAGGCAGCGAGCCTCCGGACCGTCGCCCGCTTTCAGGGCTTCGACCAGAAGTGCTGAATTCTTCGCAGGAGCCTCGGCTGCCGACAGTACCTCGTCAAGACTGACGGTCTTCGCGGAGGATACTGGTGCAGGCGCTGGAACAGCCTCGGCCGGTGCCGGTGTGGAGACGGGTGCCGGTGCCGGCTGCGCCGCGATTCCTGCCACAACCTGTTCAACGCTTTTGTTTTCGGGCGACTGCACGCCTGGTACTGAAGCGGCGGGCGTCGCCGGGCCTGCCGAAGTGGCTGGTGTGCCGGAAGACGAGGCGGCCACGGTTTTCAGTCGGGATACTGTCTTCATTGGCTGTGCAGGCGGCTTCACTGACTGTGCAGCCGGGCTGGCCGGCGCTGTCGGAGCCGCCGCGGCAGCAGTGACCGGCGGCTTCGCAGTCACCTGACGCACTGTGGCAGCGGGAGCGGGTAGTTGAGCTGGTGCGCCCATGGTTCGCGCAGGTCTGGGAACGTCGGCCACCATCGCAGGCTGCGGGGAGCGGCGACGGGTCTGGAGGTCAGACAGCAGTTGCCGGGCCTCCTGATTGCGGCCGTTCTTCTTCAGAGCACCGCGATACATCGCTTCGGCTCGCTCCAGCTGCCCCTGCTCCTCAAACATCCGACCAATGGCCAGCATCCGATCGGATGACGACTGACGCACGGACTGCTTTGGTCGCTGATCGGTGACCAGCACACTGGCTGCAGAACAACCAACCACGGCAGTGGTCAACACGCCGCCCAGCAGCAAAACCACAGGCTTCCGAAAATACATGTGTGCATCCCCCATAACCACTCGGATGCCGTAACCTGACTGCAGGCCGCGTCCCCTGAGTGCTGCGCCTTCCCCCGAAGGCGGTTGTTGGTGACTGGTGTCTTTGGACCGGATTACTGAATCCTCCGGTTCCACCGTCAATCGCCTAACGGCAGACACTCTCCGATTGTTTCATCGGATTCCTACAACTCCGGACGTTGATGCTTTTTGCAAATTCCGCATCCATGCACTAACCTGATCAGCAATGGAAGAATTCTTTCGCTTTACGTTTTTTTTACTGGACAAGGCATGTATCGAGTTCTGGATCCCGAAAAGACCATCGGTACTCTTCATACCCTGGGCAATCGCATTGAAGAGCGTTTTCCCCAGGCCAGCCTTGGCTGTGTCTGCCGCGAACTGCTCTCCATCGCCCGTGAAACGCATTCACGTGTGCAGTGGGCGGGAAGCAGCCTGCTGCTTATTCGGGTGGCGGCCCTGTTTATCGTCGGCATCGGCATCGGCTGCCTGATGTGGGGGATTCGGTATATTCGCATCCAGGGAAATCCGGGTCTTGAGGAGCTGGATGCCGGTGCCAACGCAATCGTGCTGCTGGGCGCGTCCATCTTCTTCCTGTTCTCACTCGAATCCCGCATCAAACGCCATCGCATCCTGACTGCTCTTCACGAACTGCGGTCCATTTCGCATGTCATCGACATGCACCAGCTTACCAAGGACCCCAGTCAGATCGTCATTCCTCTCACCCGCCGCACTCCCTCGTCCCCCCGACGATCGCTCACCCCGTTTCAGCTTGTCCGTTATCTGGACTACTGCAGCGAACTGCTCTCGCTTGTCGGCAAACTGGCCGCCCTCTACGCCCAAAGCACCTCTGACCCCGTCGTGCTCCAGGCCGTCAACGACATCGAACAACTCACCAATGGCCTTGCCCGCAAAATCTGGCAGAAAATCATGATGCTCGACAATGACATCGCTGATGCACGCGAGGGTGAGTCCGGGCTGGAAGATGACCAGTGATGTGGCGGTGACCACCAAACCCGGTGTCGGGCGTTGCCGCCACAGAGCACGAGGAAGTGGCAGGACGGCCCCGCTGTGTCCAGTCACCGATGCGGCGCCTTCCCGCCTCGCACCGCTGTTTGCATGTCTGAATCTCTCCCGCTAATGTTCCGGCCATCATGTTCTCCCGCTTTTTCATCGATCGGCCAATTTTCGCGACCGTGCTGTCCGTCGTCATCACTCTGGCGGGCGGAATCGCTGTCTTCGCGCTCCCGGTTTCGCAATACCCTGAAATCGCTCCGCCGACCGTCGAAGTCTCCACGATGTATCCGGGGGCGAACGCAAAGGTCGTGGCCGATACGGTGGCTGCTCCCATTGAACAACTGGTCAATGGTGTCGAAGGCATGCTCTACATGTCGTCGCAGTGCACCAACGATGGTGGCTGGACACTCACAGTGACCTTTGCCCCGGGCACGGACCTGAACCTCGCTCAGGTGCTCGTGCAGAACCGCGTCGCCCTCGCACAGCCAACTCTGCCGGAACTTGTCCAGCGTCGCGGTGTGACGGTGCGCAAAAAGGCCCCCGGAGTGCTGATGATCATCAATCTCTTCTCTCCGGACGGGCTCCGCGACAATTTGTATCTCAGCAACTACGCGACCATTCAAATGCGGGACGAGCTTTCGCGGGTTGAGGGGGTTGGCGATATTTCCTTTCTGGGCCGTCGGGACTACAGCATGCGTGTCTGGCTGGATCCGCAGCAGATGGCGATCCGCGGCATCAGTACTCAGGACGTGCTGCGAACCATCGAGCAGCAGAACACTCAGGTGGCCGCTGGTGCGATTGGCCAGCAGCCCACCACCTCGGGCCAGGTATTCCAATACACCATGACCACGCTCGGTCGGCTGGCTGACGAAGAGCAATTCGGAAATATGGTGCTGCGGTCTGACAGTGAAGGCCGGATGCTCAGGCTGCGGGACGTGGCACGGGTGGAACTTGGGGCGGCCGCTTACGACCAGGTCTGCACGCTCGATGGGCAGCCCTCGGTGGCCCTGTCCATCTATCAGCTGCCCGGCAGCAACGCGCTACAGGTGGCTCAGGCCGTGCGCGAACGCATGGACGACCTGCGGCAGCGGTTTCCGGAGGGCGTGGACTACAGCATCGTCTACGATACGACTCCATTTATTCGCGAGTCTGTGCGGGAGGTGCTGACGGCGCTCCGCGATGCTGTTGTGCTGGTGGGTATCGTGGTGCTGGTGTTTCTGCAGGGCTGGCGCCCGGCCGTGATTCCGCTGGTGGCTGTCCCGGTGGCCATCGTCGGAACATTCGCCGCGATGCTGGCCTTTGGCTTCAGCCTGAATGTGCTGACGCTGTTCGGACTGGTGCTCGCTGTCGGGATTGTGGTTGATGATGCCATCGTCGTGGTGGAAGCAGTGGAGCACAATCTGGCAGCGGGGATGCA
>JBEIEK010000207.1:0-10718 GCA_040382995.1 Planctomycetaceae bacterium
CGTTACCGGGGGATTGACATCCACTGCACGGCTTGTCATGGTGGGGCGTGTGTCATGCGGGTCCAGTTCCGTCCGCCCATTCGCGGCCGATGCCGATGAGTAAATCGAGGCGAGTTTGGTATTTGTGTCGTGAGAGCTGGTGTGCGGCCATGATTTCTTCGCGGGAGCAGTCTTCGAGGATCATGGCGAGCATGGGTCGGAGGAAGGCGTCCTTCGGGTAGCTGGCGATGTGCCTGTCGACTCGTTTTGCCAGCTGTTCGATGAAGTCTTCGACCTCAGTGAGTTCATCGGGCGCAGCTTCATTGGTGGACGGCCATTGTTCGGGGAGCGGAGAGGTGCCGAAGGTTCGGGCCTTGAGGGTGTTTCGCCGTTTCCAGCTTTCGTGCCGGCAGATACGGTTGATGCCGCCGATGAGTTTGAAGAGATCGCCACGGTTTCGGGGTTGGGTGAACCGCCCTTCGATCAGGCCTTTGTAGAGTCGGAAGAGCATTTCTGAGGCGATGGCATCTCGGTCGGCGGCCTGCAGCTTTTTCAGGTTGGCGGTCAGTCTGTCCGCGTATTTTGACTGCAGTTTTTGCAGGAGCAGGTTTGCAGCGGCCTCATCACCCTGCATGGTTTTGCCCAGAAGTAGGGTCACGGAACCCGGATTTTCGTTTGCGTCTGCATCCGCTGGTGCCATGGGCGTTCCCCGTAACTGAACTGCTGATGAGTATTCTGCGACCATTTCAGGCTGAGGTAACAGTGTAAACCGGGGAACCGGTCGGAGCAAAACCCGGCGGGCCGAAAAATGGTTCATTCCGATCGGCGAACGCCCGGTGAGGCGACGGCGAGGAGCAGATGGAAGCGGAGGCGGAGGCGGGACTGAGACATTTCCAGTTGTTCCGCGAGCTGCTCGGCTTGTGAATATTCGCCGGAGAGCACATCGCAGGCCAGTTCCGCGAGTGATCGGCGGAGCTCTTCAGCAATGTCCGGGTGGGTGAGCAGTCTGCCAAAGAACAGCAGCAGCCCATCGCGGAATGTGGGGAGTGCTTCGGAGCCGCTGCGAAGCTGTGAGAGGAATTCGTTCAGTCCGAGCGGCTGATTGGGGGAACCGAGGCGACTGAGTGGCTGACCGCGGAGCTGTTCGGCGATCTGCGTTTCCAGAATGGCGCCGGCCAGTCGCAGAAACATACGGTAGCCGTGCTGAACATCGGGGCTTCCATGAATCAGCCCTGTGAGCAATCGGTAGAGCACGTCTTTGGTGAGCTCTTCAGCGGTGCGTGGACGGGTGCGGAGCTGGTCGCGGAACTGCCGCACGCGTGTTTGCTGAAGTTGACGGAGCCCCTGCACGAGGCTTGCCCCGGCATCAGCGTCGGCAACCCGCGGAACGTGGAGGATCCGCGTCAGCGAGCCGGAGTCTTCAGATTGGCGGTTCTCTGCCATAGCGGCACCGAGGGGGTGAAATTTTCGGCATGGAAGTGCATGACTAAGGGATTACGGCGTGGATGTTGGAGGGACCACGGGATTGAGTGAGATCGAGGCAGAAGAACGGGGCTGGCGGGTGCGGGTGTGGCGGGGATTTGCTGGAGATCCGTGATTTGCGACTGGCGGGCATCATTTACTGGCCGTTACACGAGCACACGGCAAAGAAATCCGGAGTTTTTCTGAAGAATCCCGGAAATTACCAGAATGGTGATTCCGTGCACACCCTTAAGCAACATTTGCATCGCAAAAGCTGTGCGGGTATTTTTCGAGGCCTTAACGGCGCACTTTTCCACAATCGGCAATTTCCCACAAAACCACGCGATCTCACCACCACCACGGTGGCAACTGTGGAGAAGACGCCTCGGGTTCGCTAACCTGCACGAGTCGCTTCGTGTTTCGCTGAATTCAACACTCGCCTGTCTTCCCCAAAACCATGTCCCAGATCAACGGCCCCGATTTTGACCGGCACGAACTCATACCCGCCATCGCTCAGGATGCCGCGACCGGGGACGTCCTGATGATGGCCTGGATGAACCGCGAGGCCTGGGAAGAAACGCTCAAAACCGGTCGCGTGTGTTACTACAGCCGCAGCCGCAAAAAGCTCTGGCGAAAGGGCGAAGAAAGCGGCAACGTCCAGATCCTGCACAGCGTATTCTTCGACTGCGACGGCGACACGCTGCTGGTGAAGGTCCAGCAGCTTGGGGGTGCGGCATGTCACGAAGGGTATCGGTCCTGTTTTTTCCGGCGGATCGACCCGGCGACCGGGCAGGTCGCGGTCGAGGGTGAGCGGATCTTTGACCCGCAGCAGGTCTACAAAAAGTCCTGATCACGAACGCAGTCCACTCCACAAGGCGACCAGCATGTCCGCTCGAACACTCAAACTGGGAATCCCCGCCGGCAGTCTTCAGGAAGCCACTGCCGCCCTGTTCAGTCGCGCCGGCTACAACATCAAATTTGCTTCCAGATCCTATTTCCCGACGATCGACGACACGGAAATCGAGTGCATGCTGATTCGTGCCCAGGAGATGGCACGATACGTCGAAAACGGCATCCTTGATGCCGGCATCACCGGCTACGACTGGATCCTCGAAACCGGCGCCGACGTCCACGAAGTCTGCGAATTGATTTTTTCCAAGGTCAGCCGTCGCCCGGTCCGCTGGGTGCTGTGCGTTCCTGAAGACTCACCTGTGCAGACCGTTCAGGATCTTCAGGGAAAGCGGATCGCCACCGAAGTTGTCGGCCTCACAACGCGGTTCCTCGCCGCCCGCGGAGTCACGGCTCACGTGGAATTTTCCTGGGGTGCCACCGAGGTCAAGCCGCCAAAGCTGGCTGACGCCATCGTCGAAGTCACCGAAACCGGCAGCTCTCTCCGGGCCAATAATCTCCGCATCGTCGAGGAACTGCTGCAGAGCACCACGCGGCTGATTGCCAACCATGATGCATGGAACGACCAGTGGGTCCGTGGCAAGATCGAAAACATTGCACTCATGCTTCAGTCCTGCCTCGCCGCCGAAGGCAAAGTCGGTCTGATGATGAACGTGCTCGAATCCAGCCTCCAGTCCGTGCTCTCCATCCTCCCGGCGCTGCAAAAGCCCACCGTCTCACATCTCAGCGACCCAGCCTGGGTGGCGCTCAACACCATCGTCGACGAAAGCATCGTCCGGATGATCATTCCGCGGCTGAAGCAGGCCGGGGCGCGAGGAATTGTAGAGTACCCGATCAGTAAGATTATTGACTAGTCGCGACAGCCAGCACAAAACCGGCTGAAAGTGCCTGTTCCCCCCGCCCACGAAGGCTTCCTGCGGCACAATCTGCTGCAGACCGTTGCCTTCATCACTAACCAGGCAGCGCAGGCAGACAGCGGGCTTTGGGGATTTTTTTTCGCATGTAGGCATTGTAGTTTCTGCCAGCGCGCGGCTTGCACATCCTCAGCGTTTCACCGCACGAACGTTTCCGCTCCCTCAGCCCGTCGCGACGATACCCCAACTCAGCCCGGTTTGAGCTTTTTCCACACTGTGTGGGCTCGGGGATTTTTGCTGACAAAAGCGTCAACGCAGTGACTCCGACGCGGAACGTTGGCAGGTTGACCAGACGACTGGAATCGAAATCCTTCGGGAGGAAGGCTGCGATTCAGGTTGGTCATGGATGATCGCGAGGGATTGAGAATGGTCAAACGATCATGGAAGTCACTCCTGTCCGGTACGGCGCTCCTGGGCCTACTTGCGACGGGAAATCTTGCAGCCGCCAACGAAGGCTGCAACAACGGATGCGGAACCGCCTGCGGCGGCAACTGCCAGCAGTGCGACCAGATCTTCACGGAAGCGGGACAGAAGCTGACTGATCAGCTGGCAGCAATGAGCTGCTGCCCGGAGAACAGCTGCTGTGCTCCGGAAACTGTCTGTGGCGATCCCTGCGGGGACCCCTGTGGTGATCTGATCACTGACGAGTGCGGAGAAGGCTGCGGGTCGCTCTTCGGAGAATCCGGCAGCGGGATCGAAATCGGTGGCTGGACCCAGTTCGGCTACCAGAACAACCCGGACGGTGCCTTCACCGGTAACGGTGCGTTCAACAACGTGCAGTTTGGTCAGGGCTTTGATAACGCCAAGGAATGGGACGTCTTCGGTCTCAATCAGCAGGGCCTCTACATCGGCCGCACAGCGGACGGTTCGAAGGGTCTCGACTGGGGTTTCCGTGCCGAAGCCATCTACGGTATTGACGGCAACGAAGCTCAGTCATTCGGCAACAACTTTGGCCGCTATGACTTTGACGAGAAGTGGAACCATGGCATTTACGAGTGGGCCCTGCCACAGCTGTACGCGGAAGTGGCTGCTGGCGACGTCTCCGTGAAGCTTGGACACTTCTACACGCCGATCGGCTATGAAGTGATTCCTTCCGGTGGCAACTTCTTCTTCAGCCGTCAGCTGACCTTTTATAACAGCGAACCGTTCACCCACACGGGTGCTCTGGCAACCTGGACTGCCAGCGACAGCCTGTCAGTGCTTGGTGGCTGGACATTGGGTATGGACACTGGATTTGACCGCCTCAACAGCGGCAGCAGCTTCCTTGGCGGTTTCGTCTACAGCCTGACAGAAGCGACCAGTTTCACCTACATGGCCACTGCCGGGAACCTCGGCTGGCGCGGTGATGGGGCCATCAACAGCCTGATCCTGTCGCACAACTGGAGCGATAACCTGCAGAGCGTGCACCAGTTTGACGTGCTGTCCAGCAATCTGGGGACGAGCTTCGCAACCACCGGTGTTGCCGATGACAGCACTGGATTTATCAACTACCTGTTCTACACGCTCAACGACCAGATGAAGGCCGGTGTTCGTCAGGAATGGTACAAGGCTGATGCTGTGTCCTACAACACCATCACCTACGGCCTGAACATTAAGCCTGTGGACATGCTGGTGGTTCGTCCTGAAGTTCGGCACATGTTCTCTCCGGGTGCCGGAGCGGCTGGTGCAGGCCATGACGATCTGTTCAACAGCACCGTGATCGGCATCGACGCGATCCTGAGCTACTGATTCGGCAGCCTCGCCCACCTCCCCGGGCGAACTGCAGAAGCAACACACGAACCGCGGCAGAGAACTCTGCCGCGGTTTTTTCGTGCGCGCGGCCGGTTTGATTTCAGCGATCCGAACAATTAAACTTGAGACCTTTGACCTTCCCCATTTCCCGCCGCGACATCCACCATCCGGTTCCGGCGTCCCCCACCAAAGCTTCAGCAGGGCATTCCCGATGTCTGACACCACCAACGGATCTCTCAATCGCAAACTGCGGATGGCACTGGTCGGCGGGGGCCAGGGATCATTCATTGGTCGAGTCCACGCCACGGCTGCCGTGCTCGATAACCGCGCTGCTCTTGTCGCCGGCGCACTTTCTTCCGACCCCGCCCGTGCCAAAGCCAGCGCTCCCTCCTACGACATTCCCGCATCCCGCGCCTACGGCTCCATCGACGAACTGATCCGCAGCGAACTGGCGCTGCCCGCCGATCAGCGGATCGACTTCGTCAGCGTCGCCACTCCCAACCACACCCACTTCCAGATCGCCAAAACAGCGGCTCAGGCCGGCTTCAACGTCATCTGTGACAAGCCGCTCACCTTCGACTTTGCCCAGGCCGAAGAGCTCGTCAAAGTCGTCGAATCCAGTGGCGTGGTCTTTGCCGTCAGCCATAACTACACCGGTTACCCCCTCGTCCGCCAGGCCCGCGAAATGATCCTCGGTGGCGAACTGGGCGAAATCAACGCCATCCGCTCCAACTACATCCAGGGCTGGCTCCGCACACGTCTCGAAGAATCCGATCAGAAACAGGCCGCATGGCGCACCGACCCCAAACGATCCGGCGCAGCCGGCTGCTTCGGTGACATCGGCACACACGCGTACAATCTCGGTCGCTACATGACCGGACTGCTCCCCGCCGAACTCTCCTGCAACCTCAAGGTCTTCGCCGAAGGCCGTGCCCTCGACGACTACGGTCATGCCGTCGTCCGCTACGAAAATGGCGCCATCGGTACCGTCACCGCCAGCCAGATTTCACACGGTCGCGAAAACGATTTGTTCATCGAAGTCGACGGCACCAAAGGAGCACTTCAGTGGCGTCAGGAAGAACCCAATGTGATGATCGTCCGCCGCAACGGTTCGCCCCATCAGATGTACACACGTGATCCCAACGCCCCCTTCATGAATTCCATGGGACGCTCCGCCTGCCGACTGCCCTCCGGACACCCGGAAGCCTTCTTCGAGGCCTTCGCCAATGTCTATCGGTTCGCCTATGACGCCATGGTCGCTCGCGCCGCCGGACAGAACTTCGAGAAACGCGACACCGTTTACCCCAACGTCTACGATGGCGCAGAAGGCATGTACTTCATCCAGCAGTGTGTCGCCAGCAGCCAGCAAAACGGTGCCTGGCTCTCACTGAAATATCCGCTGGCCCGCCGTTGATGCTGCCACCGCTCGCCGCCCTCCCTCAGGAACTCCGCAAACTCGCCGCCGTTGACTCGCTCGGCGGCTGGCCGGAGGCCCAGTGGCGGCAGCTCATCCACGCCGGAGCCGCTCGCTGGAACATCCCCCGCGACTTCGACGGCGATGGCTGGACCGGCCTGCAACTGCTCAATGCCTACCGCGACATCGCCCGCGGAAGCCTCGTCGTCGCCTTTCTGCTCACACAGCGAAATGCCGCCTGCCAGCGAATTGAATCGTCCCCACACGTCACCGCCCGACAACAACTCCTCCCCGCACTCGCCCGCGCTGAATTCTTCGCCACAGTCGGCATCTCACACCTGACAACGTCCCGACAACACCTGCCACTGCCCGCCGTGGTGGCGGCCCCCCTCAGTTCTGGGTGCTATCGTCTTGACGGCTGCATCCCCTGGGCCTCCGGAGCCAGCCACGCGCAAGTGCTCGTCACCGGCGGTACGCTCGCAGACGGCCGCCAGCTCCTGGCGGCCGTCAATACTCGGACGGCGGGCGTGAAGATCCATCCCCCAACGCCCCTGCTGGGACTTTCAGAGTCCTGCACAGGCGTTGTCGAGCTGCACGGCGTCGAAGTCACTCCGCCGGATCTGCTGCATGGCCCGGTTGAAAAGGTGATGGCCGTTTCCGGTGGCGGCGCAGGCTCCTTCAGCACAACCGCGGTCGCTCTTGGTGCGGCCCTGGGAACGCTGGATCAGTTATCCGCGGAAGCCCGGCTGAATTCAGGACTCCGCCGGTACCTTGAGCCACTGGAAGCGGAAGCCAGCCGAATCGACAGTGATCTGGCCACCGCAGCCGCCGCGGCAACGCCACCACCAACACCCAGTGCTCACCCCGATCAACTTCGACACCGCGCTAATTCGCTCGCCATCCGCGCCGCCCAGGTCTGGATGGCTGCCAGCAAAGGTGCCGGTTACTCACTTGGCCATCCCGCCGAACGTGCCGTCCGGGAAAGCCTGTTCTTCCTCGTCTGGTCATGCCCACAAACCGTGCTGGAAAGTCACCTGCAGGACCTTTGCTTCCACCACTCTGCCGGAACACCGGCCGCAGGCAACTGAGTGCAGGCGTGGGATCACGAAACCGTGTGAAATGAGTCAGATTTGGGCGTTTTCAGCTCCGCATTTCCGATTATTCCCCACGGGCAGTTCACGTCTCAAAGACGCCCCGCTGTCACGTCGGAATGACGCCTGAGGAATCTATAAACACACCAGAAGATGTCCTTACCACCGTTTCGTCCTCCCAGTTCGCGCGTCACAGGCCCTTGTTCCCGTTTCAGAGAATCGGGAATTCGATTGTCGGGTTTTGCTGTTCCCGCTCTCACTGATGTACAGAGTGGTTCCCCCAGCATCTGCAGCCAGACGATCACCAACCCGCAGTCGTGTGCACGTCATCGTTCCGCTCACAGGACCTGTCATGTCTGACGAAAGCCCCGGATCGGTCACTCGCTGGATCGAGCTTCTGGCAAGTGGCGATCCGGCCGCCGTGGAATTTCTGTGGCGGCGTTATTTTCAGCGAATGGTGCGTCTGGCGAACAGTCGGATTCGACGATTGACAAATGCCGAGGCTGACGGAGAGGACATTGCCTTAAGTGCATTTCACGGCTTTTACGCCGCAGCCCGTCGCGGAGACTTTCCGGATCTGGACGACCGGGAAAGTTTGTGGCGAGTGCTCGTGACGTGTACGCTCAACCGCAGCCGCAACCTTGCTGCCAGGACTTCTGCTCAGAAACGCACACAGCCTCCTCTGCAAGTCTCACTGTCGGACGCCCAGGCACAGCAGACTCGCGGGCGAGATGTGGCTACCGAGATAGTGGACGCGTCCGACCAACTCGTGTTTCTTCTGCAGCTGCTGGACCAGGAAGACTCCACGGGCGAATTGCGTCAGATTGCTCTCTGGAAGCTTGAAGGCCTTTCCAACGAACAAATCGCCAAACAGCTCAAACGCCGAAATTCCCTGGTCGGACAAAAGCTTCGCCTGATTCGCTTGTTATGGGAGGTTCATCTGAAGCATGAATGAATTGCCTGCTGCCGAGAGTGACGGGGAAAAAAAACTGCGGGAGCTGTCCGTCTGGCGGAGGCTCATGGAGGTCTGCCAGCAGTATGAGGTGGCGTATGAGCGGGGCGAGCGTCCATCGCTGTCTCAGCTGGCGCACGAATTCTCCGATGCTGACCGCGGGATGGTGCTGGACGAACTTCAGCGGGTGCAGTCTGAACTGTCTTCAGAACTTGCGACCGCTCCCGCTGCAATCGGCGGTCGCTTCATCCGTCTGGAGCCACTGGCCCGGGGTGGCATGGGCGAAGTCTCCGTGGCTCGGGATGCCGAATTTCAGCGCGATGTGGCGCTCAAGGAAATTCGCGGTGGTGCTGCTGACGATCAGCGCTATCGCAACCGCTTTGTGCGCGAAGCCGAAATCACCGCACAGCTGGAACATCCCGGAATTATTCCCGTGTACGCACGGGGCGAACAGGAGGACGGACGGCCGTATTACGTCATGCGACTGATTCGTGGCGATCAGACGGGAACGCTGCATGAAGGCATTCGACAGCTGCATGACCCTGCGAAGACACCGCCGGCTGAATTTGAGGCCAGCCTGCGTCGCCTTGTTCGCCGCCTGCTGGATGTCTGCAACACGATGGCGTATGCGCACAGCCGCGGAGTGATTCATCGTGACCTGAAGCCTGCCAATATTCTGCTGGGCGCTTACGGTGAAACTCTGGTGGTTGACTGGGGGCTGGCGCGATCGATCGATTCAGGCTCGCCCATCGTCGGTTCAGCGGTCAGTCATCTCGACACCGATTCGGCAGACGCCAGCCACACTCCGGGAACAAGCGGGATTGGGACTCCGGGATACGCCTCTCCCGAACAGCTCCGACAGCACAACCCCATCGTCAGCGTCGCTGCCGACATTTATTCGCTTGGTGCGATTCTCTACAGTCTGCTTGCCGGGCGGCCACCATTTTTATCCGGTGACTCCAGCACCCCGGAACAATTCCTCGAACGCGTTGCTGCGGGCGATTTTCGTCCTCCACGCATCCTGAATGCGCTGGCTCCTCGGGCTCTTGAAGCCATCTGCCTGCAGGCCATGCAGACCGATCCGCTGCAGCGCTATCCCACTGCAGAGGCCCTGGCGATGGAGCTGGAACGGTGGCTGGCCGACGAACCGGTCAGAGCGTGGGTGGAACCTTATTCGGTCAGGCTCCGTCGCTGGCTGGTCCGACATCGCGCCGCTGCCGCTCTCGGGTTTGGATCGCTGCTGATGAGCCTCGTTGCCCTCGCGGGCATCGCGCTGCTGCAGTCTGACCACGCAAGGTCCATGAACCAGCGCCAGCGGGAACTCAGCCAGGCCCTGCAACAGGCAAACGCGGAACGCCAGCGAGCCGACGAACAGCGCGAGCGTGCGGAGTCCCGCGAGCAACTGGCCATCAGCGCGATCGACAGATTTCGCGCGGCCGTCGCGGAAGAGCCACTCCTGCAGAATTCCGGGCAGCTCGCCGAACTCCGCACACGACTGCTGTCACAACCACTCCAGTTCTACCGGGAACTCGCTCAGCAGCTGCAGGACGCAGACAAAGCAGCTCCTGCCGCCGTCGAAAGGTTTGCCACCGTCAATCTCGCCCTCGCCCGCCAGCACACCATGCTGGGCGAATGGCCAAAGGCCGTCGAACTGATGGATCATTCCATCGCCCTGCTGCAGGCGACGCTGCCGACTGCCGAACCCGGCTCTGCAACACACCGCGCCCTGTCCCTGCTGCTGGCCCAGTCGCTGCATCAGCAGGGGCTGCTGAATGATCAGCGACGGGGCCAGCAAATTGTGGCCGAGTCTTCGCTGCGGCAGGCGCTCGAAATTCTGAAACAGCTCGCCAGCAAACAAATTGCCACCGACCTTGTCGCGGTTGAAACATCCATCGCCGATGTCAGCTCCGCACTCGCCTCCGTCCTTGGCGGCCAAAACCGAGCCAAAGAAGCCGTACCACTCCTGCAGGAGGCGATCCGTCGTCAGCAACAGCTCACACTACCTGCCGCACAGCAAAGCGGTTCGAAGGTGCAGCTTGCCGACCTCCATGCGAACCTGGGGGTCTGCTTTACGAATCTCACAGAGCCTGACAAAGCCGCAGAGGAATATGCTGCAGCAGCTGCCGTCTATAACGCAATGGAAGCCCGGTCGGGCCTTACGCCACCCCTGAAGTACCGCAAGGCCGGCGTCCTCTTCAATCAGGGACGTCTGCTGGAACTTCAAAACCGCCCAGGCCAGGCGCTCAACGAACACAAAGCCGCACTCC
>JBEIEK010000208.1:0-10673 GCA_040382995.1 Planctomycetaceae bacterium
CGTCAGACAAGTGCCCAAAAACACTCGCTGATCAATCGGACTGCTGACTTTTGACTGCTGAAAAAACACCCCCGCACCTCCCGCCTTCGGCGCCCGGGTTTCGGCGCCGAAAAGACATCACAGCGCCGAAAACTTGCCGAAACCTACGCCGTCGGCGCTGAAGATGCAAGCGCCCAGAAGTTTCGGCGCCGAATAAAAACAGGGAAAATCCGACGTTTTGCACTGCTTCCATGCAGTTTTCGCCCCAGTTTTCCGAAACGCTCGGCCTCCATCGGCGAGATCGAAAGAAAATGGGAATTGGCATGAGAAGTGCTGTATCAATCCTTGCCCAGTAGCCCTTCGGCGGCTGAGTTTGGTGTTGAACCCCGAGAACAACGCTGATGACGGTGACCCAGCCGCGTCAGCAAACCCCAGTGAATCTCCCGTTCATCCCCACACCCAACTCACCCCCACCGCCGAAGGGCTTCTTTATGCGCTGTGCGTCGCGCAGCGTCCTGAGATGGCAAACGGTGGTCAGCCTGCTAATAGTCGCGTTTCGCTCTGCGAAACGGACGCATAGCCTGTGCCCTGCTCAACATCATCCACCACCTTTTTGCCCCACTCTTCGAAACACCCCAAAGCTCCCGTGTTCATCCCGTACCGCCATCCCGGCAGCGTCCCCCCATTTTGCCGCTGATGACCCCCCGGGCTTCACGGAACCTGCTCGCTGCCCCAGCGAAATCGCCGCGATACCTCGGGCAGATGACGCCGCACCAGTTCTGATCCGGATGCCGGCAACAGCTCCACGGCCATCGGTACAACGACCGTGTCCTCGATCTGCAAACGTCCTGGCGTACGCCCGTATTTGTAGGAAGTTTCCAGACCACCGGCAGACGTGATATGCGCCTTGACGCGGTCCGGGTTGGGCACAGAGATGTAGAACAGGTCCTGCTCAGCCGTGGGCTGAGCGGTTGCCGGGGGAGCGGCGAAGAGTTGCCTGTCAGCGAGGTGTCTGAAAAGGTCCCGCGCCACAAGGCTGGCAGGATCGACCACTTCAATTCGGCCGGCGATGAGCGACTGGTATGGGCGCTGGCCGTCCCGCTCCAGCTGCCTGACTCGCTGAAACTCCCGCAGGATCTCCTCCTGCACAAGCGGGAAGTGGGTGCAGCCGAGCACCAGTGTGTCGATGGGCGAGTTGCCTCCGCCGCGACGGTAGTTTTCCATGAGTGTCAGCACGTCGTAGCGGATGTAATTGGTGACGGAGTTGAGCTGAAGCGTGGCGGGCTGATCGGGTTTGCCGAGGATTCCGGCGGGATCAAATCCGTAGGCCTCGAGGAGTTGTTCATCGAGGGGGGCATCATTGCGACCGACTGCCGGACCGGCGTAGGCGGCATTGTCGCCATCCCGGGAGACGAAGGCGGGGTCACCTTCGATGGCCCCGGCGATTCCCCGTGAGCCCTGCTGGACGATGACGGCCTGAGGTTTGCCGGCCCGATCGAGGCTGCGATCGATAGCGCGTGGCCAGGCGCCGCTGCTGCAGGTGCCGACGGTGGCGAGCACAGCGACGGTTCGCTGTTGTCCCGGGCGAGTGCGTTCAACCACCGCTGCAGCGCCGGAATCGACCACACCCAGCACGAGCACCGGGATCTTCAGTTTTTCGGTGATCTGTCGGATTTCGTCGAGGCCCCAGGCGGTGGCGGTGTTGCAGGCGATGACGATGGCTTTGACGGGCGGTTTGTCAGTGCGTGGCTGCACTGCCCCGTCGGGGCCTGATGCGGCGGGGTGAAAACGGCGTCCGAGCAGGAAGGCAGCGTCCCTGAGAATGAGTTCCTTCAGAAAATCAGTGCGTCTGGCAGACGAATAATTCCCGTAGGGCATGTTGGCCTGATCGCCAAGGTAACTGAAGCGTTCATTGCGAAAGTCGGCAAGTCCATCAGATCCGGGCTGCAGCGAATCATTGTGGAAATGGTCGGCGGTGAGCATGGCTTCCAGCACCGTCAATCCTCCGATGCCCGAATCAAACACTCCAATCGGCAGACCGGAGGGCGATTGCTTCCAGGCTTCCAGATCAACGCTGAACGCCGCCTTTCCGTCCGGGTTCCGCAGCCAGTGCCCGGCCATCATCCGCACGAGGGGACTGTCCTGCAGATGTGACGAGAATCGTTTGAGCCAGTCAGCGGTGATTGCATCGCCAATGGAAGTCTCCGGCTGATGTTCGGCAATGCGTTTTCCCCAGTAGAAGCTGATCCAGCCGGCGACGTCAGGGGTTCGGAGCGTGATTTGTTCAAGCTGTTCGGGGGCACATTTGAGCGGAAAGGTTTCTTCGATGACCAGGGGCTTCCCGATCTGAAAGGCTCGCAGCAGTTCAGCGGTGTCTGACGTTTTGTTGGCTTCGGGATAGTGGTGAACGCTTAGAAAATCAACGTGGGGAGCGATGGTGGCGGGAGTGAACCCGGAGGTCAGTCCGGGGCGATCCAGACTCCAGTCCACCAGTCCGACTGTGATCAGGTGACGCGTGTCTTTGCGGCGAACGGCAGTCACCAGCTGTGCAGTCCAGGCTGCTGCCACCTCGTGGCGTTTGCGGCCCTGTGTGGAGCGGGCAATGAACTGCACAAAGTGCTTGCCTGCGAAGGCCGGGCCAAGCCAGTCGGCTGCCGGCTGTTCACCGCCAACGACCGGTTCGTTCATCAGGTCATAACAGAAGACCGCGGATGAGCCATTGCAGGTGTCAGCGATAGCCTCCCAGAACACCTCTTGCGCCGCCCAGCGATCGGACTCAGAAAGCTTGTCGTACCACTCCGGGACGTCGGCGCTGTGGTAGCAGCCGAGCCCGGTGAGATTGAGGTACAGGCCGGTGTCGCGGGCGAGTTCAACAAGTTTTTCGAGCTGCCGGAGTTCGCTTTGCCTTGCGGTTGCGGGGGATTCCATAAAGCGACCAAACTGCAGATGAATTCGCACGACCCGAGCGCCGAGGTCCCGCATTTCCTGAAAGTCTTCAACGATCGTCGGCCACGCGGTGTGCCAGTAATCTTCGATGAGTCTTCCGGAGCTGTCGTGGTCGTAGTTGAACCCGGACGCATCGAAGACGCGTCCCGTGCTTTGCTCTTCAAAGCCGGTTCCGGATTCGTTGACGACAATCCACGGGAGTTCCGTGGCTGGCAGCGAACTGCAGCAGAGCAGCAGCAAAAGCACCGGCGCGAGTACCGCGTGGAAGTGACTCCCGGGCGGCCGATTCTGAGGTCTGACGGGAGCATTGAGGGCTGAATGATTCACGGTCTGACTCCGTTTGCCTGGTGTTGGGAACCTTGCGGGACTGTTTGAGAGGGTTGCTGGGGGCCAGCCCCCAGACCCCCGGGATTTGTCGCTTTGGGCCATCAACAGGTCTGGCTGATGGAGTGGGCTGCCGGTTGGTGCGTCGCGAAGGGAAGCAGGATTGGCTGGTCCGCTCTGAAATCCGACACCTTCGCTGCAGATGCCGACGGTGACGGAATTCCTGACGACGGTTAAATGGGACGGCGGTTGAGATTCCACCCCGAACCAATCCTCCGCGGCACGGGCGATCCACAACATGGTGTCAGGCTGGCTTGTCGGCGTCGTTCCGGCCGGAGTTCAGCAGGATATTCAGTGCGATGGTGAAGCATCGCACGTCCCCTGACAGTTCGTCACAGTCGATATACAGCGTGTTTTCGGCGGTCCTGAGCACCAGTTGGTCCTTGCGGATGCCGAAGATCGGGAGAATCACAATTAACAACGCGGCGACGTAGAGCAAACAGGTGACGAGGTTGTAATCAGAGACAAAACGCCCGATGGCGACCAGACCGGCGCCCGCGGCGATGATGATCAGGGATCGTGAATCGATGGGCCGGCGAAATTCTGCGGAGACCACTGCAGACAGCGGCAGCCAGAAGAGAATGCTGTCGTCTGCGTTTCTGCGGTGCAGCTTTGTCTGCAGCACATCCAGTCGCGTTTTGGGCAGCGACAGCAGCACCGTCTCTGAGACGTCTTCGTAATCACTCATGCAGCACCTGACGTTTACAGTTCACAGAGCCTGGGCTGGTTCGAGACCCTGTTCAGCGTTCTCTGAGAGCCGTGATGATATTAAGACGGACAGCGCGGACAGCAGGGAGGAGTCCACCGAGGAGACCCATGACGACGGCGAGGGTCACTCCCTGCAGCAGGACTCGAGGCCCGAAGCGGAACGAAAAGGTGATTTCGCTGAATTGATTGACGGTGCCGGTGGACAGTCCGTTGAAGGGCAGTGTTCCTGCGCAGCCCAGGATGCCTCCAAGCAGACAGAGCACGATGGCTTCGAAGAGAAATGACGTGAGGACGGCGGAGCGTGGGAATCCGAGGGCTCGGAGGGTGCCGATTTCCCGGGCGCGGCTGGCGACGGCGGCATACATCGTGTTGGCGGCTGCGAACATGGCACCGAAGATCAGGAAGCCGGCGATAACGTAGCCAATGTACTGGATGGCACTGGCCTGATTCATCTGGTCCTCGAAATACTGTGTTTCGCGGACAGCTGAAAGTTGAAAGCGTTTATCTGCGGCAAGCGTTTCGATGAGGCGATCGCGCTGTTCGGGGGATTCAGCGCGGAGACAGACAGAACTGACAGCGCCGGCGGATTTGCGAGCGAGTGTGAGGTCACGGAGGTCGGTCCAGACTTCGGATTCCGCGGCGCTGCCGGCGGCTTCAAAGTAGCCGACGATGCGAAAGTTGCGACGGTTGATTTCCAGCTCTTCGCCGATGGCGAGGTTTTCAAAGCGAGCGGCCATGGTGCGGCTGGTGATTGCTTCGAACGTACCAGGCTTCACATCCCGCCCTTCAACAATGCGAAAGTCGGGTCGGAGGGTTCGTCCGGTGTCATCGAGGCCGCGGACGATCAGGTTGACGATGCCACCGTTGTTGCGGCGGGGTTTGGTGAGAATGGTAACGAATTCCACGGAACAGAGCGGACGTCCGCTGGCGTCCTTTGCGATGCCTGGCAGGGAAGCGACGTCTGAGGCGACCTTTTGTTCAAGACCGCTGCTGATTTCGTCGGTGGACCCTTTGCGGAGCACGATCAGGTCCAGCTCGTGGCCGGTGACCTGCAGTGCATAGCGCAGTCCGTCCGTCAGGCCGAAGCAGAGCACGGAGGCCCACACGACCAGTCCGGTGCTGATGACAGTCATCAGCGTGGTCATCCAGCGGACGCGGAGATTCCGAAGATTGTATTTGGCGGGGATCATGGTGTGGCCTGTTTATGCGATGCGGCGCAGTCCGTTGATGACGGAGAGTCTGGCGGCCTGAAGTGCGGGGACGATGCCACTGACAATGCCAAGGAAGGCGGCGGCGATGAGACCGTAGGACATCCAGAGTCCGGCGAGTTCATTGAGTGCCAGCGGGAAGAATTGCGGGATGGCCTGATTCATGGCCTGCAGAAACACGCAGCCCACGGCCACGCCGAAGAGTCCTCCAAGCATGGAAATCAGGAAGGCTTCGCCAAGCACCAGAATGAGCACTCGACCACGGGAGAAACCAATGGCCTTGAGGACTGCGATTTCGGTGACGCGTTCACGCATGGCCATTGCCATGGCGTTGGCGGTGACCAGCGACAGGGAGAAGACGACGGCAAGTCCGATGTTGCGAATGAGCACCTGTACGTTGCCGAGCATATCCGCGAACATTTTGGCGAAGGCGGCTTCGGTCTGGCTGCGGGTGGGTGTATCGGAGCTGCCGAAGCGATCGTCGACAGCCTTGATGACCGGCGTCATGTCGTCCTTTTTCTCGACCCGCGCGAAGACTGTTCCGGCGTTGTCAAGTTCCGGGAAATTGACCTGGCGGAGTCCTTCGTTGAGGTAGTCCCAGTGGAAGTAGAGGGAATCGGTGTTTTTCGGCGAATCAAAGATTCCGCTGATTTCGAGGTCGAGCGGGAATGGGTAGATGGAACTGCTGAGCGGGATGCGGGTGCCGATGGACCAGCCGCGACGTTCGGCAATGCGGCGATCGATGATGCAGCCCTGACGGTTGGCCTGCCAGGCTTTGAGCTGTTCCGGGGGGATCGTGTAGTCGGGCCAGACATCGAAGAAGGCGGAGGGGTCGGTGGCGAAGGTGGCGAACGGCATGCGTTCATCCTGATAGGCACCGCCGTACCATGCCAGCGGGACGGCAGCGGCCACGGATTTGGTGCGACGGACATCGTCGACGGCCGAAATGGGCAGGCTGCCGGCAAAGCCCTGAATGTTCATCACCACGATGCGGTTGGACTGGCTGGCTTCCTGACGATAGGTGTCGGTGGACGCAAGGAAGCCATAGAGGACGGTCATCAGTGCGAGACTGAAGCCGACGGAGAGTACGGTGAGCAGGCTGCGGATGGAATTGCGGCGCACATTGCGCCAGATGTATTTAATCGTGTACATCAGGGGGCAGCTTTCTGAGTCCGGTCGGAGGAGACTTCGGAGACAAGGACGCCTTTTTCGAGGTGCAGGGTGCGGGAGGCGCGAGCGGCCGCGTGGGGGTCGTGGGTGACCATGATAATGGTCTTTTGAAATTCCTGGTTGAGCCGCTGCATGAGGTCGAGGATTTCGGAGGCGGATTTGGCATCAAGGTCGCCGGTGGGTTCGTCGGCGACGATCAGGTCGGGGTCGGTGACAATGGCGCGGGCGATGGCTACGCGCTGTTCCTGACCACCGGAGAGCTGTCTGGGGTAGTGATCCATGCGATCGGCGAGACCGACAACCTGCAGGGCCGTGCGGACATGTTCATCGCGTTCGCGGCGGGAGAGTGAGGTGAGCGTGAGCGGCAGTTCAACGTTTTCGTAGGCCGTGAGCACGGGGATGAGGTTGTACATCTGGAAGATGAAGCCGATGTGTCGGGAACGCCATTTGGCGAGCTCGGTTTCGGAGGAGCGTCCGAGATCCTGACCGCAGACGATGACGGACCCGGAGGTGGGGCGGTCAAGACCGGCAATCAGGTTCAGGAGCGTGGTTTTGCCGGAGCCGGAGGGGCCCATGAGTGCGAGGTAGCCACCGGGTTCGACGGTGAGATTCATGTTGGAGAGCACGGGGATGGTGATCTGGTCGCGACGGAATTCGCGGCTGACGTTCAGAACCTGAACTATTGGATCGCTCATGACGTGGCTTCTGTGTGCTGGATGGTGTGTGGACTTATTGAGCGGGTTTGACCGGGAGTCCGTCGCGGAAATCCAGGGGTTTGCTGACGACAACCTTTTCACCGCCGCTGAGTCCGGAGGCGATTTCGGTGCGATCTTCGCGACGTTCGGCGATCTGCACGAGTGTTTTCTGGAGGCAGTCTTCGCGGTTGACGATCCAGACCCAGTTCTGGCCGTCGGCGGAGTGCAGCGCGTCGTTGGGACAGAAAATGCGGGGCGGGGTTTGTTCGACGGGCTGAGTCTGTCCTGCGGGCAGAAAGTACACGGTGGCGCTCATCTCGGGGAAGAGCTTCTGATCGGCATCAACGAAGGCAACTCGGACCTTCACCGTCGCGCGTGCGCGGTCGCCCATGGGGATCACTTTGCGGACGGTGCCCTGGTAGCGGCGATCGGGAACGGCATCGACGCTGATTTCGGCGATTTGTCCGGTGGTGACGCGGCTGATGAAGTCTTCCTTGACGTCACAGTCGACTTCGAGATGTTCGAGGTCTGCGATGGTGACGACGGAACCGCGTCCGGAGGCTTCACCCATCCCTCCGGGCATGATGGATTCGCCGAGTTCTGCATCTTTTGAGATGACGGTGCCGGCGAAAGGTGCGCGGACGAACATGTTCTCGCGGAGCTGCTGGGCTTCCTGGACGCGGGCTTCGGCGAGTGTGAGGGCGGCTTCGAGCGAGGCGCGGCGGGCGACGGCGGCATCGACGTCGAATTTAGCGGCGTCAAATTCAGCAGCGGTCATGGTTTTGGCGGCGAAGGCTTTTTCGGCGCGTTCGAGGTCGCGGCGGGAACGCTGAATCACCACGTCCTGTTCCTGCAGTTCACTGCGGCAGCGGGCAGCGGCGGCTTCGGCTGCGGCGAGCGATGCGTCGAGGTCGGCATGTTCGAGCACGGCCAGCACATCGTTGGCGGCGACTTTTGTGCCTTCTTCGACCTTGACATCCTGGATTCGCCCGGTGGCTCGAGCTCCGATGCGGGCCTGCTGGCGGGATTCGATGTAGCCGGTGGCGACGACGGTGGCGTCTGCAGACAGACCGGTTTCGACGCTGACGATGGCGACGCGGACTTCCGGTTTGGGGCGAACGGACTGCAGGAGCTTTGCGGCATCAGGGAAGACGCCGCCGGAGAAGGCGAAGAACCAGACAGCGGCCACGAGGCCACCAGTGATCCCGGTGAAGACGAGCAACCTCAGCAGGCGACCGAAGGCGGATGGACCGCTGGGGGCCTGATCGCGGCGAATGCGGAGCTTTGAGAGGGAATCAGCCTGAGGGCCGGGGCTGCCGGTTGACATGAGCCACCTGTGCAGTGGGGGGACAGTGCCGATGCTGGGCCATCAGACTTTGATGACGACAGCGCTGGCCTGGCCCATGCGAGTGACGCTGGTTTTAAGAAACAGGCCACTGGATGCCTGGCGATGTTCGCCGTGAACGACATCAAGCGGGGTGTCGGCATCGGTTGCGGAGAAGTTAAGGGTGCGGGGGATGAGCCCCTGCTGGAGTGCGAGGAGTGAGGCGGCAAGCTCGCAGAGGGATGAACCGCTGCCGGCACTGCCCAGGTAGCTTTTGATGGCGGTGACGGGGATGTGCTGAGCGTCCGGTCCGAGGAGTTGGCGGAGGCCGAGGGCTTCGGCGCGGTCGCGATCGGGATTGCCGGAGGCACAGGCGTTGATGTGTCCGAGCTGGCTGGGGGTGATGGCGGCGCGGCTGAGTGCTGCGGAGGCGGCAAGGGCCACAGCGGCGGCTTCGTCGGGCTGGCCGGTGCGTGAGATGACGGAGCTGGCGCCGCAGGCGAGAACGGTGCCGAGGATTTTGGCGCCGCGTTTTTCAGCGTGTTCACGGGATTCAAGGATCAGGCTGCAGGCTGCTTCGGCGATGGCTTCACCGGAGCGGTGAGCGTCGAAGGGGCGAACACGCGTTTCGGCGGGTCCGTCAGCAAGCAGATCCCAGCGGGCTGCGTGGCAGGCCTTGACGGTGTGCAGTCGAGTTCCCGTGACGCCGGCGATCATCACATCGGCGCGATTCCGGCGAATGGCGTTGCAGGCTTCGCCAATCACGAGGCCACCGGACGCTTCGTCGTGGGTGATGGAATTGTTGGGGCCGCAGGCTTCGAGTGCGATGCCGATGTGGCAGCCAGGCATGTTGGGGAGGTATTTCAGCAGCCAAAGCGGTTCGAGCCCGAGACGACCGACTTCGCCCCAGCGGTCGTAGTCGAAGGCCAGGGAGCCGAAGCGGGAGGAGCGGGATTTGAGGGCCGCTTCGTGAACCACATCCGGGGGACTGGACATCAGATTGGCGCCGAAATCGCAACCGATGCGGCTGGAGGGGACTGAGCCGGGAGCGAGGCCGGCATCTTCCATGGCCTGCAGTGCGGAAGCCACACCCATCTGGATTTCACGGCACATCACCTTGAGGCTTTTGCGCAGTGATTTGAGATGCACTTTCCTTGCGGTTTCATCGTTGAAGTCGCTGACTTCGCCGCCGATGCAGCCAGGCGCCGCAACCCATTCTTCCAGCTGGATGCGGCGCAGGCCACAGCGACCGGAGGAAATGGCGGACCAGAAGTCTGACCGGCCAATGCCGACTGGAGAAAGGATGCCAACGCCGGTGATGACAACTTCTCTGGAAGCTTCAGCGGTCATGCAGAGAAACCACCTCAAAACCTGATGAACGATTGTGGACAGCGGTAAACGCTCTGGAAACGGTAGTTTACCACGGGAAACGGATGTTTACTGCGCTGCAGTTGGCAGAATTGAGGAAGCGGCGGAGGAACTTTGGTGGACGCCCTGCGTTCTCAAAAGCCAGCAGGCCCGGCAGGGCCCTTGGAAATCCGGGGTGAGGGCCGGGGAAAGAGTTGCAAAGCTATATATTTGAACAGTTTACGCAGAATTGATTTGACCGGGCCGTGGTTCCTGGAGTGACCGAATGGCAGGCCGCGGCACAATACTCCATCGCCCCCCGGAAGACTCCAAAAATCCGGAATTCAACAAAAATCAGCGGGAAGTTGCGTGATTTGGGGAAATCAGGGTTGGTTATCGGGGCGGAATTCGGCGTGGATACCAGGGGGGTGGCCATTAGCGAACGCCATGCCATCCATCGCCCGACGACCCTCCGGCTGAATGCTTTGAATCTCCAGCCACCCGTCACCCGAGCGAACGCACAACCGCCGATCCACCAGCAGCAGTCTGCCGGGAGTGGCAGTCACTGTCGGCCACTGAGATTCGTCAAGCACCCGCACCTGCTGAATCAGGCAGCGAACCGGTGGTTGTCCGTCGCGATGCAGCAGCGTTGCCGCTTTGGGCCACGGCTGCATGGCGCGGATGTGACAGTCGATCTGGCGGGAGGTGAGCGTCCAGTCGATGCGTCCGTCTTCGCGCTGGATTTTTGGAGCGAGTGTGACGAGGTTTGGGTCCTGGGGTTCGGGGACGGCGGTGCCGTGCTCAAGCTGCTCCAGCATCTGCAGGGTGAAGGGCACACAGAGTCGGGCCAGCCGCAGCATGAGTTCGCCGGAGGTTTCGCGGGGTTCAATGGATGTTTCCACGCGACCGATC
>JBEIEK010000209.1:0-10659 GCA_040382995.1 Planctomycetaceae bacterium
GAAATGCACTTCATGAACCAGGAGACGCTGCTGAGCCGACGGCGTTTATCGGCAAGGCCGGCGGGGCCGTTTTTGAGGCGACTGAGCTCTTCTGTGGTGGGCTGTTCCGGGAGCCCGGCGGGGGTGCGTCGCTGAGGAAACAGGGTCCACCAGCGGCGTGCGACTTCGTCGTCGGACCATGTGGCCGCGACGTCCGGGCGTGTGCGGATGACGAGGTGCATGTGATTGGCCATGAGTGCATAGCCGAGCGTTTCGATGGCGAAGATGCCGGCCAGTTCTTCAAGGCGGCTGCGAATCCATTCACGGCGATGTGAAAAATCGCGCCCTGATCGGCGATCGCGTCCGCACAGGTGATTGCGGCGTACGCAGCGACTGATGGTGTGAAACACCTGGACATCGGTTTCGGAGAAGATTTCCCTGCGATTCACCCGTGGCATAACAGACCTTTCAGAAAGCCTCCGCACCAGTATAAAAACAGGGAATTCGTTGTCAAGGTGCATGGCACCTTTTTACCTTTGAAGATCTGAGTACTGACGCCTTCATAGCGGCTCAGGGCAGGTAGACCGCTGCGCTCAGCATCACACGGGCGTCCGCAGTCAGAGCCGTCCGGATGACGCACGTGGCCGAAAATCCAGTGGAACACTTGCATTTGCGGAGGCTGGCAGGCGATGATTCCCGCTCCGTTTTTCAAGAGGGAGTCTGCGGTATGGCAAAGTTTCGCGTGGCAGTGATCGGCAGCACCGGTCGGGGTGACTACGGGCATGGGCTGGACGCGGTCTGGAAAGGCTTTGATGACTGTGAAGTCGTCGGGGTTGCAGACCCAGTGGAAGCCGGCCGTGTCAAAGCCCAGGAACGAACTGGCGCAGCGACAGCCTGGTCCGACTACCGGGAGATGCTTGAAAAGCTGCGGCCACAGGTGGTTGCTGTCTGCCCGCGCTGGGTGGACCAGCACCGGGATATGGTGCTCGCCTGTGCCGAATACGGCTGCCACATGTATCTCGAAAAACCGCTCTGCCGGACGCTCGGTGAAGCCGACGAAATGCTGCGGGCCTGCGAAATGCGGCACGTGAAGACTGCTGTGGCCCATATCAGCCGCTGGTCGCCCCAGCTGGATGTGGTTCGTCGCCTGATTCAGGACGGTCGCATCGGTGAACTGCTCGAGATTCGGGCTCGTGGCAAGGAAGACGGTCGCGGGGGCAGCGAGGATCTTTGGGTCCTGGGCACGCACGTTCTGGATTTGATGCGTGCGTTCGCCGGAGACCCCGAAACCTGTTTCGCCACGCTGACTCAGGCTGGCCGTCCTGCTGTTCACAGTGACGTGCGTGAGGGCAATGAGGGGCTTGGGTCGCTGGCCGGCGACCGCGTTGAGGCCGTCTACCGCTTTCGCGGTGGCGTGACGGGGCACTTCTCTTCAAAGAAAAACGCCGGTGGCAGCCCCAGCCGCTTTGGGCTCAGAATCCATGGCACAAAAGGCGTGATCGAACTCACGTCAGGCTACGGAAATCCCGCTTTCCTCCTGGAGGACGCTCACTGGAGCGGAAGAACTGCGGCCGGCTGGAAGACCATCACGTCCGCCGGCGTCGATAAGCCGGAAACGATCACTGCCACCGGCTACGAAGGTGGCAACCCCGCCGCTGCCCGCGATCTGCTGTACTGTATCGACACCGATCGCCAGCCGAAATGTTCATTTCGCGAGGCGCGCGGGGCCATAGAGATGGTGCTGGCGGCCTTCGAGTCGCATGTTCGCGGCGGCCCCGTCGCAATGCCCCTTGAAGCCCGCGACAATCCACTCGCAAGGCTCTGACACGAAATCACCTCGGAGACTGCGGCCCCCCCGGACGCTGGAAGAACTCCAGTTACTCGCGTGGCAACTCGAGAAAATTCTGGAATCGAAGCCGCCGCCTGCTCGGTGATGGTCGAGGAACCCCGTCCGCGGCACTTCGTCGTCTGGCCGGGGATGTGTGGTTCGACTCACGCCCGGAGTCCCTGCGTTCCGCAACAACAGCCCCTGCGATCCCTGCGACCCTCAGATTCGGCACAGATTGAGCGTGTTCCGTGATATCCGAGTCCGATTTTTATGGAACCAGGAGTTGTTCGCCTGCATCATCCAGGTTATGAACAAATTCCACCCTACAAATCCACACGACCATTTCTTCCGCCGCACGTTCGAGGTGGTCCACCACACCCGCGCTCTGCTTAAAGCCAAACTCCCCCAGGACCTGCTCGCCGGGCTTCGTCTCGAATCCCTCGCACCCACAAAGGAAACATTCCTCGCCGCCAGCGAACAGGAAAAACGGCTCGACCTGCTGTATTCTGCATGGTTCCTCGATGGCACAGAAGTGCTCATCTACCTGCTGCTGGAACACAAAAGTTACATCGATCGCCAAATTGCTCTGCAGCTGCTTGAGTACGTACTCAAGATTCAGGGATGGCGGCGACGCAACAAACAGCCCCCCTGTGTGGTCATTCCTGTAGTGGTCTACCACGGCGACAAACCCTGGGACGAACCCACATCATTCCGCGACAAAATCCGCCCCGGACAACGGCTCAGTCCCTTCGTGCCGGACATGCAGGCGATCGTGGTGGACTTCAGTTTGCAGTCGTCAGCCGCCTTTCCGGAAATTCCGGAACTGGAAGCTCGAATTCGTACCCTGCGGCTGGTCCGTCGTGCGAAGCTGCAGTTCGACTCGGTGGTCGCCATCTTCAGGCTCCTGCAATTCTGGCAGGAAATCGATTCCCACAGGGACGCCCTGAACGATATCATTCTGTATCTGTGCCATGTTTTCGATGCGCAAAGACTGAAGTGGTTTGAACAGGCTGTCAGGACCGGACTGAAGATCGACTCGGAGACTCAAATGCCCACCTGCTTTGAAGCACTGGTTGAACGGGGAGTGAAGAAGGGACTTGAAAAGGGACTTGAAAAGGGACTTGAACAGGGACGTGAACAGGGACGTGAACAGGGGCTATTGATGGGGAGGATCCGCACTCTTCAGGAAGTACTGCAGCAACCCGTTTCCTCTCAGGAGACGCTGGCAGCGCTCCCGCCTGAACAGCTCCAGTCGCTCGCCAGCCAACTCCAGGAACTCCTGGCAGCCACGCGCCCCTCGGCCTGATCACGTGACTCAAAAACGTCCTCTGGAGAGCAGCCGAGGTCAATCGGCCGGTACCGCAGGGATTCGTTCTCAATGCGACGCCTCTACCGCGGGGACGCGTTGTTGTGCTGCGGTTGACCTCACCATGTTTGACGGCACCGCCGTCCAATTGTTCCGCCGCCGTCCGCCATCGAGATTCCCAAATCCCCCAAGTACGCCTTGTCACGGTGGCAGCCTTCCCTGGTCGCCTTCTGAGAATTTCACGCCCAGGGGCCAACACCCCTAACTTCCTGGCTCCGCTGAAAAACTCGTCTATAACCACTGCCGTGGCGGAGTTTTCAACGTTTGGGCGAGTGGTATGGCAGTTCAGCTGGTTTGGTTCAAGAAGGATCTGCGGACTGTCGACCACCGTCCGCTGGCCGCCGCCGCCAGGGCTGGCGCGGTGCTGTGCGTGTACGTGCTGGAACCGGAGCAATTGGGGGCGGAGGACGCGGATCAGCGTCATTGGCGTTTTCTGCGGCAAAGTCTGCATCAGCTGGACGTGCGGCTGCAGCAACTTGGCAGCCGCCTCGTAGTGCTTCAGGGAAACCTTCCTGGTGTGTTTTCAGAACTGCATCTGCGGTGCGGGCTGGAGCGGATCTGGTGCCACGAAGAGACAGGTAATTACCTCAGCTATCAGCGGGACCGTCGAGTCAGAGTGTGGTGCCGCACTGCAGGCATACCCATCACAGAAATTCCTCAGACAGGAGTGGTGCGACGGCTGGCTTCACGTGATGGATGGTCGTCGCTCTGGCGCGAACGGATGCGGGAACCGCTGGCTGCCGAACCGGCTCGCCTGCGGTGCGGTGCTGCGGAGTGTTTTGGCAAGCCTTTCGACACCGCCGCCATTCCTTCGGTGATCTGTCCCGGGCCGGAATGGATCTCAGCGATTTGCGAAGCGGCTGGTGGAGACGATCGGTTCCAGGCAGGTGGCTGGAGGAATGGTGAGCAGTGTCTGGATTCATTTCTGGAAGTTCGGGGCGCCGACTATCGGCGATCAATGAGCAGTCCGGTTTCGGGAGAATCAGGCTGCAGTCGTCTGAGCCCCTACCTGGCATTTGGGAATCTTTCAATTCGGCAGGTGGTTCAGCGGGCCAGAATGCGGCTGCTGCAGATTCGCGAAGACCTGCGGGAGGAACGGGCGGTTGACCGTTCATGGGTGCAGAGTCTGACCAGCTTTGAATCGCGACTGAGCTGGCATTGTCACTTCATGCAGAAGCTGGAAGACGAGCCGTTGCTGGAGTTTCGCAACGTCAATCGAGCATTTGACGGGTTGCGCGAGAATGAATTCCGCGAGGACTGGTTTCTGGCGTGGCAGGAAGGTCGGACGGGCTATCCGATGGTGGACGCCTGCATGCGGGCCCTGTGTCAGACCGGCTGGATCAATTTTCGGATGCGGGCAATGCTGATGTCGTTCGCCGCCTACCATCTGTGGCTGCACTGGCGCCGTCCGGCACTGCACCTGGCTCGGATGTTCACCGATTACGAGCCAGGTATTCACTACAGTCAGTGTCAGATGCAGTCGGGCGTGACCGGCATTAACTCCATTCGTATCTATTCGCCGGCGAAACAGGCTCGGGACCAGGATCCCACCGGTGAATTCATCAGAAAGTGGGTTCCGGAACTGGACGGCGTCCCGGACGAATTTCTGGCGGAGCCGCAGCGGATGTCGGTCTTCCAGCAGTCGCTCTTTGGCTGCCGGATTGGTCGCGATTATCCGCCACCGATCGTTGAGCACGAGACGGCTTATCGTCTGGCGCGGGACCGCATCTTTGCCGCTCGCAGCACCGTCGCGGCGAGTCAGCAGGCGGCTCAGGTCTATGAGAAGCATGGCAGTCGCAAACGCCCACTGACCGACGGGAATCGCTGATGAACAGGAAACACCTGCCGGAAAAGCTCTGCCCTGTCTGTGGACTTGCCTTCTCCTGGCGGAAGCGTTGGGAGAGGAACTGGAGCGAAGTGCGATACTGCAGTGAGCGCTGTCGCAAAAACCGCAGCCGCACCATCGAACCTGCCGAATCTCCAATGCCACCACCTGTGGCACCTCGCCGCAGGTAGACTGCCGGCAGGTCATGTGTCCGCCAAACCCTTGAAGACATCTCTTATGCCAGCCGTCCAAAGTGTTCTTCAGCAGCATCTGAACCGACTCCTTCCGCGGCATCTGAGCGAGCGTTGCCGGGTGGCTGGTGAAGGATCGCCAGGGCCTTCCGGTGGAGTGCTCTACTGGATGTGCACGGCCGTGCGAGCCGACGAGAATCCGGCACTCGACGCTGCTATTCTGATTGCACATGAACTGCAGCGGCCGCTGCTGGTTTATCACGCACTCTCTGAACAATATCCATTTGCATCTGACCGGCATCACACATTCATTCTGCAGGGGGCACTCGACGTGCGGCGACAGCTGCAGCAGCGGCAGATCCCGTATGTGTTTCACCTTGAACGTCCCGGGCACCGCGCAGACTGGCTCCGGCTCCTGGCAGACGCCGCTGCAATCGTGATCACCGAAGACATGCCCACCGATCCGGCGGCAGCCTTTCTGCGTGGGCTTGCCAGCCGCACTCAGACGCCCATCGTGGCGGTTGACACGGCCTGTGTTTGCCCGATGCAGCTTGCCGGACGCGCGTGGGACCGTGCCTTCCAGTTCCGCAACGCCGTGTCAAAGCACCACCGCGAGCGATTGAAGGACGCCTGGCCGGAGATTCAGGAGCGGCCAGCAGCCTGGGAACCCCGAGTTCCCGGTCTGGTACCGCTGGAGCTTCAGCCGTCCGCCATCCCGGACCTCGTTGGCTCCTGCCGCATTGATCATTCCGTCGGCCCTGTAATCGACACTCCCGGTGGCACGGCCGCGGGAATCGAGAGGTGGCAGAAATTTCGGGATCAGGGGCTTCGGCAGTACGCAGCGAAGCGAAATCAGCCGCTCGTCAACGGTGTCAGCCGAATGTCGGCCTACCTGCACTATGGCATGGTGTCTCCGTTCCGAGTCGCGCGCGAGTGTGCTGGGCTGCGACACGAAGGTGCGGAGAAATTTCTGGATGAGCTGCTGATCTGGCGGGAACTGGCATGGTGTTTCTGCCGGTTTCGCCGTGATCATGATTCGTGGGACGCCATCCCCGCATGGGCTCAGCAAACGCTTATGGCGCATGCACGTGACCGCCGGCCATCGCTGTATTCGTGGGAACGCCTGGCAGCCGGAGAAACGTACGATCCGCTCTGGAACGCGGCCCAGAAATCGCTGCGAATTCACGGTGAACTGCACAACAACGTGCGAATGACGTGGGGCAAGGCATTGCTGCAGTGGACGGCCGATCCGCGAGACGCATTGAAGCTGATTATCGACCTGAACAACCGCTATGCACTCGACGGCCGGGATCCGTCGTCCTACGGCGGCATCCTCTGGTGTCTGGGGCAGTTTGACCGCCCGTTCACTCCGGAGCAGCCGGTGCTGGGCACCGTCCGTCCGCGACCCCTCGAAGAGCATGCGGCAAGACTGGACGCCACGGCGTGGAGCCGTCGCACTTCTGTCAGTCGCGCCAATCCGGTGCCGCGAATTGCCGTGATCGGTGCGGGGATCTCCGGCGCTGCTGCCGCGCGGACACTGGCCGATCATGCGCTGCCTGTGACGGTGTTCGACAAAAGTCGGGGAGTGGGAGGCCGAATGGCTGGTCGAAGGCTGGACGACCAGCGGTTTGATCATGGAACTGTGTGTTTTGAGGCGCGGCATCCGGATTTTCGTCGCGCCGTCAGCAGCTGGCTGGAAGAAGGCATCGCTGCTGTCTGGCGTGGGACGTGGATGCATGTCACCGCTGAGGGTGCGTGGGCTGCAAAGCCTGTCAGGCCGAGGTATACCGGGCTGCCTGGCATGCCCGCAATCGCGCGGCACCTGCTGCGGAACATCGAGTTGCAAGTTGAGCAGCAAATCTCACGGCTGGAGCGGGTTGGCAGCGGCTGGATGCTGCATTCAGAAGCGGGGCAGGTTTTCGGCCCGTTTGATTCCGTGATCCTGGCGCTGCCGGCACCACAGTCCGCTGCGCTGCTGGAGAATCTGCGGCCAGCGACGGCTGAGCGTTTGCGGCAGGTCCCCTGGGCTGTCACACGAACGGTGATGGCCGGCTTTCAAAGTCCACTTCCAGGACAGGAGTGGTCTGCGGCTGATGTCGCCGGACCGGTCCTGGGGCGGATCATCCGCAACCAGACAAAGCCTCATCATGGCACTTCGACGTTTGCGGAGTGCCTTGTGCTGCACGCCACTGCGGACTGGAGTGCTGAGCATGCGGAGGCTGAGCCGGATGCTGTCAGCGCGGCAATGCTTGGTGAACTTGGTCGACTGATCGGTCAGCCCTTGCCACGGCCGGATGTGCTGAGCGTTCACCGCTGGAAGTACTCGGAGCCATTGCAGGTGCTGGCGGGAGAAGAAGCAGCTGGGATTGTGTCCGGGCTGCAGGCCGACTCAATTGGAATCTGCGGCGACTGGGTGGGGGCGGAGCAGAATCAGGGAGGAAAACGGGATGGATGCTGCGGAGTGGAGATTGCGTGGCTGAGCGGTATCAATGCCGCAGGCCGCGTAATACGCGGCCTGCGGAGGGAAGTCAGGGTTCAGCAGCGAGGTCTGTTTGAGACTGCTGATGAAGGATGAAGGGATCAGACAAGTTCTTCGATCGGTTTGCCGGTTTCGATCATGTAGGTCGGACGGCCGGACTGATTGGTGAACTGCACTCGGCGATCGAAGTCCAGCACGTGGAAGATGGTCGCCATGAGATCCTGGGGGGTGATCGGGGTGGTCTTGGGCACATCGACCTTTTCGGCTGATTCCCCGACGACCTGTCCCATGCGGAGTCCGCCACCGGCGAGAGCGAGGGTGCTGAGCGGGGCCCAGTGATCGCGACCACCGGAGCCATTGATTTTGGGAGTGCGACCGAATTCTCCGCTGATGACGAGGAGCACGTTGTCGAGCATTCCGCGCTGGTCGAGGTCTTCGACGAGAGCGGCGACAGCACGGTCAACCTCGGGGCCACGCTGATCCATAGCCTGTTTGATGCCGCTGTGCATGTCCCAGCCACCGTAGTTGATGGTGACAAAACCGCAGCCAGCTTCGCAGAGGCGACGGGCCATGAGCATCTGTTCGCCGAGTCCCTTGCCGTAGCGGTCCACCACACGGGGGTCTTCAAATTTCAGGTCGAAGGCCTGCTGTGAGCGGCTGAGGATCAGGTTGAAGGCCTGTTGTTCGAAGGAATCGAGACCTTCCATCAGGCCTTTGCGGTCGATATCACGGCGGAGAGTGTCGATTCCGTCGAGCATGGCGCGGCGGTTTGACAGGCGCTGCTGATCGACAGCCATCGCCATATTGCGACGAGCCTCACCGGCCGGGTCGAACGGGCCGTATGCGGTTCCGAGGAACGACGGACCATCGGCATAGATGCCACCCATGCGAACGTAGGTTGGGATGCCGGTTTCAGGATGGTTGGTGCCGCGAATGCGGGACACGATTGAACCGAGGAAGGGGCGATCGGGGTTGCCACCGTTGTCTGCGAGGCGGTTGTCGTAGCCGGTCATCACGTAGTGGGTACCACCGGAGTGACCGCTGTTGGTGTGGGCGAATGAGCGGACGACGGAGAGGCGATCGGCGACGGCCGCCATTTTCTCGAAGTTGCCGCCGAAGGTTACGCCGGGAACCACGGTCTGCACTTCGCCGGTGACGCTGCGGTATTCGGCGGGAGCAGTCATTTTGGGGTCGAAGGTTTCGACGTGAGTTGGGCCACCGCTGAGCCACAGCCAGATCACGGATTTGTCGCTGCCACTTTTGCCGCGGGCTGCAGCCTGAGCTTTTTGCTGGAGGAGACCGGCCAGAGACAGGCTACCCATGCCCAACCCACCCACGCGGAGAAAGTTGCGGCGCGAAGTTCCTTCGCAGTTCTTGTGAGTATTTCCTAACAACAGGTCGAACATGGCAGGCTCCGGCTGGGAGTGTTGGAAGGGGGGAGGGAAACTACAAACAATTCGAATATATCGATGGATTTGGGAAACATGCAACATCCATCGGGCAGTCTTTTTCCAAAAATGTGAACTCGCTATCATCAGTTTATTCGGGGAATTGCTGGCTCCAGTGACCCAAAAAACTCAGAAAAGCCAGCTTTTTTCCCGATTTCCATGCAACATGCCACGCGAAATGGGTGCGTTTACCCGGGTTGCTGGTCTGCAAGTTGCTCCTGCCGGTTGTTTCATCGCAGGCTTTGTTTCTGTTTTTCTCTGGACCTGCCCATGGCCCGACTCAGCCAGGCCGATCTGGCCAGCCTTAATAAAACCTTCGATGATCGCAGCCCCCAGGAATTGCTGTCCTGGGCTCGAGAGATTTTCGGCGAGCGTCTGGCGGCAATGACGTCCATGCAGGAATCAGGCAACGTCATCTGCCACATGATCAGTCACATTCCTGTACCGATGCCGGTGGTGTTCGTCGACACCGGAGTGCTCTTCCAGGAAACGCTTGAAACTCGCGACCGCCTTGCCAGCGAGTACGGTCTGCAGATCCGCACGCTCACGCCAGCGCTCACGATGCAGCAGCAAACCGAACGTTACGGCGTGCTGTATCTCACACCGGAAGGCCAGAAGCAGTGCTGTGAGATGCGCAAAAGCGAACCGCTCGATGCCGTGCGGGGCGAGTATGATGCGCTCATTGGCAGCCTGCGTCGAGCCGACGGTGGTCGCCGCGGAGTCTGCCCGGTGCTGGCAGTTGACACGCGTCTGAACCTGCTGCGGATCAACGTGCTGGCCAACGTCAGCGACGAACAGCTGGATGCCTACATCGCCGAGCACAACGTGATCCTCAACCCGCTCCACAAACAAGGGTTTTCCACAATCGGCTGCAACCGCTGCACCACACCGGTGCTGCCAGGTGAACCCAAGCGTGCCGGGCGCTGGCGGCATCTGGGTCCCTGGAGCGTTTACTGTGGCATCAATCCAACGGACATGGATCCCGAACGGGCACCGGCCGTGGACTTCCCTCAGGAACTCATCGACCGCATCCTCGGCAGATCCGCCGACTTCATGATCTGATGTTTGGAAGCACGTGTATGGCAGGTCGCATCAGCATTGAAGAATTCCGTCCACTCAGCCAGCGGGGTGGATTCGAAATGATCGACGTGCGATCGGCGACGGAATTCTATGAACTCCATGCCGTGGGTGCGCTGCTCATGCCCCTTGAAGGGCTCGATCCCCGCGCAATGATGGAATCCCGCGGTGAACGGCAGAACCAGCCGCTCTATATTATCTGTCGCAGTGGTGGCCGGTCGCTGCAGGCCTGCCAGCTTTTTGAACAGGCCGGCTACTCCAACGTGATTTCCATCGAAGGTGGAACGCTCGCCTGGCAGTCTGCCGGTTTGCCAGTCAATCGCGGCATTCGTCGCCCCATCTCCATTGAACGGCAGATTCGTCTGACGTCGGGGCTTGCGGTCGCCGTGAGTTCGCTGGCTGCCAGCTTCTCACCCTGGCTCTGTCTGCTGCCGGCCCTGATTGGGCTCGCCATGGCATGGTCAGC
>JBEIEK010000210.1:0-10636 GCA_040382995.1 Planctomycetaceae bacterium
CCGTTGATCAATCCGGCGAGAATGGTTTTCAGGCCGTTCACCTGGTGAATATTTCCGAGATTCAGCAGCGACAGGGAGCTGAGCATGAGAATGCCGATTCCGGCACCGAAATAGCCGCCATAAACCCCGATAGCCAGCTGAATCAGCATCACCATGGTGGAGGGCCGCGCTGCAGTGGCCGGATTCTTCGGGTCGGCGTCTGCCGGTGCAGACGAGCCTGACCGATTGGCGGGTGTCAACCGCGGCTGGAGGATAAACAGCAGGGTTGCGGCACCGATCAGCCATGGAATCATGGCGCGAAATAGCGTTTCAGAGCCGAGGACAACCAGAATCGCACCGGCAGAGCCGCCGACGAGGCTGGGGACGGCCAGCCAGCAGGCACGGCGCCCCAGATGCTTGAGTTCGCGACGGTAGGCCCAGGAACCCGAAAATGCACCCGGTGCGAGCGCCACCGAGTTTGTGCCATTGGCGAGAATGGCGGCGGAACCGGAACCGGCGATGGCGTCGAGCACCCAGACGAGTGCCGGGAAAGTCACGAGCGTGCCACCTCCGGCCACGGAGTTGATGGCACCTCCGAGTGCAGCGGCGGGACAAACGATGAGGCAGGCGTGAAGGAATTCGTTCATGGGAATCAGTGTAGCAGGATTCTTCGATCTTTCACGCAATAAACGCTGCTCGCTGCATACATGCCGGCAGAATCAGCAATATCGATACAATTAAAAACCATGCAGTCCAGTCGTGGCAGTTGGATGATATCGATTGCAAAGCACCTGATCGCTCCAGTGACTGACGCTGGGTAAATCGCCGGATTTCACTGAATTTAAAGCCTGTACCAACATGGTGATAAATGAAATCAAATGAGTACATACATCACCATTTTGCAGTTTTTTTTTATTCAATGCATTACGCCATTGAGCAGCACCATGCCCTGTATTAGTTTCTTGCCGTGCTCTTATCGATTCTGACTCTGTGACACTCCCCCTTCCCGCATGCAACGGTTTGAATCCACATCATGAACAGCTCAATTCCGTCGACTACGTTGCCACTGTTCCGTTTTTACCTTCGATTCCTCTCTTTTTTCTGCCTCATACACTGGTCGTCTGAAGTTCGATCAGATGTCGTCACCTTCGGCAGTGGAGCGAATACATTCGATCTGACATTTCAGGCGATCCTCAATCTCGGAAACGCAGATGACTCAACAACATTCGGTGGTGTTAATTATGCATTTGGAATGAGTAAGTACGAGATCTCTGAGCGAATGATCAATATATACAACCTTGACTCGCAAAACTCTGCTTCGCCAATTTCCTACACTTCGCCCGGCCCTGGGTATGGAGCCAATAAAGCAGCCACGAACATTACCTGGGTGGAAGCTGCTCGGTTTGTCAACTGGCTCAATATCTCTCAGGGATTCGCTCCAGCTTACTGGTTCAGGCGTGCTGACAGCACAAATATCACCCCTTGGCAATCTTCCCAGACCAGCGATTACGACGCCCTGAATCAGTTTCGAAGCAAGCGAACCGTTTTTGCACTGGCCTCGATCGATGAGTGGTACAAAGCGGCATACTACGATCCCACTCTGAACGGTACTGGTGGGTATTGGCAATACGCCGTCAGGTCGGACATCGCACCAAACGCCGTGACCAGTGGGACGGGAGCGAGGGATGTCGTATATGGACAGGGCGCAAATGGCGTTCCTGCCGATATTACGCAGGCCGGAGGGTTGAGCGCCTACGGTGTCATGGGCATGAATGGCAATGTATGGGAGTGGACAGAGAGTCCGTTCAATGGCGTCTACACCAATGCTCAGGTCAATCGGTTCCTTGTCGGTGGCAGCTGGGCCGATATGCAGGCCAGCGTATTTGCCAAAGGACAGACTGCCAACTACAGCCCATCGACAAATATTCCGCAGGGTGGCTTCCGAGTCATAAGCTTGATTCACACCAATGGTGGTGACGATGGTGGATTCCTGGCACCGCTCAGCAGTGTCCCTGAGCCTGCATCAGGAGTGGTTCTGCTGCTGATGACGGCGACTGGATGTGGCAGAATGTTCAAACGCAGGAACCGCAGGTGACTCAGGTAGAAGTCAGCTGGTGGTCGTTCAAAAGTTCTGTTGCAGAGATTACAGTCATGGGATTGCGCCGCGACATCAGCCTGTTTATCTTGATTTTCATCATCGCCAGTTGCGCGCGGCCTGGCAAAGCCCAGGAATGGAAAAGTGGCGTTGAATGGCAGGAACCTCCGATCGTCAGTCCGGGGGCCACAAGCGCGGCACCACCCTCCGATGCAGTGATCCTCTTCGATGGCTCCAGTCTCGATGCATGGGACAACGGCGATAAATGGCTCGTACAGGACGGAGTCGCCATTCCCCGTGAGACTGCGATCTCCACCAAACAGCATTTCGGTGATCTGCAACTGCACCTTGAGTGGTCGGCCCCCACTGAAATTCGGGGTGAAGGTCAGGGACGTGGTAACAGCGGCTGCTACCTGATGGGACTCTACGAGGTGCAGATCCTCGACTCTTTTGAAAACAAGACCTATTTCGACGGTCAGGCGGGTTCCATCTACAAGCAAACGCCTCCCATGGCCAACGCCATGCACAAGCCCGGCGAATGGAACTCTTACCAGATACTCTTCAATGCTCCGCGGTTTCGAAGTAACGGAGACGTCGCACGGCCTGGGTTCGTGACTCTGATCCAGAACGGCGTTGTGCTCCTGAACCACTTTGAACTCGAAGGGCCGACAAGCTACACGGAAGCCCCTAAATACCGGGCACACGCGGAAACCGGTCCGATCCAGCTGCAATTCCACGGAGACGCTGTGCGATTTCGCAATATTTGGGTCCGAGAGCTCAAGCCACCGGTGGGACGCAGGGTCTCAGCCCCGTTCAATCTTCCCGTCAAACCTGTGGCGCCTGCCGTTCCGGCTCCAGCAGCAGCCTCAGTTGATTGAGCGCCGTACGGGCCGCACGCTGGCGAAAAATGGCCAGATTGCCGGTCATCGAGACATCAAAGGTGTGAAACTTGTCAGCGGAAGCGACTGCCACCAGCCCGCGCCGCACGTGCACACCGGCTTCATTCAGCTGATCCTCAAATGGTGATGTGAACAGCAGGTAGCCGGCATTGACATTCTTCAGCATGCCGTTTGCAGCGTCCTGAGCGACCGCGGGCCAGTGCTTCAGTCCAGAGCCGGACCAGTTGCCAGGCAGAACGGTAGCCTGCTCAAGTACCGTTTCTGCGGCAGGATGTTCTGTGAACCACTGTGCCAGAAGGCCTCCTGTGGTGCTCCCCTCAACCAGGGCGACACGAGCCTTCTGCAGCTGCAGCAGACCAGTGACCACCTCGTGCAGCTCCACATCGCCTTCACCGTAAACGGCACGTCCCAGACTTTCCCGAATGGCGTCTTCCGTCTCCTGGCAGAGCTGCTGGGCGGACTCCAGCGAAGGACTGCGGGCAGAGATCCAGAGCGAGATGACTGCTTCACTGGCCGTGATGCCCACTTCCGGATTGCGGCCTCGGGCGGTGAGATCCCTGAGCAGCCGTTCAGCCTCAGATTCGCCGTAACCAAACGTGCGAATGACCTTGCGACACAGCTGCAATCCGCTGGACGGCAAGCGGGGCCTGATGGACTGCAGGAACATCGGCTTCATTTCTGCTGGCACCCCCGGCATGGCAGCAATCAGGCAGTGCTGATCGGAGTGCGGCTGCCGGATCTGCATCAGGATTCCCGGGGCGGTGCCGCAGTCGTTGGGGATGGCTTCTGAGAGTTCCGGACGGTCCGCCTGGCAGACATTGCGTTCCGGCATCGTGCGTCCCCGCGCCGCGAACAGCGATTGTATGCGGCGAACGGACTCGGCATCGCGAATGAGCGGCTGCTGGAAGGCTTCGGCGAGGGCTTCGCGGGTGAGGTCATCTAAGGTGGGGCCAAGGCCACCTGTGATGAGCAGAATCTGAGAACGGCTGGCCGCGGCGCGGAGTTCTGCGATGAGGTCCGAAAGTGTGTCAGCCAGAGTGGTGTGGCGGACGACGGTCCAGCCCAATGCTTCCAGTTCACGACTGAGCCACTGGCTGTTGGTGTCCAGACGCGCACCGCAGGTGAGTTCTGAACCAATGGCAAGAATTTCAGCAAACATGGCAGAACCTGGATTCATTCCCATTCGATGGTGGCAGGGGGCTTGGAACTGACATCATAGACCACCCGATTGATGCCGCGAACAGAATTGATGATGCGAGTGGAGATGCGAGCGAGCACGTCCCAGGGAAACGGATACCAGTCAGCCGTCATGAAGTCGTCTGTCCGCACAGCACGAATCGCAGCCACGTTTTCGTAAGTCCGATCATCTCCCATCACGCCCACGGACTGAACCGGCAGCAGCACCACGAAAGCCTGCTGAATGTCCCGATAGAGACCAGCGTTGTGGAGTTCTTCAAGCAGGATCGCGTCGGCTTCGCGGAGCACTGTCAGGCGTTCGGGGGAAACGGCGCCCAGGCAGCGCACTGCAAGGCCCGGACCAGGGAATGGATGTCGCCAGATCATCTGTTCCGGAAGTCCCAGCTGGAGCCCCATGCGTCGCACTTCGTCCTTGAACAGGTCGCGCAGTGGTTCCACCAGCTCAAACCCCAACTGTTCGGGCAGGCCACCAACGTTGTGGTGCGACTTGATTGTGGCTGCAGGTCCATCGGGGTTCGCGCCACTTTCGATCACATCGGGGTAAAGCGTTCCCTGGGCCAGGAAGCGGGCATTGGGAATGCTTCGGGCCGCCTCCTGAAAAACCTCGATAAACACACGGCCGATGATCTTCCGCTTTCGCTGAGGATCGGTGACGCCGGCAAGTTCTGAGAGGAATCTTTCGGAGGCATCGATGACGTGCAGATCGGTCTGAAAGTGCTTCGTGAATTGTTCTTCAACGTCGGCGCGCTCGCCTTTGCGAAGCAGCCCATTGTCGACGAAGATACAGGAGAGCTGACTTCCGATGGCCTGAGAAATCAATGCTGCGGTTACCGACGAATCGACGCCCCCCGACAGCCCGCAGATAACCTGATCCCCACCCACCTGGCGACGGATCCTGTCCTGTTGCTGTTCGATCAGCGAGCTGATTTTCCATGTGCCGCGGCAACCGCAGATTTCGCGGACAAAGTTGGCCAGCAGCTGTCCGCCAAGTTCCGTGTGGGTGACTTCCGGGTGAAACTGAATCCCGTAAATCGGCCGGGACTGATGCTGTACGGCTGCGTTCGGACAGGTGGATGTGGAGGCGATGCTGTGGAAGTCTCCGGCGAGCATTTCCACCTGATCACCGTGACTCATCCACGCAGTAAATGTTTGCGGAATGCCTCGGAAGAGCGGGCTTGTGGAACCGCCAGCCTGGGTGCAGGGGGCGCGGCCGAATTCGCGGGAATGAGCCGGCAGAATTCGGCCACCAAGCGTGTGGCAGGTGATCTGCATGCCGTAGCAGATACCAAGCACCGGCACACCCAGGTCAAAAATTGCAGGGTCAATGGTCGGCGCGCCGGGGGCATAGACGCTGGCCGGGCCTCCGGAAAGGATCAGTCCCCGTGGCTGTAACTGGCGGATGCGGTCTGCCGAAAGATCGTGTCGGACGATCTGGCAAAATACATTCTGGTCACGCACGCGGCGGGCAATGAGCTGTGCGGTTTGTGAACCGAAGTCCAGCACAAGAACACGTTCGTCGGTGGAGGAGGCGACTGTGCCTGAAGCGGCGGTGGCATCGGTTTGCGACATGGGCGAACGTATGGGCAGAGAGGGAATCGAGACCGGGACCGGACATTGCAGACACTGCAGTGAGCGGCTGGAAAACGCGTCAGAATAGCAGGGGTAATGGCCGTGAGCCAGGCTGACGGTGGAGCGGTCCCGGAGAAAGTCGTGAAATCAACCACCAATTCTCGATTTCCTCTTTTCACACGATTCACCCCTGTTTTCTGCCTACATTCCTCGTCAAAGCACAGTTAAACTGCAGAGGACCACCCGCCCACCGCACTACGCCGCTGTTTCCGCGGCCCCGAAACTGGCCCGCCGCATGTCCGCCATCCCATCCCCCTCGCCCCCACCCCTTCCGCCCAGCGTCGCTCGCCTGCTCCAGCAGGTGCGCTTGCGGATCCGCCGCGATTCCACAGCCGACGGACTGCTCCTGCTCACCTCCGCCCTCGCCGGCACCTTCTGGGGTACCCTCCTTCTCGATGAAGCATGGTTCGGCCTGCAAAAGCTGGAGTTGCCTGTCGGACTCCGCGCACTGCTCCTCGCTCTGCTCGTCCCCGCTGCCCTCTGGATGGTCCTCCGACGCGTTTGCTTCCCACTCCTGCGAAAAATTCGCGACCTCGACGTCGCCCAACTCCTCGAACGCCACTTTCCCCTCTTCCAGGATCGACTCGTCACCGCAGTCGAGGCCAGCGCCGGACTGCCCGCTGAATCCCCGCTCGCACGGCAAATGCTGCTTCGCACCATCGGCGAAGCGTCCAGACTAGCCGGCGAAATCCAGCCCCACACGATCTTCAACGCCACACCTCTCAAACGCCACTCACTTGCTGCCGGCGGACTCCTCTGCAGCATCGCCATCGCCGTGGTCGTTCAGCCTGGTCTGATGCCGCGCTGGTTTAACGCATTTATTCGCTGCGCCCCGGAATACCATCAGCGATCCACGGCTATCGAAGCCTTTGTGATCGCACAGCCAGGCGACCGCCGACTGCCCTTCAACCCCTCCACTCCCAATACCCCCGCCGTCTGCCGCCACCCCATCGGTGCAGATCTGGAGCTCGAATTCATCGTTCCCGAAGGCGGTCCCGCTCCCCAGACCCCGTGGGTCATCCCGGATCGATTGCGGGTGGACGTCATTCGCAGCGACGGGACCCGCAGCCGCTCATGGCTCACACCCACAGCCCAGGGACGCTTCCGCTTCGTGGTCACCCAACTCCGCGAACCCATCGACATTGAAGTCCTCGGTGGCGACTTCCGCTCCCGACTGCCATGGCACGTTGACGTCGTCAACAGCCCCAGCCTCGACACGATTGAACTCGATTGCACATTCCCCGATTACACAGGCTGGAACCAACAGCGTGAACGCCGACTCCAGGTAACCGGCAGCGAAGTTCAGCTTCCCGAAGGCACCACATTCCTCCTCCGCGCCCGCTCCGCCAAGCCACTCCACAGCGTTCGCGTGCTTACCGATCAACTGGAATTCACCGGCGACGAAATCTCCGGAAAAGTCTCTAACCGAGACGGCGGCATCACCTCCACACTCCCCAAACCGCTCGTGTCCAGCGACGGCCGCACCATCGAACTGCAGCTTGAAATCTCACCCGCTTCCCCCCCCACCACTTCCAACTCTGCCGTCAACACAGCCACGAACAGCACCAATGCCCTCCGCATCTCCTCCAGCACCACCCTGCGTTTCTTCCTGCACGATCGCGACAACATCATCTCAGCATCCCCCGAAACCCTCCGCATCGCCGGTCTCCCCGACAAGCCCCCCGTCGTCACCGCTCAAATGTCCGGCATCGGCAACTCCGTCACCCGCCGCGCTCGCATTCCCCTGGCACTCCGCATCCGCGACGATTACGGCATTCGTTCTGCCGGTTTTGAATTTCAGGTGGACGACGAAACCAGCTGGCGTCCACGGCCATTTCGACGCTCCCCCGAAACGGGCGCACTCGAGTTTTCCGCGGACCCTGTTGAATACTTCGAACTGCAGCCGCTGGAACTCACCGAAGGCCAGTCCCTCACCCTCTCCGTGGCCGCCTCTGACAGCAATCCGCTCGCCAGCGGCAGCCTTGCCCGCAGCACCCCGCTCCCCTTCCGCATCGTCAGCGACGACGAACTCCTCTCACTGCTCTACACCCGCGAAATCGCTCTCCGCGGCCGCTTCGAAGAACTCATCGCCCGCGTCGAAGAAGTCCGCAAAGACCTCCAGTTCCACTCCGCTGCCGCCACGCGTATTGATACCGCCGGTGCCGCCGCCACCCGCGAAGACCTCGCCGCCATCGACAGCTGCGGCGGCCGCAGCGTCAACAGCCTCCGCCGCCAGGCCAACGAACTCAATGCCCTGATCGAAGCCTTCGAAGAAATCCTGCAACAGCTTGTGAATAACGCCATCCCGCTCCATAACGCCGAAGCCATGCAGGTCGGCATCGTGGATCCGCTCAAACGCATCCGCGACACCGGTATGCCCGCCGCCGACCGCGCCGTCGCCGCTGTCCGCGCCGCTGCGCTCGCCGCACAACCCCTGCTCCCCCCAGTCCAGCAGGCCGAAAACGTCCTTGCTGAACTGATCAACACCATGCAGGGAATCCTCGAAAGCGTCCGTGATCTCGCGGAATTCCACGAAGCCGTCCGCGACCTGCAACAACTCTCCGAAGAACAGAAAAAAGTTCTCGACGAAACCAAACGACTCCAGAAAAATCAACTCTTCGATGACCTGCTCAAATAGGTGTGGCCCCATGAATCGTCAAATCGCCTGGTATTGGGCAGCAGGACTTGCCGGAGCCTTTCTGTGGGCCACTCAACTCAGCCTGCTCGCCGCCCCACAACTCCTCGGCACTTCCCAGTCTACGGACGAGCAGAACGCCCCCCCGAAGTCACAGGGAATCAGCCCCGAAAAAACTCCCGAAAAAGCCCCCTCAAAAACGCCCCCGAAATCTGCAAAGGAACTCCGCGACGAACAACTCTCCATCAGCGGTCGCTACGCTCGCTTCGAACGTATGCTCACCCAGATGGCCGATATCCTCGCCAAACAGGATCCCGAACGCGCTGACGTCATCCGCAGAGCTCTCGGTAAAGGCCGCGAAGATCTGCTCAAAGACGACATCGAAAACATCGTCCAGCTCCTCGAACAGGGACAACTCGGAGATGCCGCAAAAAAACAAAACGAAGTTGTCGACAGCCTCCAGGCACTCCTCGTGCTCCTCCAAAGCGAAGACCGACGCAGCAGCGTGGAACGCGAACGCGAACGACTCAACGGACTCCTGAAAAACGTTCGTAATCTGCTCAACGAACAACGCTCCGCTCGCGCCGCCACACAAAACTCAAAAGCACCATCAGACGCCGCTCCCGCACAGCAACGCGCACTCGACGGCACCGAAAAACTCCTCGACCAAATCCAGCAGCACGACCGGCAAAGTGACGAAAGTGAACAGGGAAAAAACAGCGAAGGGAAAGACGCCGCCGAAAAGCAGGGGCAGGGCGAAAACAGCGACAAGTCCGGAAAAGGTGAACAAGGCAAACAGGGCACAGATGGCGAAAAATCCGCGAACGACAGCAACAGCAAGTCCGGTGAAAGCAAAAAACAGGATGCCAACGGTGACTCCAAATCCGCTGGCAGCAACAAATCCAGCGACAGCAAAAAATCCGCCGGCGGTCAGAAATCCGCCGACTCCAAATCCTCCAAATCCGGTCAAAAAGGCTCCCAATCCCAGCAATCGCCCTCAACGCCCGGTCGCGAACAGCTGGAACGAGCCAAAGAACAAATGCAGGAAGCCCTCGAAGCCCTCCGCCAGCAACAGCGCGAAGAAGCTCTGAAAAACGAAGACGAAGCCGCAGAAGAACTCCAGGAAGCCGCCGAAAAACTCGAAGCAGAACTCAAACAACTCCGCGAGGAAGAAAAGGAGATGGTCCTCGCATCGCTCGAAGCCCGCTTCCAGCGCATGCTCCTCCTGCAAACCGAAATTCACGACGCCACAAAAGTACTCGCCGCAACCCCCAAAGCAGACTGGCTGGACCTCAACTACAGCCGCTGCCGCGAACTCGCCCAGCAACAACTGGAAGTCTCCCGCGAATGCAGCCGCACCGTCGTCCTGCTCCGCGAAGATGGTTCCGCCGTCGCCATCCTGCTGGCAGTCGAAGACATCGAATCCGACATGCAGGCTGTCAGTGGCTGGCTTCAGAATTCCGACGTCTCAGAACTCACGCTGACCGTCCAGCAGGACATCATCGACTCCCTGCGGCAACTCATTGAAACCACCCAAAAAGAACTGCAGAACATGCAGCAGAACTCAAACCAGCAGTCGCAGCCGTCCCAGCCCGGTGGACAGCAGCAGCGTCTGGTCGAACTCATGGCAGAAATCAAAGTCCTCCGCAGTCTGCAACTGCAGGTCAACCGCCGCACAAAACAGGTGGACGGACTGGTTCCCGCAGCTGATGCCAACGCTCTGCCACGACTGGAAGCCCAGATTCGCGAACTCGCAGAACGCCAGCAAAGACTCCTTGAAACCGCAAAGGATCTCGCGAAAGAAGCGAAGAAAAACGGGCCGTAAGATGCCACTTCCGAAAACAATATCCTGCAATACCTGCCTCCGGTGATCTCAGTCTCCGGTAGCCTGGCCAGCGTTGCGGGTAAAAAGCTGCTGACAGGGGTTTCCTCAAGGTCACCAGGTTCTGGAAAACCGTCCTGCAGCGTCGTCAGGAACATTCGCGTGGTTGCTGAAAACACACCGCAAAACCCCTACGCCTCTCCCATCTTTCAGGAACCCGCCAGGGAAGAGGAACCAGCAGTCTGGCACCGAAACTACCACCTCATCGGCCCGAAAGTGCTCTGCCACAACGGCCTGCTGCTGCCTGACTACTGTCTCGTAACGGGTGCCTCAGACGACATCGTTCCCGTCCCAATTTCGATCTGGGCTGCAACTCCCTC
>JBEIEK010000211.1:0-10563 GCA_040382995.1 Planctomycetaceae bacterium
CGTTACCGGCCGATTGACATCGACCGCTCGCCATGGGACGTTTTTTGTGATTCGTTCGGGCAGTGCGGCGTGATGATAGCGGGGTGACTGAAATATCTCAGTTTGCCCTTTTTATCACCGTTTCACCATCCCAGGGCGAAGCTCCTGCCGAGCCGTCGAGGGCCGGTTCGTGGGCATGTTTGACGGACTGTAAGTCCGTCCGGCGACCGTATCGCTTATTCGCTGCGTTTCTTCGCGGCGGCGCGGAGTTGTTCCAGGTCTTCGGGGCGTGTGCCGGGGTTGAAACTGAAGGACGCTTCGTGGGCCAGCAGTTCAGCGTGTTGCTGCTGAAGTGTGGCGCGGAGCTGTGGGTCGCTGGTGGCGATGTAGATGCCGACCACGCTGACCGTGTCTGTGATTGTGACTGTGCCAGCTTCGCTGCTGGCGGACACATCGTGCACACCATCAGCGTCCACTTTGAACACGGTTGCTTCACCGCTGATCCAGCGTGGGAGTGAAAAAGTGAAGGTGCCTTCGCGGGGCGTGAAGCGGAAGGTGTTGGTTTGCGGGTCTGGCTGATAGCCGACATCGTGGGCCACCAGCAGTGCAGACTCAGGAGTGGCCAGCACGCTGGTCTCCCAGTCCGGCTCATCCCGCTGGCCGCGTTGTTCTGCGTGAGCGAAGGCTGTGGCAGACAGCATCAGGTCATCCAGCATGCGGATCTCGCGATTGACCCGAGTGATGGGCTCGATCAGGTCCGGAAACTTCAGCAGTGAAGGGAGACTGAGGTTGAACCAGTAGAGTGAGGTGATGCGACTGGCGAGGGCATGCCATGCCTGGGCGCGAAGTTCGTCCGGTGTGGGTGAACCACGGCGCGGGCTAAGAAAGCCCCCCCAGCCATCGTGGGCGCCCTGGGACCAGCAGGCAATGGCGCGGGGGCGATTCAGTTCGCGCAGGCTGCGGGTCATTTCGCCAATGGTTTCGAGGGGAGCACCCCAGCGGATGGAACGGCCGTTCCAGCGGTCGTAGCGGCTCCAGGCATCGGCCGCAGGCGCGATCACGCGGTAGGCGTCGTAGTGCGGATGATCAGACAGCCCCGCATAGTAGCGCCAGGTGCGTTCTTCGCTGAGCGTGACGGACGTGTGCAGACGGCTGGGGGTGTAAGGGGCCAGCAGCTTGTGGACTTCCTGGGGCGGTACCGGCCGGCCACCGCCATACTGCGGTTCACCGATGAATTCCACCGCATGAATCGTCGGCAGCAATTCATCACGGTCATAACGCTGCAGATCAGCCATGCGGTTGAAGCGTTTGAAGGGATGGCGAGCGGTGAGCGCAGGGTTGTCGGTGTAGCCATTCACCTCTTCGATCTGGCCTGCATTGATGTGCATGCGGCTGAGCGTTCTGAGGTATTCATCGATCGTCAGACTTTGCCGACCGCCGACGTCGTTTGCGATCCAGCCACCACTGATGTCAAACTGCTCGGGACGAATCTTCATGCTGGCATACAGCCGAACTGGTGGTTCTGCAGCTGCTGTTGTGGAAGGACGCAGCACGACTTCTACAACCACCGGCACTCGCGGCAGAGGTTCCAGAGCAACGGTGAAGCCGCCGGATGACTGTGCCGCAATCCGTCCATCCATCGGGAAGCACGCCAGCCGGTCCGCACCCAGCGACCGCTCGGCAAACAGCACTCGTCGGTTTCCACCGCTGCGGGGCAACCAGAGCCTGAGTTCGGAGATCGTGAGTTCCGTGGCACCCGCATTCTGAATGTGGACCACAATGCGATTGGCCGTCACCGAGGCCGCTGCTGTGCGGCCGTTTTCGTCCGTCGCGAGAAAGGCTACGGCTGACAGCCAGACAGAGGGATTTTCGAGGTTGAACGGGATCGCAGCCGCGGTCTGTCCGGGCTGCACCGAATGCACCGTATCCACGCCCCAGGCTGTCGCGCGAGTATTGAATGGGATCACCATCATCGCCTCTGGAGGCAACTCGGTGGTCTCGGCTTCCCAAAGTTCCGGAGTTTCGTGCCATGACCAGTCTGCCGAGGCTACGAGTTCGTCGGGTGTCTTCCCGTCGAACCGCCAGATATCACTACGCTGGAACGTGAGAGGACTGGGTGACGAATTCCGCAGCAGCATTTCGACGCGGGCACCCAGTTCGGGTGTGGCTGGACGCCGCCACTGCATGACGCTGGAAATGCGGTGTGGCGTGACGGTCAGTCCCGCAATTTCCTGCGCCGTGCTGGCTGGCAGATGCAGCACCAGCAGCAGCCATGTCAGGGTGATGCAGGCAAGGTTGCTGAAGGGTTTGGTCATGGTGTGGGGCGTCAGAATCTGAGAGGTTTCTGCCAGCACTCACGGAGGTCGCTGAGCGTGGCGTGAATCAGGGTCTGGTTGACACAGGTCACGCGGAGTTCAGGGCTGAGGGTGGTGCGGCCGATCTCAAGGAGCGGCAGAGTGCCGAAGATTTCCCGCAGCCGCCCCGCCGACTCTGCAGCCACCTCGATCAGGAATCTAGAATTGGATTCAGAGAACAGCACAACGCCGGGGCGGGCGGAGGCAGGAACCAGTTCCAGTGCCGGACCGTTCACGGCTTCATCCAGCAGGATCTCGGCACCAATGCCACCGGCGAAGGCCATCTCCGCTGCGGACACGGCCAGACCACCTTCGCTGAGGTCGTGACAGCTGAGCAGCAGTTGTTCGCGGATCGCCTGATGCACGGCGTGGAAGATCTGCAGAGCCCGGTGCGGTTCGACGGTGGGAACAAGCCCTTCGCGCTGGCCGCTGACAAGATTCCAGTGACTGCCACCGAATTCGTCGCGCGTATCACCGACCAGGAAGAGCAGACTTCCGGGGCGTTTGAGGTCCATCGTGACGCAGAGTTCCACATCCGGCGTCTGGCCGAGGGCCGTGATCAGCAGGGTGGAGGGGATTGCAGTGGTGCGTCGCACTCCACCTGCGTCCTCGAAGCTGAATTCATTGTTCAGACTGTCCTTTCCGCTGACGAATGGGGTGCCATAGCCAACAGCGGCGGAGCGGCAACCGAGCGCAGCGCGGACGAGTGTTCCAAGCGTTTCCGGACGTTCCGTGTTACCCCAGCAGAAGTTGTCAAGGATGGCGATGCGGGCAGGATCGGCCCCGACGGCCACGCAGTTGCGGATGGCTTCGTCGATGGCGGATGCGGCCATCCAGAAGGGATCGAAATCTCCCAGATGCGGATTGATGCCGCAGCCCACCACAAGGCCTCGAGCGGATTTCAGATCGGGTCGGACCACTGCGGCGTCCGACGGGCCATCGCTGTTGACTCCCACCAGCGGCTTCACGACGCTGCCGGCCTGAACTTCATGATCGTACTGGCGAATGATCCATTCCTTGCTGGCCACGTTGAGGCTGCTGAGGATGGAGCGGAGGTCGCCGGTGAAGTCGGTGGTGGCGGCGAGCTTCGCAAGACGCTCCGTGCCCGCCTGCTCCTCTGATAAGACATACACAGCTTCGCGGATCACCGGCGGGCGACCGTCGTGCAGAAAGTGCATGCTCAGACTGCCCACCTGCGTTCCGGCATAGGTCAGATCCAGTCGCTGCGTATCGGTGAAGCGGCCGATCGCTGTGGCCTCCACACCTTCCGCCGCGCACAGGGCCTGAAATTCATCCCAGTTGCCCGGAGGCACGGCCAGCACCATGCGTTCCTGGGCTTCGGAGATCCAGATTTCTGTATAGGACAGACCGGAATACTTCAGCGGAGCGCGATCAAGCCAGACTTCGGCCCCGGTGTCGGCACCCATTTCACCCACAGCACTGCTGAAGCCACCGGCACCGCAGTCCGTAATTGCCGAATACAGGCCCCGATCCCGTGCTGCCAGCAGCACATCGAGAACCATCTTTTCGGTGACCGGATTGCCGATCTGCACCGCCCCACCACTGATGGATTCGCTTTCCTCAGTCAGCTCCACCGAAGAAAACGTCGCCCCGTGAATCCCATCGCGACCGGTCCGGCCGCCTACAGCCACAATCAAGTCCCCGGGACTGACCTGCTTGTCGCATTTGTCCACCGGAATCATGGCCACATTGCCACAGTACACCAGGGGGTTACCGAGGTATCGGTCATCGAAACAGACGGCACCGTTGACAGTTGGAATGCCCATGCGGTTGCCGTAATCGCGAACTCCGGCCACCACGCCATGCATCACAGCGCGGGGATGCAGCACGCCCGGAGGCAGCGATTCCGCGGGGTAATCGGGGCGGGCAAAGCAGAAGACGTCGGTGCTGCAGACAGGACGTGCGCCAAGCCCTGTGCCGAGAGGATCGCGGATCACACCGCCAAGGCCCGTGTTGGCGCCGCCGTATGGTTCGATGGCAGACGGGTGATTGTGCGTTTCCACTTTGATGCAGACGTTCTGCTGGTCGTCGAACTTCACGATGCCGGCGTTGTCGCGGAAAACGCTCACACACCAGTCAGCATCGCCCAGCGATTCCCGGATCTGCACCGTGGCCGCGAAAATGGTTTCCTTCAGCATGTTGCGAAACTGAATGTCGCGAAGGACCTGACCGCCCTGAGTTTCCACGTAGTGGATGCGACCGGCCAGCGTCTTGTGCGAACAGTGCTCGCTCCATGTCTGCGCGACCGTTTCCAGTTCGATGTCCGTCGGATCCCGATCCAGTCCGGCAAAGTGATCACGGACAACCCGCATTTCCGGCAGACTCAGATACAGCTGGCCGGATTTGCTGAGCTGCTGTAGTTGGGTGTCGTCCATGCCGCGAATGGGGACGGTTGTGAGCTTCAGGCGATATTCGCCGCCAAGGGCCAGATCCCGAATGGCCAGCGGACCACGCGCCACGTATTCGATGGCCTCGTTGGACAGCACCCGTCGGCACAGCACCGCGTGCGAGGCACTGCTGAGGTCGCCGGCGAGTCGGTAGCGGCGGCAGGTGGCTGCGTGAGTCACCTGGAGACCCATACGCCTGAGCGCAGTCACCGCGTTCTCGGCGACGGAATCCGTGACGCCGGGATGAAACAGCACGCTGATCACATGCTGATCGGCCGTCGTCCCGGAATTTGCGGAAGACTGCAGCAGATCCACAAGTCTGTACTGTTCGGTGACGGGATCGGCCAGAAGCTGTCGGGCCGCCTGATCAGCGTCTTCCCGGCGGAGCTCCCCCTGCAGCAGAAAGACACGCGAGGCCTGCACGCCCGCAAGGCCCGTGATGCCCTGGCTGGAAGCGCTGGAGAGGATTCGCTGTCCCTCGTAATCCGGTTCGCCGGCTGCCGGCAGAATCTCAACTTCCCAAAGCATTTGAACGGGCATCCGCTGGGTGTGCTGTTCCTGAAAAGCCGCCCGGAATGTGAAAACCGGGCGGACGGGCGCACAGTATTTCAGGGAGCACCCGGGGATACAAGAAAACAGGCCCGGAGGAATTCAAAAGTCGGCCGGGATTCGCAGGAAGCGGAATGCCGGGCTATACCCGCCCCTCAGCTCGACGCCCCGCCATCCGCTCTGCCGCCCGCCGATAGACGTCCGCGTAATGCTCCGCACTGCCCTCCCACGACCAGTCCCGGCTCATGCCATTTCGCACCAGCTGATCCCAGACTGCCCGGTTCTCCCAAACATCCAGCGCCCGCTCCACAGTCTCCCCAAAGGCCTCAACTGAGTAGTCTGAAAACACAAAGCCGTCGGCAGCCTGCAGTGAATCCGCCTGACCGTTGTAATGCCGGACGGAATCCGCAAGCCCCCCCACCCGACGCACGACCGGCACTGTTCCATACCGCAGACTGTACATCTGATTCAGCCCGCAGGGTTCAAAGCGGCTGGGCATCAGGAACAGATCGGAACCGGCCTCAATCTGGTGCGCCAACGACTCATCAAAACCAATCTGCACGGCCACCTGCTGCGGATAACGCTCCGCCATCCCCCGCAACTGATGCTCGTAATGCGGATCCCCAGTCCCCAGAAACACCAGCTGCAGGCCGCGCCGCAGCAGCCGATCCGCAGCTCCCATCACAAGGTCGAAACCCTTCTGATCCACCATCCGCGACACCATCCCGATCACTGGACCGCGCTGCGACAGGGGCAGCTTCATACGCTGCTGCAGGTACCGCCGGCAAACCGCTTTGCCCTCACGATGCGTTGCCGCCGTGTAGCCTCGAGGCAGACACACGTCCGTCTCCGGATTCCAGACGGAGGTGTCGATGCCGTTGAGTATTCCTGTCAGATCCCGGTGGCGATAACGCAGCAAACCATCCAGCCCATAACCCCCATCAGCCGTGCAGATCTCCTCCGCATAAGTCGGACTCACCGTGGTTACCTGATCTGCAAAGGCGATGCCGGCCTTCAGCAGGTTAAGTTCTCCCCAGGCCTCCAGCTGATGATGATTGAAATATCGCCAGTCGAGGCCCGTCAGCGGCATGTCCAGATGCCAGAACCGCCCCTGATAGGCCATGTTGTGGATCGTCATGACCGTCGCAGTGTGCTCAAAACCCGGTGTGCCCGCATACTGCGAATGCACAAGTGCGGGGATCAGACCTGTCTGCCAGTCGTTGCAGTGAATCACATCGGGACGCAGCACCAGCCGGCGACAGATCTCCGGCACCGCGCGGCTGAAAAAACAAAACCGCTCGCAGTTGTCCGCATAGCCCCCGTTGCCGTTGCCATAAGGCTGCCGCCGATCAAAGTACTCAGGCTGCCGCACAAGAAGCACCCGAACCCCCGTGCCAGGCAGCGAAGCCCAGTTGACCTCCGCACGCACCGGTCCCCGAGGCATCGCGATCGTCACGTCCACGCCCGTGCTGTGCACCGCCGGCACTCCCCGCTGCGACTCCCGCAACGGCAGGTAGTCCGGCACGATCAGCACAACATCGTGGCCCAGAGCATCCAGCGCCCGCGCAAGGGCCCCCGAGACGTCCGCAAGTCCCCCCGTCTTCGAAAACGGCACTGCCTCTGATGCCACCAGCACCACACGCAGACGCCTGCTGACCCGATCCGTCCGCTTCACTGATGATTCTCCCGACACCCTGCATTCAGAGAAAATTTACCACACCCATCCGCCCGAACCGCGCCCCAGAACCGCGCCCCGGAACCGCCCCCCGGAGCCGCGCCCCGAGCCGCGCCCGTGAGGAAGCGGAACCACTGCTCCCGGCAGCCCAAATGGCACACATCTCCGCCTTCCAGGGCGACTCAAAGACGGCCATTGCCCACCAGCCCCCTCTTGTCGGCCGAAAAAAACACGCAGGCAACCACTTGTCAACGATAAAAGCAGGAAAACGGGGTAACCCACGGCAACTGCGGCAACTTTGCCGATTCCGCAATCTTTAGGGGCCGCAGCCAATCGCCACACACAGCTGCCGCAGCTGCTCGAATGCATTCTCAGGGCTCTCAACAAACAACGTGATCTGCCGACTGGCCGGCTGGGGCAGCGGATAGGAACAGGGAGGCTGATCAGCAGTCGCCGGCAGCAGTCGGATGTCCGCAAAGCTCTCCCCCGATCCGTCCTCCGGCAGCCAAACGGCAGCAGGCACTTCCCCGGCAAGTCGTTCGCGGACGTCGGCCAGAAATGGTACTTCGCCAACAGGCCCGGCTCCCGACGCCGTTGCCAGTCGCAGCCGCAGCGGGCGTTCCTGCAGCCGACTGAACAGCTGCTGAATGGAACACCCCAGCAGTGGATGCCGCATTTCGCCGGCAATCTCGGCAGCCGGCCGGAGCACAAAATCCCGATACCACATGGCCGGGTGCGGGAGCATCAGGCCGGCGGAGTGAATGACCGTGTCGCCGGCAAGCAGCAGGTCCAGATCAAGCGTCCGTGGCCCCCAGCGAACAACGCGTTTCCGGCCGCTGATATCCTCCGCTTCCAGAAGCAGTTGCAGTACGTGTTGAGGATCGAGGTCGCCTTCAAGGAGTGCGGCAGCATTCAGGAATTCATGACCAGCAGCAGAACCCACTGGTGCAGTGCGAATCAGACTGCTGCAGCGACGCGTCACCAGACCCCGAGCCTCGAGCCACCGCAGTGCATCCGAGAAAAGCACCGGCTGAGCACCCACATTGCCCCCAAGGGCCACAAGAAACTGCATCCGTTAAAAACTCCAGCAGCAATCCAGAAAGGTTGTTTAGTAGAAGGAGCCTGCCGAGCCGCCGGACGGCAGTCCGCGGGCAAAGACGTCGGCAACGCGTCTGGCGGGCGAAGAGGTGGGAAGTGAGAAGTGCTGAGCCGCCGGACGGGAGTCCGCGGGCAAAGAGTGCTGCCGGGGGCCTGAGGCAGGAAGCGTGAGAAGTGAGAAGTGAGAAGTGGGAAGTGAGAAGTGAGAAGTGAGAAGTGGGAGGTGGGAAGTGGGAAGTGGGAGGTGCGAAGTGCGAAGTGCGAAGTGCGAAGTGCGAAGTGCGAAGTGGGAAGTGGGAAGTGGGAGGTGGGAGGTGGCTGGATTCTGCGACTGAGTCCCGGGAGGGGAGATATCCGCCGAGCACGTCCTCGAACGCTGCTGGAGCGGAACCGGGATGAAACTGAACACCGCTGAGCCGCCGGACGGCAGTCCGCGGGCAAAGACCCCTGCCAACGCCCCGTCATTCTCATTTCGCGAGTTGCCGCCGCTGCTGTCGGTAATACTTCAGGCCTGGCAGAAAAAACGTCACAGCGGAAACAACCCCAAACAGGCTCACGCTGAAGTCCGGGATGTCAGCCGCTTCAATCGCGGCCATCACCAGGGACGTCGCGAACATCAGGGCCGCTTCAATGTAGAATCGTCCGGAGAGAATCCCGGCCTTGGCCAGGAACACCATTCCGGCAATGGCTCCAAGGCACGGAGAAAATTCAAGTACCGGGCGATGCATGATCGTTTCCACGCCGAAGAGCATTGAGGAGGCGATCATGCTGCCGCCCCAGATATGAGCAATCTGCCGTTCAACCGACGTGATCGGCCCTGCTCGATGTCGCAGATTCCAGAAGATGCCGGCCCAGAGTCCCAGCCCGACGACCCACAGACCAACAAACGGCCACCGCTGCGTGACTCCGTTGAGCTGCATGGCGTTGGTGATCAGGCACAGCAGGAGCACCACGGCGCTGTGCCACATCCACAGGAGCCCCCAATTCTGCAGAATGGCCGCGTGATGGGATTCGCGAAACAGCCGCGTCATGATTCGCAGCACAGTGGAAGACCTGGCTGTGATGGGTTCGCTGTTGAGCCATGCGCGGAGGTCTGCAGCGAGCGCCGTTGTCGACTCATACCGCAGGTCCGGTGGCTTCTGCAGGCACTTCATCACGATCATTTCCAGGTCCGCATCGACAGCACGGTTGAGCATCCGAATGCTGGGGGGGTCCTGTTCAAGCACCATCAGGACGGTGTCGAGCGGCGAAGCGGCCTGGAAGGGAGGACGACCGGTGAGCATGGCGAAGAGCACGGCACCAAGGCTGTAGATATCGGCCGCCACGTCGATGGAATCCGTCTGCCCCGAAGCCTGCTCCGGGGACATCCACGCTGGCGTGCCAAGGATGGCGCCGCTTTGAGTCAGGCTGTGGAGGTCTCCGGAGACCGACGCCGCGTTCCCCGCGTGACTGACACGTTTCGCAAGGCCAAAGTCGGTGACGAAGGGCGTTCCGTCGCGGGCAATGAGAATGTTGGCGGGCTTGACATCCCGATGCAGCACTCCGGCGCGGTGCGCCGCACCAATCGCCTCCACAACGGGAATCAACAGCGCCACCGCATCACGCGGCGGGAGCGGTCCGGTGGACAACCGCTGCGATAGGGTGACTCCATCCACAAACTGCATGCTGAACCACGGCTGACCGTCCTGCTCGCCCACGTCATACACCGGCACAATATTCGGATGCTGCAGCCGCGCCGCCGCAAGCGCCTCGATCCGCAGTCGCGCTACGTCCTGACTGGAGGCAAATGCGGCGTTGGGAATCATCTTCAGGGCCACCGTTCGCTGCAGACTCTGCTGCCACGCCCGGTACACCACTCCCATCCCCCCGCGACCAATTTCCCCCTGAATTTCATATTCACCCACCCGTGAACCCACCGCTGATCCTGACCCGCGGGGTCGCCGGGGCTGACGAATGGTGTCAGAAAGCGAAACAGATTGCAGCACAGCCAGATCTTCCGCCATCTGAGCCGTGGCAAACAGTTCCCGCAGGTCCTGTTCAAGGTCCGGATTCAGCCGAATGGCGTCCTCCAGACGCTGCTGACCATTGCCACGCTGCGAATCCTGAAGCAGGCGATCGAAAATCACCGCCAGACGCTCATCCCGATCTTCGACCGCATTCACCATAAAACACTCACTCTCTGCCACCCGGATGGGAAAGGCCGCCCAATTCAGGGCGATTGCTGGGAAGATTATAGGATGTTAAGGGACCAGCGTCAGTCAGAAACCAGAGCGACCCGGGATGTTCGTGTGTCCGGAAGCAGAGGACGCGGTCTGAGCACGCAGAATGTCAGGCAACCGGGACACCGGAAAGACGCGGTCAGCGGCCGATCATCTCCCAGCCCCCCCTCTCCCCTGTTTGGGAGAGGTGCCGGGGGTGAGGGGCCAAGACCACACCCTCCACATCCCCCGCTCGCCTTGTTGCGTTCAAAATCGAGCCGCGACCGTCAGGGAGTCGGGAA
>JBEIEK010000212.1:0-10536 GCA_040382995.1 Planctomycetaceae bacterium
CCCCTGACCAGCTCCCAGATAGCCTGGAAAGTGCCAGTAGAGATCGCGCACCGGGGCTTCCCGGCCTCCGGACCGCAGCAGCCCCGCCAGACTCACCCCGTCCACCGCCGGAAGTTTTTCGCGGGGAATTCCGGCGAGTTCAGCAAAGGTTGGCAGCAGGTCGACGCTGATGATGGGAACATCCGTGGTTCCACTGGGAATGTGGCCTGGCCAGCGAGCAATCCACGGTACGCGGACGCCACCTTCATAGAGCGAACCTTTTCCGGACCGTAGTGGAGCGTTGTCGGTGACATCGCCACTGGCTTTGACTCCCTCGCGCACATAGCCACCAACTCCTCCGTTATCGCTGCTGAAGACGATGAGCGTGTTTTGGGCCAGCTGGAGTTCATCGAGCAGTTTCATGATGCGTCCCACGCTCTCGTCGACGCTGGCAATCATTGCGGCGTAGACCGGGTCATGATGCCCTCCTGCGGCAGGTCGTCCCCTGAATTCAGCGATCAGGTCCGGTTTAGCTTCATGAGGACTGTGCACCCCGAAGTGCGGCAGGTAAAGAAAAAACGGCTGCTGATGGTGACGACGAATGAAGTCTTCAGCACGATCCGTAAGGAAATCCGCGAGATATGCGCCATCAGGCACCGCGACCTCGGGATTGGTTTTGAACTTGAAGTGCCTGCCCATCGAGACAATCGCTTCATCAAAGCCGCGGGCGGAAGGATGATGTTCGGGTGTTTCACCAAGGTGCCATTTGCCGAACATGGCCGTGGCGTAGCCGGATTCACGCAGCACCTCTGCTACGGTGGGAAACTTTCGCGGCAGCTTCACAACGTTGTCCACCGGCCGCAGTGGCCGTGACGACCAGTCGAAGCGGTCGATGCCGCCGACCGTATAGACGCCGGTTCGAGGACCATACAGACCGGTCATCAGCGCGGCACGGGTGGGCTGACAGTTGGGCCCGCAGGTATACCCCGAAGTCGCGCGCAGGCCTTCACCGGCAAGGCGATCGATGTGCGGAGTCCGGTAGAAGCCGGAACCCTGGCAGCCAAGGTCGGTCCAGCCAAGGTCGTCCGCGAGGATGAAGATGATGTTGGGACGCTGAACCGACGTCTGAGCCGACACGGGCAAGGCCGTGAGAAACATGCACAAGACAAGACTGAGCACTTTGAACACTTTTGACACCACCATCCTGATCACTCCCTGTTCACTCCCGCTTACTTGCCGTCCCCGTTCAACGGCCACGGCTCGACCTGACTGCGTTTGGCCCACTGTTCATACAGATCTGCCAGTTGCTGGACGACTTCCGGATGCTGGCGGGCGAGGTCGTTGGATTCAACGCGGTCTCTGTCAATCTGATACAGCTCCCAGGGACCACGATGTTTGGCAACCAGTTTCCATTCTCCCAGCCGCACGGCGCGGTTGCCTTCGTGTTCCCAGAACAGAGCGTCGCGCTGCTGACGCTGTCCGCGGAGTGTGGGGAGCAGGCTGATTCCCGCCAGTGCCGGATTATCGTTCGGAATGACGGCACCTGCCAGTTCACAGCATGTGGCCGCGATATCGATGAGATGTCCCGGGGTGTGGGCGATGGAGCCAGCGGCAAGTTCTCCGGCCGGCCAGTGGGCGATCAGTGGTGTGCTGATGCCACCTTCATGGACCCAGTGTTTGTATTCACGAAATGGTGTATTCGAGACACTGGCCCAGCCCCTGCCGTAGGCGACGTAAGTATCGGCGGGGCCTGGCATGACACTCCGGCCCATCCGCACGGGGAAACCGTCGCGTGTCTGTGCTGGTACGCTGCCGGCCGCAGCAAAGGCTGTTGGGGGGAGCGGTGGAAGAGTGGGCTGTGGGGGGCGGTCGATATCAGGATGATTGGCCGTACCGCTGCGGCCCATCGGTTCGGCACAGCCCCCGTTGTCCTGAAGGTACAGGATCAGCGTATTCTGCAGGCGTCCCTGGCGTTCCAGTTCTGCGGTGAGTTTGCCGATGTTCTGATCCATGCGATCAACCATCGCGGCGTAAACTTCCATACCGGCAGCTTCCCAGCGTTTGTCCTCCACATCTGACCATGCTGCAGCGGCAGGTGCAGCGGACTGCTGTGGGTCAATCAGTCCCAGAGCGGCCGCGCGGTCAAAGCGAGCTTTGCGGATGGGTTCGTAGCCGGCATCGTAGCGCCCCGAGTATTTGCGGATGTCTTCGGGGAGCGCGTGCATGGGCCAGTGGGCCGCAGTGAAGGCCACGTAGAGAAAAAAGGGTGCATCTGCATGCTGCGTGGAGTGATCCTGGAGGAATTGCACGGCGTGGTCTGCGATGGCATCCGTATAATAATACGTGTCCGGTGTGTAGTGGGGATCGGCGAACGGTGAAATCATCGTGTTGTCGCGAACCAGTGACGAGGGATCGAAGAAACTGCCCGCCCCGTGAATCGTGCCATAGAAACGATCAAAGCCACGCTGCAGTGGCCAGTTGTGTTTGGGGCCCTCGGGATCCGCATGCCGCGTCACGTGCCACTTGCCAACCGCGTAGCTGTGATAGCCGGCTGGCTTCAGCAGTTCAGCGATCGTGCGGGTGGCAGCGCTGAGGTTCCCCTGATAGCCCGGCAGTTTGCGGTCGTCCATCATGTGGCCGATACCAGCCTGATGGGGATAGAGCCCGGTGAGCAGACTTGCGCGGGTGGGGCAGCAGCGAGCGGTGTTATAGAAGGACTGAAATCGCACGCCGGACGTGGCGAGCCGGTCCAGCACCGGCGTTGAAATTTCGCCGCCGTAACAGCCGAGATCGGAAAAGCCCATGTCATCGCTGAGGATTACCACAATATTCGGGCGCGGAGGGCCCGCAGTGGCCGAGGATACTGTGCAGATGAGGGCCAGGGAACAGATCAGCACGTAACGGGACATGGTGCACCGAAACAGGAAGGCCGGGCGAAAAAATCTACTCGCAGTGTCTGACAGCGAGCGACCTGTGTCAAACGGCCCGCCTTCTCAGAACGTCGTCAGCGCAACCAGAAGGAGCATCGCCACCAGCAGCACAAATCCCAGAATCATGAGGCCAATCACGACTATTCCAGCGGTATCGAACTTGCCGTGATCAGCATAGCCTTCGGGCGCGGCGAACAGGCCGAGCAGAATGAAGGGGGTCAGAAATGGCAGGAACAGGGCCAGCAGCCAGCGACCGCTGAAACCGGTGTTGCGGACGCGCTGAACGGCCAGCAGCAGGTAGAGCAATGAACTGGCTGGCATGATCATCACCGCCGTTGCTCGGTATCCCAAAGTTCGCAGAGCGATGGTAACCACCGCGGTTGAGAAGTAAACCAGAGGCAGCGACACAGCAAAGCTTAGTCGTCCAATACCGCCGTACTCCCGTTTTTCGGCGAAGATTCCGGAGTGATCGTTGGCACCATCCGAGACGGCATACGGATTATGATCCATCATCGCAGCCACGCGATCAGGCGGTCGAAGATTTCTGCTCGGTTGGGTTCGAATTCGAGTGTGTGTCGGGCGGCGGGCCAGTCGACAAGCGTGAGCTGGGGGTGCTGCAGACTGGCCAGCCAGCTTTTTGTGGCGACGTTGTCGATAATCTGGTCCTCACCGGCCAGCATAACGAGTGTGGGCTTCGTGAAGTTTGAAAATTCGTGCTTAACAATGTCATCCAGATCCCGGCCGGCGTTGATGAGTGAACTGGACACGGTGTGCAACGCCAGCGGATCATCGGCAATGAAGTCCTGAAAGGTGCGGTCCGCCGAGAACAGGGCCGGATCTTCCAGTGGAATCGGGATGTATGGCCGCACAACCTCGAACTGTCGGGCCAGTCGCAGTTGCAGACGCTGTCGCCACGTGGGCTGCAGTCTGGGAAAGAGCCCCGGATAAAGGAGTACCAGGCGGCTGAATTCGTCGGGGAACATGGCGGCAGTGGCGGCGGCGATTTTGCCTCCCCAGCTGAGTCCCAGCAGATGCAGGGGCGTCTTCGCGGGGTGTTCGGCCAGGGCTGTGCGGCGGAGCGTTCGCAGGTCATGAATCAGCTGCAGGCCATGTTCCGCATGACCGCGACCCCGGCCGTTGAGTCCCGAGCCGCGACGGTCCGCGAAATACACGTCGAACCCCGCCTCTGCCAGCCGCTCTGAAGAATAACCGTACCATCCCGAATGACTTTGGATGCCGTGCACTGCCAGCACGATTCCGCGGCATTCGGCGGAGGGCCAGTGGCGGAAGGCCAACTGCCGACCGTCGGATGCCTGCACCCGCCGAATTTCGCAGCGAATCATCGCGGCACAACCTCCTCCACAGCCCTCGCAAACGCACTCCATGTGCCCTCGTCAAACAGCACAAATCGCACCAGCGGAGGCTTGTGATGCCAGCGGACAAAGTCCATGGTGGTCTTGACGAGATTGTTTGCGGCCAGATCGAGCGGATAACCGTAGGCGCCGCAGCTGATCGCGGGCAGCGCCAGCGACTGGCAATCAAGCTGCACCGCGTGAAAGAGACAGGCCCGGCAGGCCGCCGCCAGTTGCTCAGGTTCGCCGTGGCGACCCCCACGCCAGATCGGACCAACGGCGTGAAAAATGTATTTCGCCGACAGTTGGCCGGCACCGCTGACCACCGCACTTCCTGCAGGACAGCCAGCCGGATATTTCTCAGACGTTTCCTGCAGTATGTCCGGACCGCCCGCGCGGTGAATTGCCCCGTCCACACCACCGCCACCGGATAGCTGACTATTGGCCGCGTTCACGATGGCGTCCACCTGCTGGCGAGTGATGTCCCCCTGCACCAGCTCCATACGGCAGTTACCAAGCTTGATGATCATGGCACGGGATCCTGCTGATCAGGGACAACAATTGTTCGGCCACCACGTCCTGAAGAGATTCCAAACACCAGATACTCGGCCGGCTCATCGGTGAGGTTGGTCATCTGATGCACCTCACCCGCGTCGACAATCACCGTGTCGCCCGGCTGCATGTCGCGCCGCTGCGATGCCACCCGCATTTCAACGTGACCACGGATCAGCACAAACACTTCCTGCATGTCCTGATGCAGATGCCGTCGGAATGACTGGTGCCCTGGCAGCACGGCCCAGTTGAGCATCTGGACGTGACCTGCCTGGAAATCCTCGCGGATGGCGATCACCCGTTTGAGCACTCCGGGGGCCCGGGGATCTTCGTGAGATGCCGGTGTCAGTGGACTGTTATCCGCAGCGATCCATTTCATGAGTTGTCCCTGACGACGTATTCAGAACGGGAAGCCGGCATCGATGGTCGAGCCGGACAGCTGCACGAGAAACCCGGAGAGTCGCTGGACCATGATGTCCATCAGCTGCCGCCCCTTGTCTGCTGTTGCGCCGTGAGGATTGCCGGAACCGGTGTTGGTGGTGAGCAGATGCCAGGGGCGGGTGATCGAGACCCAGCCCTGGTTGACGGCGTCAAATCGCGTAAGTCGCACAGCGCCCTCGTCTGCGGCGAGTGTGCCATCGGAGTTGGTGCGGACGAATTGAGGGAAAAAGGCAAGTCCCAGCGAAGTTTCCACTTCGCCCGCATGGTCGTCCGTGGCGGAAAAAATCCGGGACCGCACATCAGCCGTCAGCCCGCGAAACCAGTCGCAGAGAAACAGCTGCACACTGGTCCGGCCAAACAATTCCCGCAGCAGCGGTTTGAATTCGTTGCCACCGTGACTGTTGAGAATCAGCAGACGCTGAATCCCATGCCCCTGCAGCGAATCCACAAGGTCACGGATCAGCAGGCCAAGCGTTGTGGGGTTGACGTTCATCGAAAGCCGGCAGCGGTGCTGGTTGGTTTCCGTTCCATAAGGAATGGGCGGCAGCATCACCACTCGCGCACCCTGCTGCCAGGCGGCTTCACAGGCGCGACTGGCGATGGTCTCTGCCTGAAAAGTATCCGTGCCGTAAGGCAGGTGCAGATTGTGAGGCTCGGTAGCCCCCATTGGCAGCACGGCCACCTGGTAATCGCAGCCCTGCACGTGGTGATAGTTGGTTTCAGCGAGAATCCAGGGACGCATGGAGAACGTTTCCGTTGTAAAGGTCGCCAGATCATTCCTGACCCCGTCAATGAAGAAACCCCACAGAACGTTGGTTCTGCGGGGTTTGCATTGATTTGGGGAGAAAAATGGGCAGAGGGGGAATCGAACCCCCGACACCAGGATTTTCAGTCCTGTGCTCTACCAACTGAGCTATCTGCCCGAGCGGGCGGGCGGAATGATAGGCGGGGAATGCGAATGAGACAAGTTCGGGGCGACCGATTGTTGGCGATTTCCTGGGATGAAGCGACGAAAGACCGGTTGTTCAAAATCCCCCGATGTTGGCGGGCTGAGCGTTGGCGTCGAAGATCATCAGCACAGATTCGCGGCAATGGGGGCAGGGAATACGAAATCGGCTGGTGACCTTTGTGACTGCCCGAAGTTGAGGATTGGCGAGGCACAGATTGCCCAGTGAGTCAAAACCGGCAGCCTCGGTACCCTCGGGGAGATGGGCAATTGCGTCTGGTTCCGCAGCCGGGGCGGATTTGGAAAGAGCATAGAGCCCACGCGGGAGCGGTGCGGCCGCACCGTTGCGGGCCAGGGAGGCGTCGGCAAGCACCACCAGCTGGCCGTCGGCCCGGCAGATGACGCGTTTCGGGGAGCCGGGGGCAAAGCCGGCAATCTGAGCATTTCCGGCCGCACCAATCTTCAGCACCTGGCCATCAGACAGCAGTGCCGCAATGCCACCACCGGCGTCCGTGCACAGATCCAGTACCGCAACGGAGGACCTGAAGATCAGCGAACGGTCTGCCTCGGAATTGATTGACCAGATGTTTCCACCGTCTGCTACCAGCCAGTCTGTGGTGCCGAACCGTGCGAAACTTTGGGCGGGAAATGGCAGCGTGTGCAGGAGCAGCCGCCGACCTTCCGGTGTGATCTGATGAATGGAACATTCGCCAGAGCTGGCGGTCAGAGCGTAGACGGATTCATCTGAATCCAGGCAAATTCGACGCAGGCCCGCCAGATCGCGGGAATGCAGACTGACCCTGGAAAACGGGTCCAGCCGGAAGATGCACTGTGCTCCGGAATCGGCCACGTAAATGTGCCCTGTCTGAGCCACCTGCAGATCCACCGGTTCGATCACCTGCACCGGCAGACGTTCGATCACCGGGCGAGAACGAACCACCAGCGGTGCGTGGGGATGAACAGCCAGATCGTTCAGGTCGCCACCATCAGGGGGGACCAGCGGACGCGAAGCTGGTTCATCCGCAAAGACAACGGCAATGCAACCCAGGCAGGCGACTGACAGTCCCGCGAGGCGCAAAATGGTTTGCCGAACGATGGAAGAAGCATTCATGAACGCGCACTACCCAAAGACCTGGGCCCGCCCCGGAAGTACCGCGATGCGAAATTATCCCACGACCGGCTGCCGTCGTCAATGAAAATCCAGGGGAAATTGCTCCGCGGAGGTGGAATGTAACGGTTCTGAGACCCACGGAATCTGTTCCACCCGCACCCACCCCTTTCAAACAAAAATCCCTCTGTTTCAGAAAAGCATCAAAGTTGCACTGCAGTCGCCGTGGTAGGTTGCATCCGGCGTTGGATGTCGTGTCCATGTATTGGCTCGAGGATTGGGTTCCGTGAGCAAAACTCGTCCATTTCTTACCGGGGCGGCCGTAGGAGCGGCGGCCATGTTCTTCGCCCTGCAGTACCACGTCGTGCGCTCCGAATCCGGCGTCCGAGTGCTCCCCAGAACCCCCCAGCACTCCCTCGCTCTGGCATGGGCAGACGTGCGTACCTGGACCCCGTCCCAGTGGACAGATCGCCTCGAACTGGCCCGCGCTGCCATGGCTGCAGGCGCCACAGACCTGATCGCCGATTCCGTCCGCATCCCGCTGCAGGAAGAAGTCTCTGAGTCCGCTGCTACACTCAATGAACTCCGCGGGGTCCTGAATCGCTTCCGCGAAGGTCGCGCGGAGCCCGCAGATCGCCCCTCCGACCATGCCATCCGCTCGGGCGCCGTCGCCATCGCAAAAAACACGCTCGAACAATTCTCGCTTTCCGATTCCAGCCCCGCAGATGCACTTGATCTGGACCACGAAGACCCAGCAGAACCCCAGGGCGGACTGATTCCCATGCCGCCGGAGGCCCGGACTGCCGCGGCCGCCCCGCCCGATGTCCGATCAACTCCGCGCAGCGAGGCACCAGCAGATCCCTTCCGCAGTTCCCCGGCACCGCAGGCTGTAGATTCCCTGGCTGCCGCGGCCGCTCGACCAACCCCGTCGCCGGCTCAACAGCAACCACAGCCCCCGCAGCCAACCCAGGGCCCCCGCACGTCACGATTCTCCGACGCCGACGTCCGCAATGGACTCGCTGCCGGCGCCGCAGCGGTTGCTTCGCGACTGCTGCAGGATGCGGAGGATGTGGAGCGGCAAATCTTCGGCGACGTTTCCGGCAAGTCCGGCTCACCTCCAGCGCCTATGGCCGCCTCCGGCAGTCGCGCCGCTGCAGAACTGGAGAAATCCGCCCGACAACTGCTGGAGCAGGTACAGAATGCCGCCGCAGCGAAGGCCGGCATCACCAGCCCCGCCGCAGGCACCGCGCCCACCGCCACCACTCCGCTCGACAGCCTCGATGCTCCGTGGATCAGAAAACCGAACAGCTCCTCTGCTTCCACAACCACGTCAGCCGCACCGCCACCAACTACCACAGGCTCCGCAGTCACGGCCGCAGCGGAAGACGAGCCGGGTATGTCCTTCGACCCGTTCCTCGAAGCCGAATCGGAAAGCTCACCCTGAATGTCCGCCGATGTCCCCGAGCTGGCACCTGGACGCTATCGTCACTACAAAGGCCGAGATTACATCGTCCTTGGTGTGGCAAGGCATTCAGAGACCGAAGAACTGCTCGTCGTCTATCGCACTGACTACGGCGATCGTTCGCTGTGGGTCAGGCCTCTGCAGATGTTCACCGAACAGGTGTGCGTGGAAGGTCACTGGCAGCCTCGCTTCATGCCATTGGAATGATCACGGGGCGCATCGGCCACACCGGTTCGGAAATGGCCTGAATCGACCACGTCGGACGCGGCACGCTGCTGAGCAGGCCAGAGAGGATCTGCAGGGTGTCTTCGGGTCGGAGTCCGGGGACCAGTCTGCGGAAACTGATCCGCGGCTGAAGCTTCCCCGAGTACATCAGGTTGCTGCCACCACCGCCGTTGACCACGCTGGACAGCCGCACGTTTACGTTTTCACCGAGGGCGAACTTGTCGCTGCTGCCGCCGAGCACTGCGTCAAGTCGCCCCAGCTGCAGCTGGTCAGCAACCGTGCGGCTGGAACCACTCCCTGTGCGCATCGTCAGCGTGCCCACCACAGTCACGTTTTGCAGCAGCTGCGATTCGATGTCGTTCATGAGCAGACCGCGCCCGGCGCGAACATTACCCACAGCGGTCGCGTCGGAACCGAGAAACGCATTGATCGTAATATCGCGACCGGCTTCCGCAGCAAGCAGCGTGAGCTGGTCATCGCCACCTCCCAGATCCACCAGAATGTCCCGCCCTGCCCGGACCGGCTGGGACTGAGCCTGCTGAGTGGTGTTGGGAATCTGTTTCAGTGTTTCCGGGAACTCCAATGACTCGGCCGGAACGGTGTCGTAGTCAATGACCAGCAAACTGTCAGCACCGCTTCCGGTGCGTACGTTCAGATCCCGCGTCACCATGAAACTGCCGCCGTTCTGCAGTGTCATCACACCACGATCGCTGCCGTTGCCCAATTCAATGGTGGCGTCATGGCCAATCCGCACGTCTGCACCAAAGCTGGCGATGTCCAGGAAATCCTGACCGTCCCCCAGCACCACGCTGAAGTCACGTGTAATCTGCGTGTCACTCTGGAAGCGGACGCGCAAACTGTCGTTGCCCCCGCGCAGATTGACCGCAAGGCTGCGAATCTGTGAAGGCAGTGGCAGGCTGATCGAGTCGGTTGGCAGACTGCCACCGATCGTGCGAAACTTCGTACCGGTCTTCCAGCCGCTCACCTGCAGTTTTCCAGCTTCGATGTCCACCACCACAAAGTTATCGAACGCATCACCATTGATGGTGATCTCGCCGGAACGCGAAACCCCCACACTCACCGTACCAGCTGCCGTCGGCATCACAAACACCTGAGGCATGATGGTGATTGGTGGCTGAGTGGACGCAATGGTCACCTCCGGCTCGGCGCTGGGCGCGATGGCGGCGGCGAGCAGTTGTCGCTGCTCCAGCGTCTGCACGTCAACAGTCAGGGCGGGGGCAGCAGCATGACGGCGTGAGCGATTGCGGCGAAACATTGGAGTCTTTCAGAGATAGAGAGCCAGCACACAGGCGGGCTGCAGCAGGCGAGGTGGTTCTGCAGATGAGACTAAGAAGAAATCGTTCGGCGAAGCAAGATCAATCCACCAGCGGGGAGCTGGCGGCTGAAAAACAGTGTTTGCCGTCGGCTGGGTTCAGCGGAATCTGCCGCACGGAGGGCGACGTCCCAATGGCGTTGACTTTCTGGCAGTTGGAGGTGCCGGGAGGGCGAAGCTGGGATGGTGAAACGGTGTTAAGGACACC